>CAZORS010000144.1:0-14302 GCA_964582025.1 uncultured Pirellulaceae bacterium | reverse complement strand
GCAGCTTCTTCTTCAAGACGCTGTGCTTCGGCGTCAGCCTCTGTATCGTTCTCAGCGTTCGCTTCAGTGTCGACTACTTCGTCTTCGACAGCCTCGGATTCGCAATCTTCCGTTGCGACTTCATCGGTGTCAGCCTCAACCTGAGTGTCCGTTTCCTCAGTTTCCTCGCTCGACTCCGCGATTTGGTTGGCGAGGTCGCTCATTCCTTCGATCCAATCAATGCCGCTCTGCCCCAACTGGTTTTCAGGATCGAGTTCCATAACTTGCAGCAACGAATCCAGTTTCTCATCAAATGAGTTACTGGCCCACGCTTGAATCAGCAGCGTTTCGACAGTTGAATCGCAACTGTCGAGAGATTGGACGTTCTCGCCGACCAGCATAGCGCGGGCGGCATCAATAAGTTGCTTTGAGTTTTGGGCATTCATAATGTTCTGGTGTGTGAGATTAGTGGCAGTTCTTCAGGGCCTCATCGAGAGGGGCGAATCGTCGCGCGACTCGCCTTGAAAACATGGCGAATCAACGCGATTCCTCGCTACTCGATCGATAAACTAGTTTGTTAAAGAGCACTCGCGAGCCGTTGGCCAAGCCTCAGGCTCGCTTGAGTCTTACTTCTGCTGGTACTGATCGATTCCTTCTTCTTTCCACACGGAAAGAGTTTTGGAATCCGTCTCAACGATCTTCACGCCAATGGCGTTGACCGGGTGGTTGAACTTCTTTTGAAGTTCGATCCAATTTTTTCGTACGTTTTCTGGGATAGGCATTTTTAGTTCCTTGGGTCAGAGAGATTTACACTGTGTAAGGCCCAAAATTCTCGGGCCCAAGCGAATATAGGTTTCGTTAAATGGGTAGGTTGGTAAAAATCTCCGGTTCGGTCAGTCGCTTAGGTATGACCCTGAAAAACTGGCGTGAATATCGATTAAATCGTTATGAGTGGCCCCGTCCGTTTGGACTGGTCCGACGACGGCGATGGAAAGCTGTTTCATGCCGTTAAGTAAAACTTCAGAAGCCAATTTCTGAAGGTCTTCTATCGTTACCGAATCGATGTCTTCCAGGATCGTTTCGTCGTCGATTCGCGTGTTGAGGTGAAACTCCTGGGTCGCGATTCGGGAGACTCGATTTGAAATCATGTCTGTTGCCAATCGGCTCTGGCTGCGAACTTGCATCTTGGACTTCCAAAGCTCCTCTTCGTCGATGGGGGATTCCCACATCGCGAGCGACATCAGCTGCATCAATACGAGCGTTACTCCCTGAACCAGTTGGTCCTCAGAGGTGGCTCCAGAAATGATTAACGCGCCGCCGCGACGGTAGGAGAGGACGCTCGACTGGACGCTGTAAACCAAGCCGTGTGCTTCACGGAGTGTTTGATAGAGACGAGAGCTCATGCCGCCGCCGATCAGGTTGTTCATGACGTGCAGCGTGTAGCGGTTCTCGTCATCAAACTGAGGTGTTGGAATCGCAACAGAAAAACTGCATTGAGCCGTTGGCATGGTGTGGATCGAAACGCCACCTTTGATATCCGGCGGTGTGATGGTGCGTGGACTCGATTGACCCCGAAGCGTCCAAAAAGCATCTTGAACTTGCTCGACGACTTCCTCGTGTTCAATGCCGCCGGCAGCCGCGATAATCAACCGATCGGGTGTGTACTGTCGAGAAACGAACTGGATGACATCCGATCGGTTAAGGCCTCGAACGTCTTCGATGCCGCCAATGACCGAGTTGCTCAACGTGTCGTTGGGCCAGAGGTTCTGTTTGGTTAGATCCAACAGAATGCTGTCTGCAGAATCTTGATAGCCAATGATTTCTTGGCAAATGACATCTTTCTCCCGCTCGAGGCACTCTTCGGGATATTTGCTCGCGACAAGAATGTCACCCAACAGGTCAAATGCGTAGCTCACATATTCTTTTAGTACGTGAGAGTAGAAGCATGTGTAATCGGGGGCCGTGAAAGCGCCAAAGCAACCTCCAGCGGCATCGATCAGCAGTGCCAAGTCGCGGCTCGATCGAAGCGGTGTGCCCAGAAAGGCGGCATGCTCGCAAAGATGAGCCAACCCGAACTTGCCTTCGACTTCATCTTGAGGACCGGCGTCTACAATTACGGAAATCCCCGCACTGACGCAGTTGTCAACTTTCTCGGTAACGACTCTTACGCCGTTATCAAGTCTCGTCCAGTTGGTTTTCGGGGTAGTTAGCATGGCCTCGTGCCAAATTACGTTGTGAATCCGTCACAGAAATGGTTCGAAGATTGACGTCGAGCCAAATGCATCGAAAGGGAGCCATTTTCTGGTCAGGGAAACGTAGCTCCTCGTTAGTGCTAGGGATTCTGGGAAGGAAAAATTGGCTTGGAAGTTGCAAAACGGTTGCCGAGATTGCGATTTGTATCGATCAGGCTAGGCAATTTCCTGGATTCAGGCTTCGAGGGTTTACTGAAAGCAGGAGCTTGCTCGAGTCGATCGAATCTTTTCAGAACCAAGTTCTACTTATGGATCGGAGAGGTCTGCGGTATATAAATAAGCTGTACCGGCTCGTTCGTTTCAGCCTGAAACCCAGCCGATTGGACATTTGAAGATTCCTTCGCGAATTTTCTAAATTCACAGTTGACGGTCTCCGAAAACATCCTTAAATTCTCCGGCTTTCCCAGTGAGATCTCTCTGGGCCACATTTTCTGTGCCTTCTGGTTGCTGTCGCGGTAAAACGCGACGTTCCGGTGACCTCGCAGCTACCAATGCCTGCGGGTGGAGTACAGGCTTACTTTTCGAAGTAGGCGAAATGTGTGTCGGAGATGCGGGAATTTTTTGTTGATCAGAGTTGTCTTCGGACCACCTGTTTTTGGAGAGACGCCGCGTGGCTGGTAATCACGAAGTTATTCGCATTCGAATGGAAGCATATGATCACTCGATCTTGGATCAGAGTGCTCAGGACATTGTGGATACCGCAAAGCGAACTCACTCTGAAGTTCACGGGCCGATCCCGCTTCCAACTCGGATTGAGCGATACACAGTCCTGTCTGGGCCTTTTGTAAATAAGAAGGCTCGGCATCAATTTGAGATCCGTACGCACAAGCGTCTGATCGATATTGTTCAGGCGACTGCGAAGACGATCGAGGCTTTGAACAAGCTGAGTCTCCCGGCGGGTGTTTCGATCAAGATCAAAGCATCGACGAAATAGTGTTAACTGCAGGGTGCAGTTTGCTTTTATTGAACACAAACGCTCCGGCGATTTATAGATATGAATGGAAGTCGCAGGGATAAGGGTTTCGCGGTTGGTTAGATTGGTTTTCGGATCGGTTTAATTGGCTTTGGGATTACTTCCTTGACGGCAGTCACTGAAACACAAGGCGATTAGTCATGGCAAAAGGCATACTCGGCCGTAAGGTCGGGATGACCCAGGTGTTCGATTCCGAAACCGGGGTTGTTACACCGGTAACGGTTATCGAGGCGGGTCCTTGCAAGGTTTTGCAAGTTCGTACTCCAGAGAAAGATGGCTATTCTGCAATCCAGTTGGGTTTCGGTGAAAAGGCTCGTCCTAAAAAGGATCAGCGTTCTCGGCAGAGTCAGGCTTCGCGTGCTGAGCGAGGTCACGTTGCAGATATTAAGAGTAAGCGGTCGCAAAGGCTTGCTGCTGCTGGAACGCTTCGTGAAAAAGCGAATTGCGAGCCGGCGAAGTTTATCCGCGAGATCCGCGGTGCTTCTGAGGTTGAGGTTGGTGCTGACGTGAAGGTTGACGTTTTGGCCGAAGTGCCTCGCGTTGATGTGAGCGGGGTCAGTAAGGGCCGCGGTACTGCTGGTGTTATGAAGCGGCACAATTTCTCTGGTCAGCGTGCGACGCACGGCGTTAAGAAGTGTCACCGTCACGCTGGTGGTACTGGCATGAGTGCTTACCCAAGCCGAACTTTCAAGGGAAAGCGAATGGCTGGTCGATATGGTAATGCTCAGATTACGGTCCGTAACCTGAATCTTGTCAGTGTTGATGAAGAAAACAATTTGTTGCTGGTCGAGGGTGCTGTCCCCGGTCCGAATGGTGGCTTCGTGGTGATTCGCGAAACGAACATGAAGAAGTAGTTGTTGCGTTTTGAGTCAGCAGTTTTTGAAACAGTTATTTAGGTTTTAGTCATGGCGAGTTTGCCAGTATTTGATTCCGCCGGCAAAGAGGTCGGCAAGTACGAGATTAGCCCGGAAGATATTTCGGCGACGATCAACAAGCAATTGTTGCACGATGTCGTTGTGATGTATCAGGCTAGTGCTCGTCAAGGAACACACAAAACAAAGAGTCGTGCTGAAGTTGCCGGTACCGGCAAGAAGATGTATCGGCAGAAGGGTACGGGTAATGCTCGTGCCGGTAGTCGTCGGAGTAACATTCGTCGTGGTGGTGGTCACGCTTTCGCTCGTCGGAATCGCGATTACTCGTACCGTTTGCCTCGCAAGGCGGTTCGTGCGGCGACGCGAATGGCGATCGCGGGAAAGATTCGTGACGAGCAAGTTGCTGTTATCGACAAGCTTGCGATGGAAACTCCAAAGACAAGTGCGATTGCTGGGATGATCAAGGGTATTGGCCTTTGTGGTTCGACGACTTTGATTGCAACGGCTGATGTTTCTTCAGCGGTTTATCGAAGTGCTCGAAACATTCAGGGGGTTTCAGTTTTGCCAGTTTGTGATTTGAATGCTCTGGAGATTCTGAAGCCTCGAAAGGTTTTGTTTACTCGCGAGGCGTTGGATCAATTGAAAAACGGCGTGCCTGCCAAGGCTCAGCCTGAAACATCAGGCGAAGAAGCTTAGGAATAGAAAATGGGACTCAAAATCAAAAAGCCAGCTCCGCGTAAGGGGCCGAAGTTGGAGCCGCATCAGGTGATCATCAAGCCGATGGTTACTGAGAAGGGTGTTTATCAGTCGAACGAGCTGAATCAGTACACGTTCAAGGTAAATGTTTTGGCAACGAAGACTGAAATCAAGGCAGCAGTTGAAGAGCTGTTTAAGGTTAAGGTCGAGAAAGTTGCGACTCAGACTCGAAAGGGTAAGCCTCGGCGATACCGTTTCACGTGGGGTCGCACGAAGGCTTGGAAGAAAGCAATTGTGAAGCTCGACGCTGAGCATCGAATTGACTTCTTTTAGAAAGACGTGGTTTCGGCTTCCAGCTGAAGCTTAAGAGGTTCTGCGGCTGGAAGCTGCAGCCAAGGACACCTAACCCGGACCTTCCGGAGCACATAATGGGAATTAGAAAATACAAACCGACTTCGCCTGGGCGTCGTGACGCGAGCGTTTGCGATTTCAAGGAGCTGACGAAGGGTGCTAGGCCTGAGAAGTCACTTCTTCGTCCGCTGAAGAAGCACGCTGGTCGCAACAACCAAGGTAAGATTACGGTTCGTCATCGCGGCGGAGGTCACAAGCGAATGTATCGTGTGATTGATTTCAAGCGAAGCAAGGACGGCGTTTCCTCTTTCGTTGATTCGATCCAGTACGATCCAAACCGGAGTGCTCGAATTGCGTTGTTGAAATACGCCGACGGCGAAAAGCGATACATCATTTGGCCTGAGGGTTTGAAGAAGGGTGCCACCGTTGAGAGTGGTCCAGATGTTCCCCCAACCGTTGGTAACTGCTTGCCGTTGAAAAACATTCCTTTGGCAACAGTGATTCACAACGTGGAGATGCGGCCTGGTCAGGGTGCAATCCTGTGCCGAAGTGCTGGTTCGAGTGCCACGTTGATGGCTCGCGAAGCGAACTGGGCTCAGATCTCACTTCCAAGCGGCGAGATTCGTCGTATTCCATCTGCTTGTCGTGCAACGATCGGTCGCGTTGGAAATTCAGAACATAGTTCGGTTCGCCTTGGTAAGGCTGGCCGAAGTCGATGGTTGGGTCGTCGCCCGACTGTTCGCGGTACCGCGATGAACCCAATCGATCACCCGCACGGTGGTGGTGAGGGGCGTACCAAAGGTGGTCGTCACCCAGTGAGCCCATCTGGTAAGCCTGCAAAGGGTGGCCGAACTCGCCAATTGGCGAAGGCTTCCAACGCAGCCATCGTTCGTCGTCGTAAGTCAAAGCGTTACGGTCAGCTGAAAGTTAAATAAGTCCTATGAGCAGATCACAGAAAAAAGGTCCATACGTTGACGAGAAGCTTTATGCCAAGGTGCAGAAGGCTGAGGCGGCGGGATCAAAAGAGCCAATCAAAACATGGGCTCGGGCGTGCACAGTTGTGCCTGAGTTTATCGGCTACACATTTATGGTTCACAATGGCCGTCAGCACATGAAGGTTTACGTGACTGAAGACATGATTGGTCACAAGTTGGGTGAGTTTGCCGCGACGCGAACTTTCCGTGGCCACAGTGGCAGTAAAAAGAAATAAGTGATGATCTGATTTTCGTTGAGGCAGTTTTGTCGCTCGGCAGTCAGGCCAACCAGAGAACAAGTCATGGCATTTGAATCAAAATTACGATACGCGAAAATCAGTGCTCGCAAAGTGCGACCGCTGGCAACTCTAGTTCGCGGCCAGTTCGTCGATGAAGCTCTCGATCTTCTTCGGTATCAGCCTCACCGCGGTGCCCGGATGCTTGAGAAAGTTATCAAGGCGGCATTGGCCAATGCTCAGGATCCTGAGCAGAATCCGGGGCGAATCGTTGATGAGCACCGTTTGATTGTGTCGGAAGCCTGCATTGATGGCGGTCCGATGTTCAAGCGTGTTCGTCCTGGAGCGAGAGGGATGGCAAGAATGATCCTCAAGCGACAGGCTCACATCCGTATCAAGTTGGAAGAAGTATAACTTTCGAAATGGTCAGCTTCAGACTTGAAGCTTGATCGCAAAGAACGAGAACACTATGGGTCAAAAAGTTAATCCTGTTGCTTACCGCGTCGGCGTTATGGAGACGTGGAAGAGTCGTTGGTACGCATCGAAAGGTGAGTTTGCTGAGTTTCTTCTCGAGGATAAGAAGATTCGCGACTTCATCAAGAAGCATCCGACGCAGAACTACAAAGCTGCAGGAATCGACAAAATTGAGATCGAGCGAACGCGTGACGAAGTGAAGGTCACTCTGTTTGTTGCTCGTCCGGGTTTGATCATCGGTAAAAAAGGTCAAGAAGTCGAACGGCTTCAAAATGAAGTACAAAACCTTGTCGGTCGCCGAATCAATCTGAAGATTGAGGAAGTAACACGACCCGATATGCAGGCACAGTTGGTCGCCGAGAAGATTGCTGAGCAACTTTCTCGACGGGCAAGTTTCCGTCGCACGATGAAGCGTGCAGCGGAAGAGTCAATGGACGCGGGTGCCAAAGGCATCAAGATTCAGTTGGCTGGAAGATTGGGCGGGGCGGAAATGGCTCGTCGCGAAAAACACATTAGCGGATCCATTCCACTGAGCACGCTACGGGCGAAAATCAATTACGGTTTCACCGAAGCATTGACGGCTCAGGGCCACATCGGCGTTCAGGTTTGGGTTAACCAGGGTAACTACGGAGACGAAGACAATGGCTCAGATGCCAAAACGGGTCAAGCATCGAAAAGTCCAAAGAGGTCATATAAAAGGTAACGCCACTCGAGGCAACAAAGTTGTCTTTGGTGACTATGGCCTTCAAGCGCTTGATCCCGGTTGGTTGAAAGCGCAGACCATTGAAGCTGGACGTATCGCTGCTCAACAATATATTCGAGGCGAAGGTAAACTCTACATTCGCGTCTTCCCGCACCGGTCGATCACTTCGACTCCGTTGGAAACGCGTATGGGTAAAGGTAAGGGTGAACCTGAGTACTGGGTTGCAACTATCAAACCTGGAACGATCTTGTACGAGATCGGTGGTGTTGGTGAACAACAGGCAAAGATCTGCTTTGCTCGTTTGGCTCACAAGATGCCATTCAAGGTTCGCATGGTTAAGCGACTACCTATGTAGGTAGCTGGGGTGGCAACACCTCAGGGGACTAGAAACAACATTCCGAACTCTTGCGAGTCCGGCTAAAGATCACGACCAAAATTCAAGAGACAAATCATGGTCAGCATGAACGACATTCGCGACATGGACGAAGAGCAGATGGAAGCCACTCTTAAAGAGTGCTACCAGCAGCTGTTTCGTTTGAAGGTAAAGGCTCAGACAGATCGTCTGGACCAGCCTTCGGAGTTGTCGCGAAACCGAAAATTGGTAGCAAGAATTAAGACGGTTCAGTCAGAGCGACGTAACGCGGCGACTGCTGCTGAAAAGAAAACTGCTGCAGAAGCCTAAGCGAATAACCGCTCAGAGAATCACTGGAATCAGGTAAGAGAATGCCAAAACGAGAAATGATCGGTCGCGTCAAAAGCGACAAGATGTCAAAAACGCGGGTCGTGGAAATTCCACGCACCGTGAAGCACCCGAAGTACGGAAAGTTCCTTCGTGAGCGTACGACTTGCTACGTGCACGATGAGAACAACGAGTCCAACGAAGGCGACACCGTTCAAATCATTGAGGCGGCACCGACTTCAAAGAAGAAACGATGGAATTTGGTCAAGGTGATCGAAAAGAGCCGCGAGGTTGACGTTGTCGCCATGCGTGCCGCTCGTAAGCAAAAAGAAGAAGAAACACAGAGTGCCGAAGGCGCATCGTAGGCGTGGGGCAGGTTTTTTGACCTGTCAATCACACCCAATTGGCAGGTTAGAAACCTGCCCCACCTAACACACCGTTAGAACACAAGACACGAAAATGATTCAACAAGAAACAAGACTGCAAGTAGCTGACAACACGGGCGCCCGTGAAATCATGTGCATCAAGGTGCTCGGTGGTTCACGTCGACGTGTTGCAGGCCTCGGTGACGTCATCGTTTGCAGCGTGAAGAGTGTGATTCCTGGTAGCGACGTGAAGAAGAAGTCGATCGTCAAAGCCGTGATCGTTCGTACCAAGAAAGAAACACGTCGCGAAGACGGATCGTACATTCGGTTCGATTCCAACGCGGCTGTTTTGATTGATCAGGACAAGAACCCGCGTGGCACTCGTATCTTCGGTGCGGTTGCCCGTGAGTTGCGAGAGAAGAACTTCATGAAGATTGTAAGTCTCGCAAACGAAGTGATTTAAGAGAGTAGGACGGGCACTCATGCCCGTCACCAACCGATAGTCGGGCAGATTGCCCAACCTACAACAAGTCGGGCAAGATTGCCCAACCTACAACAGAACGATCCACTGAAATGTTTTGGTCTATTTTCGACCTTAATCACCAGGGAAAACGAAAACGATGATTCCGCGACTTAAGCAAAAATACAACGACGAAATTCTTCCGGCTCTGCCAGATAAGATTGGACGCAAAAACGTTCTTTCTCTGCCATACATGGAGAAGGTCGTCATTAACATGGGGGTCGGCGAAGCCACTCAGGATAAAAAACACTTGGCGGACGCGGTTGAGGCTCTTGGATTGATCGCTGGACAAAAGCCGGTCATCACGAAGGCTCGCAAGTCGATCGCCAACTTTCGCCTCCGCGAAGGTCAATCGATTGGTTGCAAGGTGACGCTTCGTGGCGATCGCATGTACGAATTCATGGATCGACTGTTTTCGTTTGTTTTGCCTCGTGTCCGTGACTTTCGCGGCGTGAGTTTCAAGGCTTTCGATGGTCGTGGAAACTATAGTTTGGGATTGAATGAGTACGGAGTTTTTCCGGAACTCAACCCGGACAAATTTACCCGTAGTCAAGGAATGAACATTGTGTTCGTGACTTCGGCTGAAACTGATGACGAAGGACGGGAACTGTTGCGTCAGTTCGGGATGCCTTTCAAGGAGCAGGCGGCTAAAGATTAGTCCGCTGTTGCTTCGGCAAAAACACTCAGAAATTTTTAATAGGTTGTCTTGTGGCACGTAAATCGAAAATCGCAAAAGCGAATCGAAAACCCAAATACCCCGTTCGTCAGGAACGACGCTGCAAACTTTGCGGTCGCCCTCGAGCGGTATATCGCAAATTCGGTATCTGTCGTATCTGTTTCCGGGAACTTGCCGAAAAGGGCATGATTCCGGGTGTCCGCAAAGCAAGTTGGTAATAAGGAACAATCATTATGATGACTGACCCCATCGCCGACATGCTGACGCGCATTCGTAATGCAGTAAGCGTTGAACGGCCCTCGGTTGAGATGCCAATCTCAAAAGCAAAAGTTGGTGTTGCAGAAGTTCTTAAGCGAGAAGGTTTCATTTGGGACTGGAAAGCCGAAGAAGCACAGCCTGTTGGCTCTTTGCATATCGACCTGAAGTACGGTAACGCCGGAGAAAAAGTGATTCGCAAAGTAAAGCGAGTTAGTAAGCCTGGTTGCCGAGTGTATTCGAAATCAAAAGATCTCCGTCCGATTTTGGATGGAATGGGCATCGCGATCCTCAGTACTTCCCAAGGAATGATGAGCGACCGGGAAGCACGTCAACAAAAGGTTGGCGGCGAAGTGCTCTGCGAGATCTGGTAGTCGAGCTCGAATGCATTAGCTTTGAAGTGAGATCCAGAGAAAACGAAACAAACAAGAACGCGTCGAAAGTAAATCATGTCACGAATTGGTAACAAACCGGTCCCGATCATCGATGGTGTCAAGGTCGCCGTCGCCGGTAGCCAGTTGAATGTCGAAGGTCCCGTTGGCAAGCTCAGCATTGAGCTTCGTCCGGAAGTCGATGTTGCAATCAATGAAGAGTCCAAAGAAGCGGTTGTCACTCGCAAGAAAGACGACCGGATTTCTCGGGCGATGCACGGTTTGACTCGAGCACTAATCAACAACATGGTGATCGGCTGTAAAGAAGGTTACGAGAAGAACCTTGAACTTCAGGGTGTCGGTTACGTTTGCAACATCAGCGGCAAGACTTTGTCATTGCGTGTTGGTCTTGCGAACGAATTGAAGAAGGAAATTCCTGAGGGTCTCGACGTGACTTGTCCGGACCAGACGCACGTCAAAGTGAAGGGTCCTGACAAACAGAAGGTCGGGCAGTTCGCGGCGGAAGTTCGAGCACTTCGAAAACCTGAACCTTATAAAGGTAAGGGAATCCGATACGTTGGCGAATACGTCAAGATCAAGCCAGGTAAGGCTGCCAAGCAGTAATAGTAAGTTGGCACTTCAAAAGTTGGCACCTTAAGCGGTACACAAACGAACATTTTTTTCGGCGTCATCATTTGACCAAGTATTCCTTGGCAACATGATGCAGAGAACAAGCGAGACGATCCGGTGAAACACCAAAAAGCAATCAATAAAACACGTTGGCGACGAACCAACCGGGTGCGTAAAACCATCCGCGGTACGGCAGATCGTCCACGGTTGTCGGTACACCGAACGAATAAGCACATCTATTGCCAGTTGATCGATGATGATCTTGGCAAGACGCTTTGCTCGGCCAGTACACGCGATCGTGATCTTGCTGCAAAAATCGGCAACGGTGGAAACTGCGAAGCAGCCAAAATTATCGGTGAGGCCATTGCGGCCAAAGTCGTTGCGGCGGGTGTTAAGACAGTCAAGTTTGATCGTGGTCCATACAAGTTTCATGGTCGCATCGCAGAGCTGGCACAAGCCGTTCGTGCTGGTGGCGTAGAATTTTAAACATTGAGGCAATGTCCAAGACATTGAAATATCGTGGCGAAAAAGCAACGAGATGATAGAAAAGAAAAGAACCCGGGCATCATTGAACGCACGGTAAAGATCAAACGCTGTGCTGCTGTTGTCAAAGGTGGTCGTCGTTTTAGCTTTGCTGCGATGGTCGTCTGTGGTGACGGCAAAGGCAAAGTTGGCTGGGGCTACGGCAAGGCTAACGAAGTTCAGCCTTCGGTTGAAAAAGCCAACAAGCAAGCCATGCGATCGATGGTCAGCATTCCAATGGTTGACGGTGCTATCCCGCATCGCGTCAAAGGTCACTACGGTGCTGCCAGAGTTGTGCTTCTTCCAGCAGGTCCCGGTACCGGTATCATCGCTGGTTCGGCCGTTCGTGCTGTTTGCGAAGCTGCCGGCGTGAAGAACATCCTCACCAAGAGTTTCGGAAGCAACAATCCGGTAACGTTGGTGAAAGCAACGATTGATGCTCTACAAAGCGTCCGCACAAAAGAAGACGTTGCACGTCTTCGAGGAGTAGAACTGTGAGAATTGACGAAGTAAACGTAGGCATCACGAAGTACAAGAAACGCAAGCGTCTTGGTCGTGGTATCGGTTCAGGCCTCGGCAAGACTTCTGGTCGCGGTCACAAGGGACAGCGTTCACGTGCCGGTCATTCGCAGCATCCAACCTTCCAAGGTGGTGCCATGCCGATGATCCGTCGCGTTGCCAAGCGTGGTTTCAACAACAAGTTTGCTCAGCGGATCGGTGAAGTCAACTTGGCCGATCTCGAGAAGAATTTTGACGCTGGTGCGGAAGTGACTCCGGCATCGTTGAAAGAGCGTGCTCTCGCGAATTACCGTTACGACGAATTGAAAGTCTTGGGCAAAGGCGAGCTGACCAAAAAGCTCACCGTTTCGGCTCATCGCTTCAGCAAGTCAGCAAAAGCAGCGATCGAAAAGGCCGGCGGAACTTGCGTTGTGCTTGAGGTCGCGAAGGCTGTCGTGAAAAACAAAATGGGTTCTGCCAAGAAGGCATAGGCTCAATGTCGTAGCCGGATTGGCAACAATTCGGGACTCTGAAGCCTTGCGACTCCAGCTACAATCGCTCCGTGTTCGCCGTTTTGGCATGAATCCGGAGCGAATTTTTTTGTGCGTTGTTGCCCAAATTACAACGCGAACAAAAGCGACCAGAATCGCTCCATATAAAGCTCCTCGTGTGAACGCATTTTGTTGAACATTCGAGCTTCCAAACTTGCGATAACCCCCCAATTCATATTGAAGGATCCTTCTAAAACGTGGACAATTGACGACGTTTGATGAATCCACTTTCTTTCGCAATCGAACATTTTGCGATCGCGAAATACAAGGCAAAATCATGCTTGAAAAGCTTCGAATTATCTTTACGATCCCCGACCTTCGTCAGAAAGTCCTTCTGACGATAGCGTTGTTGGCTGTCTATCGAATCGGTTGGCAAATTCCGCTGCCGATCATTGACCAAGCCCAGATTTCGGAATTTGCCAAAAGCATGGCAAGCGGATCGATGGGGCAGTTTCTTGAAAAGGTTTCTGTCTTCAGTGCCAGTCAGCTGACACAGGCCACGATTTTCGGGCTTGGGATCATGCCATATATTTCGGCGTCGATTATCCTCCAGCTGCTCGGGACGGTTTACAAACCGCTCGAAGACCTGAAGAAGGAAGGAGAAGCCGGACGTAAGAAGATCACGGAGTACACGCGATACTTGACGTTAGTACTTTGCTTGCTGCAAAGTGCGTTGTATCTGAAGTTCATGTTGATGAGAGGAGACCCCGACCTGATCTCCGAAACGTTCCAGCCGGGAGGTGAAGGGTCGCTTCCCTTCATTTGGCAAATGAATGCCGTGTTGATTATGACCGGCGGAAGTATCTTTCTGATGTGGCTTGGTGAGCAGATCGACGAATACGGAATCGGTAACGGGATCAGTTTGCTAATCATGGCCGGTATCGTGGCTCAAATGCCGGGTGCGTTGTTCGGACTGATTGGAAACGCGACGATGCGACTCGAAGGTCTGAACTACGGTGGTAAGGTTGGCCTCGAGAAAATCATCTTGCTGATCATCATCTTTGTCACTGTGGTTGCGGGCGTGGTGTTTATCACGCTCGCCCAACGGCGTATTCCAACTCAAAGTGCCAAGCACGTTCGTGGTCGTAAGGTTTATGGCGGAAGTCGTCAGTATATGCCGCTGCGGATCAATCAGGCCGGCGTCATGCCGATCATTTTTGCTCAGTCACTTCTGATGTTGCCGCCGGTTGCGTTGAGTGCTCTGGGTGGATCGATGGGGGCGGGTTCTGTTTCTCGATTTATTACCAACATCGGAAACGCTCTTGGTGATTACTCGTCGATGTTATACGTACTGGTGTACGTCGCGATGATCTACTTCTTCTGCTACTTCTGGACAGCGATTACTTTCAATCCGAAAGAGATCTCTGATAATCTGAAGGACAGCGGAACGTTCATTCCCGGTTATCGTCCAGGTCGCCGAACTGAGGACTACCTTGAGAAAGTGCTCGAACGAATCACGTACGTTGGCGCTGGATTCCTGTCTCTGATCGCGATCGTTCCGACGATCATCACGCAAACACTTAGCGTCGACTACATGGTCGCCAGCTTTTACGGAGGCACCGGCCTTCTGATTGCTGTTAGTGTCGCGTTCGACCTTGTACAGAAGATCGACAGCCACTTGGTGATGCGAAACTTCTCTGGCTTGCTAGAAGAGTAGTCGTTAACAGCGACTTGAAATAGAAATGTAAAAAGGCACTGTTTGATCAGTGCCTTTTTGCGTTGTGC
>CAZORS010000143.1:0-14355 GCA_964582025.1 uncultured Pirellulaceae bacterium | reverse complement strand
CCGCCGCCGCCAGATCGGCCGCGACCACCACGGTCTCCTCCACGATCGCGATCTCCGCCACCGCTTCGTCCGCCGCCGCCACGATTGCCACCGCGACCGCGATCTCTGTCTCCGCCACGATCACGATCTCCGCCGTCGCGACCTCCACGGCCGCCACGATCTCCATCGTCGTCACCGTCGAAGTCATCGTCACCATCGAAGTCGTCATCGCCACCGTCTTCATCTTCTGCGAACTCGTCTTCGAGTCCCAACTCTTCCAACGCACGACGACGGCTGAGCTTGACGCGATCGTTGCCGTCGACATCGATGACCAGAACTTTCATCTCGTCGCCGACAGTGCAAACGTCTGAGACATCACTGATGTAGCCGTTGGAAAGTTCACTGATGTGACACAGTCCGTCACGACCTGGCAGGATCTCAACGAAGGCACCGAACTCTTTGGTGCTGCTGACAACGCCGTCGTAAATTTTTCCGACCTGAACGGTTGCTGTACAAGCTTCGATTTTCTTCAAAGCCAGTTCAGCCAATTCGCCGTTGAGTCCAGAAACGATTACTTTTCCGTCTTCTGAAACTTCGATAACCGTTTCGGTTTCTTCTTGAATGCCGCGGATATTCTTTCCGCCTGGACCGATCAGCATGCCGATTTTGTCCGGTTGGATCTGCGTCTGCAGCAAGCGTGGGGCGTACTCCGAAAGGCTCTCTGCTGGACGTGGCTTCGCAGTCAGCATCTTACGAAGAATCTCAAGGCGAGCTTCCTTCGACTGAGCCAACGCTTCCTTGATGATGTCGTTGCTGATACCGCGAATCTTCAGATCCAATTGGATGCCGGTGATACCCTTTTGCGAACCAGCAACTTTAAAGTCCATGTCGCCGAAGTGATCTTCGCTGCCAAGGATGTCGGTCAACAGCACGTGTCGATCGCCTTCCTTAACCATGCCGACTGAGATTCCGGCAACAGGATTCTTGATCTTCACGCCAGTGGCCATCAGAGCCAGTGTCGTTCCGCAAACGGTTGCCATTGAAGACGATCCGTTTGACTCAAGGATGTCCGACACAACGCGAATCGTGTACGGGAAATCATCAACATCCGGCAGCACTGGTTTGATCGAACGCTCCGCCAGAGCACCGTGACCAATTTCACGACGGCCAGGACCACGAATTGGACGACACTCACCAACGCTGAAGCTTGGGAAGTTGTAATCCAACATGAATTTCTTTGAGTACTCATCCTGCAAACCGTCAACACGCTGCTCGTCACGGCCAGTACCAAGCGTGATCGTGATCATCGCTTGAGTTTCGCCGCGTTGGAAAACAGCCGAACCGTGAACTCGTGGAATCACGTCGACGTGACATTCGATGTCGCGAAGGTCCTCAAGGCCGCGACCATCGGTACGCTTGCCATCGAGAATCGATTCACGGATGACGGATGACTCAAGCTTGTAAAGTGCTTTCTTGAGGGCATCTTTGCAGATCGCGTTGTCCGCTTCTGGGTCAGGAATCATCTCGGCGATGACTTTGTCCTTGAACTCAGACTTGGCAGCTCCACGTGCTTTTTTGTCAGCAGTCAGAACGGCATCGCTGAAGCCGTCGAAATATTTTGCTTTGACTTTATCAAACAGTCCGCCGTCAGTCGGAGACTCGAATTCAACCTTCTCAACCGGGAACTTCTCACGAAGCTCGTGCATCAATCCAAGAACTTCCTTAATGGTGTCGTGAGCAAATTCAATGGCCGCAAGCATGTCATCTTCAGCGACTTCGCGAGCGAAACCTTCGATCATCGTAACCGCACTGTCGGTACCCGAAACGATGATGTCCATATCGCTTTCTTCGAGTTGTTCGAAGGTCGGGAAGGCGACGAACTCACCATCGACGCGACCAACACGAGTCGAAGCAACGGCTTGGTGGAAAGGCAATGCAGAGATAAAACAAGCTGCCGCAGCACCATTCATCGCCAAAACATCGCCATCGTTTTGACGATCGCTGGAAAGTACGAACGACTGACACTGAACTTCATCTTTGAAGCCATCGGCAAACATTGGGCGAATCGGACGATCGATCAGTCGAGCCGTCAACGTCTCCTTCATCGTTGGTCGGCCTTCACGCTTCATGAAACCGCCAGGGAATTTACCGGCAGCACAGGTGCGCTCACGGTAATCACACATCAGCGGAAAGAAATCCAAACCCGGACGTGGTGAGCCGGTTGCGGCTGAGCACAGAACGGTCGTTTCTCCATATTGAATTACAACGGCAGCAGCGGCGAGTTTCGCAAGCTGGCCTGTCTCGATCGACAGGACTTGGTCACCAATTTTCTTTTCTACTTTAACTTTCACAATCATTTCCCTTTCCAGGACTACATTCAATTCAAATTACACAGCTGTCAAAAAAGAGTGTGCCTGACCGGCGAACACATCAAAGAACGGAAAAGCCGCTTACGCAAAACTAGAATTGCGCAATCACAAAGCATCGGTGATTACGACATAAGCGCAATAAGCCAATCCATTTGGCACGAACAATATCCTGCCGAAGGAACCTGAAATCAGGGAGTTGAATTTTGGGCTACGCCCTGCCCTGCCTCGCGATAAGAAAGTGCGAAACAGGAAGCAAACGAATACGTTTTGCCAGAAGATACATCCACGGTTTGAAACCGCGAACAAATCTGGTTACTTACGAATTCCAAGACGCTCAAGAAGGTCAAGGTAACGATCAGGATCGCGATCACGGACATAGTCCAGCAAACGACGACGACGAGAGACCATTCCAAGCAGGCCGCGTCGTGTCGAGTAATCCTTGGGGTTAGCTCGCATGTGTTCTGTCAAGCTATTGATTCGCTTTGTCAGAACGGCGATCTGGACATCGGGAGATCCGTTGTCCTTTTCATTCTTCTGGAATTCCCCAATGATCTCTGCTTTTGTCTCTTTCGTGATGGTCATATTTTTAACTGTCTTACTGATTCGCCCTGTCGCAGTCATCCGCGCCAACACTGGCGATTCGAACACTGCAATTCAATTTCCTATCAGGCTCTTCGTTTTTCTTTCAAGGTCCAATACGGTCACACTACATACAACAACATCGAAACGAGCGATTTCTCCGACCGAATCGAACTGAGATGATACTGAATGCCGATTTTGCGCCAAGAAGAGAAATGCCGACCAAGGCCTGTTTTGGAACTTAATTCATCGAAGAATCCGTGACTTGTCCCGAGTTCGAATACGGTCGCCTGACGATTTTTTTCGAAATGCTTGGGCGAATCGGTAAAAAATGGGATGCAGGACCACAATTCCAGAGAATTTCTCGTGTTTTCACGGGTAACTGCACTCGCAATCCCTGCGTGGTGGGTTGAATTGCGTACACTGAAGGTTCGAGGTCTTTTTGGGTCAATGGACGTTTCCTTTGAGCCGACAAGACAATCAATGAGGACACTTTCATAAGTGAACTCGATTATTCATCTCAATTAGGAGAATCACATGCGACTAATTCGCTTTGTTGCTGTTGCCTGTATGGTAGCAGTTAGCGTAGCGAGTCTCGGTTGTGGTGGTGCAGAAGCACCTGCTAAGAAAGACGCTGAAACTCCAGCGGCAGAAACTAGCAGCACTTCGGCAACTACCGATGCAGAGACAGCTACAGCAGGCACGACTCCGGTCAGCCTGGCAATCACCGGTATGGCATGACCAGGCGGCTGAGGCGCCAAAGTTCGTAAAGCATTAGACGAACTGGCTCTACCGGGTGTAGAGTTCGATCTTAATGGCAAGACGTTGATCCTTAACGGTGACGTCAGTCCAGAAGCACTTGAAAAAGTTAAAAAGGCAATTGACGGCCTTGGTTTTGGCTGTGATCAGAAATCAGCCTAAACAGGGACCGTATCACGCGAGCCAAGCTTGACCTTTACGGTTGTAGCGAATTTGCCAAGGATTCGTCTTTGGTCGGCCCGAGTGACACTCCTTTCTATATATACTTGGACCAGATTTCCGACGGTTCATAATCCCCTTCGTGGATGAGACGAAGGGGATTTTTTTGCGCCTTTCGATCTGAGACGCCAATCAAGCGGATCTATTCGCGGAACTTGCCGTTGATAAGGAGGTTTAAAGCCGGTTAAAGAATTCCTCCGAGTTGCACCGGCATGCGGCAGTAAACTTGGCCTCAAAAGCCCTGTTTTTGCGAGACAGCAGCAGCTTGTGAGCCGATTTCTTCGATATCAATCTGCTTTTTTCAGTTAGACTTTCAGTCTAACTCTCTAACCGTCACTTTCCATCTACCAATAAGTCCGAGGCTCTTGAATGAAACGCCAAATCCCTCAACGTCGCGGCTTCGTAACGTCGCTTCTAGTAGTCGGCGCCATGATCTGCGCAGTCATCGGTGCGATTGCCTGGTTTTACTACAAGAGCGGTCCGGCCAAACCGAATTTGAACCTGATGATGGCAACGGTTGAGAAAGGTGACTTCGTTGCCAAGGTTCTCGATCAGGGCGAAGTTCAAAGTAGCGAGAACGTTGAGATCCGCTGCGAAGTTCGAGCTCGCAACGGACAACTGTCTGTAATTAGCCTAGTTCCCGAAGGTACTCGCGTTGAAGAAGGTGACTTTTTGGTTCGGCTCGATTCTACCGCATTTGAGAAGGAACGTGAGAGCCAGCGAATCACCGTCGCCAACGCAAAGGCTACTGTGATTCAAGCGGATGCTAACCTCAAGACCGCCAAGACCACGTTGACTGAATACATGGAAGGAACTTTTGAGGCTTTGAAAATGGACTTGCAAAACCAAATCTTTGATGCCGAAGGCCTGATCGAAACCGCCAAATCGGAACTGGAACAGGCCAACGATGTCCTGAGTCACAGTCGAGCTTTGCAAGCCAAAGGATTTATCACCCAACGACAACTTGATGCGGACGAGTTTGCGGTCACACGTGCGGAGCTTGCCCTGAAACGCAACAACAACGTTAAAAAAATGGCCCAACAGAATCAGGTCGTGCTAAAAAAATACACGTTGGAAAAAGAAAAAGTTCAACTCGAAAGCAACATCGAAGCAGCCAAAGTCAAACTGGAATCTGAAAAGGATGCTCTTCGCGTGCAGGAAAACCAGATGGCTGAGATCGAGGCAATGATCAAGAAATGCGAAGTCGTCGTGCCAGAAGGAGTCTCTGGGCAAGTCGTGTACGCCAAAGAGAGCCGCGGGCGTGGTGGCGACGAATGGATCCTAGAAGAAGGCGCCAACGTTCGCGAATCGCAAGTTTTGATTAGGCTTCCTGATATCGAAAAAATGGAAGTCAAAGCCCTGATCAACGAACAGAACATTACTCAGATTGAAACCGGAATGCCAGCCTCCATTAAAGTGGATGCGTTGACTGACCGAACGCTCAAGGGCGTTGTGACGAAAGTCAATCAGTATGCCGAATCAGCCGGCTGGGGCGGCTCTTCAGTTCGCAAATACGCGGTCAAAGTTCGCATCATCGATCCCCCAGAAGCACTCAAGCCTGGCATGAACGCGTCTGTGTTCATTCAATCGAAGTATCAAGCAGACGCTTTGATGGTCCCTATTCAAACCATCTACGGCGTGCAAGACAAGCAGTTTTGCTTGTTGAAGAACGGTAGCGATTACGAAACTCGTGAAGTTAAAGTTGGCGGTAACAACTCTCAAATGGCTTTGATTCTCGAGGGTCTCAATGAGGGCGAGCAAGTCGTCATGAATCCCGGTGCCAACAAAGACCTGATGGAGCTTCCTGAAGTGAAGCTCGACAAGCGAATTGAGATTTCTGAAGATCAATCGAAGGCTGCTGTTGCCGATGCCAAAAAAGAAAAGAAAGCCGATGCGAAGGCCGGCGGAGGTCGCCCTCAAACTGGCGGCGGAGGCGGCGGACGACCTGACGCGGCAACGATCGCAGGATTCGTCATGCAGCGCAGCGACAAGAACGGCGATGGAAAATTGGACAAGGACGAAGTCGCTGGCCTAGACGATCGATCCAAGGGTTGGGCCGCGACGGCTGACACGGATGGCGATGGTGACATTTCAAAAGACGAAGTTGTCGAAGCGATGAAGAAAGCCATGAAGTCATGGGGCGGCGGAGGCGGAAGCAGAGGAGGTCGTGGTGGCGGCGGACGTCCCGGTGGAGGCGGTGGGCGTTAAACAATGTCGCTCGGTTCTCCGAACCGAAAGCGGGCGAATTCCTAAGCTCTTTCTCCTGCAACGCGTTCCCTTTTGAAACCCCATCCCACCCGTCCGCTATCAGCTTGGAAAGCTGAGCGACAATCCCTCGCATTTCCAACTAAACTGAATTCATATGTCTTCCACGATTGACTCTTCGACCAAACCGAAACTCGCGGCACAGATTCGCGATCTCACAAAGCACTATGTGCTCAAGAGTGAAACGGTTCGTGCTCTTCGCGGAGTTTCGTTCGACGTTCCCGAAGGCGACTACGTTGCCATCATGGGACCGTCTGGTTCCGGAAAAAGTACGCTGCTGAATTTACTGGGCTGCCTCGATCGTCCAACCGGCGGCTCTTTCATGCTCGGTGGAGACGACGTTGCTCAAATGTCGGACGATGATCTGTCCGGCATCCGAGCATCGCGAATTGGATTCGTGTTCCAATCGTACAACTTGATCGCGCAGCTTAGTGTCGTCGAAAACATTGAAGTTCCGCTGTACTACATGGGAAGTCTCAATCGCGAATCGCGAAAGAAGAGCACGGAACTGGCAGCTATGGTGGGCCTTGGACAGCGCCTTGGCCATCGCCCAACCCAGCTTTCTGGTGGACAGCAACAGCGAGTCGCGATCGCGCGGTCGCTGGTCAACGATCCCTATTTCATTCTTGCTGACGAAGCGACAGGAAACCTTGACTCCGTTACGACCGAAGAAATCCTAGCACTGTTTCAACGGCTTAACGATGAAGGTCGAACGATCATCATGGTGACGCACGAAGACGAAGTCGCGGAGCATGCGAAACGAATCATTCGGCTCAAAGACGGTAAAGTTGTCGTCGACGAATTGATCAAAGATCGCAAAACATACACGGCGGAGGAAATCGAACAGATTTCGAAGAACGCCCACCTTGCAAATCAAGCGGACGAGGAAAACTAAATGCTCTCACTCCGCACATGGATATTGGGGCTCAAGAGCCTTCTGCTTCATCCGATGCGATCCGCGCTCACGATTCTGGGAATCTTCATTGGAGTCGCCGGCGTGATCTGGTTGCTGGCAATTGGAGAAGGGATCAGTCAAGCCGCCCAAAAACAGATTGAAGACCTAGGCGCCGAAAACATCATCGTTCGATCAATTAAGCCACCAGACGAAGCGGGTGCAAATGTCCGGACGGCCGATCTATTTGGTGTCACGCGAGCTGAAATGCGAACAATCGAAAACACCATTCCAACGGTCAATCAGGTGGTGCCCATTCGCGAACTGCCGCAAAAATTCATTTACGCCGGGAATCAGAATGCAACGCCACTCGATGGACGACTCGTCGGCTGTTCTCCTGCCTATGCGGATGTTACGAAGCTGATTCCTGCCCGCGGTCGTTTCATTTCATCCAGAGACATGGCAACCAACGATTCCGTCTGCGTGATTGCAGCCGTTTTGGCTCGCAAGTTGTTTCCGTCAGAAGATCCGCTGGAAAAAGCAATCTATCTTCCAGAAAAGAAGGAATTTTTCAAAGTCATTGGCGTTCTCGAGCCGCGCAATGCGACGGCCGCGATCGGCGGGTCGCTCGCAGCGCAAGATTTCTCATTGGACGTCTATATTCCAATCACCACGATGCGGGCCAAGATGGGAGACGAAGAAATCAAACGAGCGTCTGGAAGTTTCAGCCGCCAACTGTTTGAACTTACTCAGATTACGATCGAAGTTGAGTCTCCTGAAGAAGTTCCTCGTACGGCGGGAGTGATTGAAGCAACATTGCGGATGAACGACGAACAACGTCAAGATATCGCAGTCATTGTGCCTTACGAACTGCTTGAGCAAGCCAAAGCGACTCGATTGATGTTGATGGTAGCGTTTGGCTTCGTCGCTGCAATCTCGCTGGTTGTCGGCGGCATCGGCATCATGAACATTATGCTCGCAACGGTCACCGAAAGAACGCGGGAAATCGGTATCCGAAGAGCGCTTGGCGGCAAACGTAGCGACATCACCAATCAGTTCCTCGTCGAGACAATCTCGCTTTCTGTCGTCGGTGGAATCATCGGAGTGCTTTTAGGTATCGTGTTTCCGTTTCTCGTCAGTGCCCTACGTTGGCTAACGTACACTTTTGCGGCTGACACCTACGCCAAGCTCCCAGATATTGCCAAAACGCTTCAACCAGAAATCGTGCCACTGTCAATTCCTCTGGCATTTTCGATCTCGGTTGTCATTGGCGTCCTGTTCGGACTCTATCCGGCAATCCGTGCAGCCAAAATGGATCCAATCGAAGCGCTGCGCCACGAGTAGTATTTTGTTGGCGAAAGCCGCGATCACTACTTGTTAAATGATTAGCTTTTGAAGACGCTTAACGCAGGTCGGAGGCGGGATTCTCTGGCCCCGCTAGCGGCGAAGACTCGGCGGACTCTTCTTGGTAGTCGTCCAGCTCGTCGCGCAGCTGAATGATGCGAAGTACAACGCCGACTCGATTCTTAACCGCCAACTTTTCATGGATGTGCTCCATGTAGTGCCGAACGGTTCTGGGCTTAATCCCAAGATCGTCAGCGATTTGGTTTCGGGTAATTCCTTCGAACAACTTTTGGCAAACTTGCGTTTCCCGATTTGTGAGCCGGAGAGTTTCCGCTGTCACGGTCCATTGTGATTGCGTCAACATATCGCTTCCCGGAACAGTGGACGTTATGGCAGCCTTTTGCAAGTTGCTGAGCCCCTTGGAGTTTTTGGCAATCATCGTTTCGCTTATGGTTGGAAGTATCACAATTCATTACGCAAAGTCGACACGATTAGGGTCGACACCCATATAACGTTCGTATCTGTCAAGCAACCGTGTATAATTTCCACTACGCGCGTACCGTGATGTTTTGCATGCTTTTCCTCGTCTTTTATCGCTGCTGCCAAACTGATGACAGAGAAAAACGTTACCAAATCTAAAGACCTCGAATCGACTAATCTTTCCTTGTTGGCTCGTGCGAAAACTAACGACGATCCTGCTTGGGAAAAGTTAGTCGAGTTGTATGCCCCGATGATTTACTCGAGATGTCGGAATCACTGGAGTTTGTCTCCAGCCGACGCAGAAAACGTCGGGCAAGAGGTCTTCAAATCAGTTGCCAAAAGCATTGCCGGATTCCGTCGCAAACGCGAAGGATCTTTTCGGGCATGGCTGAGAGTGATCGTTGACAACAAGTGTCGGGATCATTTTCGCAAGAAGTCCGTTGACGCTTTGGGCGGCTCGGATGCGCACAAACTGATTTCCGGCGTTCCGGACGAAATTGATAACAATCCGGAAGACAGCGGGCATTCGGAGCTAAATGAAAAAGCCGTTTTGGTGCGACAAGCAATGAAAATGGTTCAGGACGAGTTTTCACCACGAGACTGGAAAATTTTCTGGGCGATCACGGTGGAAGAAAAGGATCGCAAAGATACCGCTAAAGTTTTTGGAGTCTCAGACAATGTTGTGTATCTGGCATTGTCGCGAATTCGCAAACGCTTCAAATCAACTTTCCAAGATTTACTCGACGACGACATGTATGCAAAAGATGACCGTGAGTGAAAACCAAAAAATCGACTTCCCTAATAAGCTTTTGAAAGAGGCCGAATTCGATCGTCTGGTCTCGTTCTCGAAAAGTCTTGTCGATACGAAAATCGAACAAGCCCGTGGCCATGACCTGCTCCCTCAAACATTCGGAAACTACAAGCTAACTCGAGTTCTTGGCCAAGGAGAAATGGGACGAGTTTATCTGGCTGAAGGATCAGGGTTACGCGAGAAAGTGGCCTTGAGGATGATTCACCCCAGAGTGTTCGCTGGTGTCACAGCGAATGAAATCGACAATTTGACCAGTCAATTTCGTAAAGACTGTCGAGCTGCGGCAATGATCGACCTAGACAACGTCGTTTCAACTTTCGATATCGGTGAAGTCGACGGTCGGTATTTCTATTCGATGAATTATTTGAAGGGCAACTGTCTTTCAAAACTGATCCTTTCCAACACACTGTCAAACCGTGAAGCCGCCGAAACCGTCAAAGCAATTGCTGAAAGCATCCATCGGCTTCACAATGCAGGAATTTTTCATCGTGATTTGAAAACATCCAACATCATCATGGATGTTGATCGGCGACCGCATATCCTCGGCGTCGGTGTTGCGACGCTTCGTTCGATGAGTCCTTCAGAAATGAACGAACACTCAAACAGTCTTGGTTTTAAAGCGCCCGAGGTTATTGCCGACCCAGCAGCACTGGATGCCGCAGCAGAAGTTTGGTCTCTGGGCGCAATCCTGTACGAATGTCTCGTTGGTGACCCTCCATTTAGCTGCCGTTACGATAGCGGTGATACGTTGAAGCGACTGCTGAAAGAAGATCCTGTTACCCCACGAAAACGGAACCCAAATGTTGCCGCCAGTTTGGAAACGATCTGCCTGAAGTGCCTGCGGAAAAATCCTTCAAACCGATACGCTTCGGCAGCAAAGTTGGCAGAAGATCTCGATCGGTTTCTTGACTATCAGCCAATTGCAGCGTCGCCAGTGAGTCTGTTGCAACGCGGCTGGAACAGCATTCTGCGACGTCCATCCTGACGTTCGTGAATGTTGTTTGTAATGACCGGCTTTTATTGAACGAACTTCCGTCAGCGCGACACACCCAAAGGTGTTAACTACGAACAAAATGCAATCAATGCATGTCCTTTACCGTTGGCTCAATTCATGCACCGCGTCCACCAACGCAATTGCATTGTCAACCGGCGTTTGCGGCAAGATTCCGTGGCCAAGATTAAAGATGTGGCCGGGTCTTCCTGCGGCTTGATCCAGCACAACTTTGACGTGAGCTCGGATCGTTTTGGGATCTGTTAGCAGAATTGTCGGATCAAGATTGCCCTGCACTGCCCTATCGTGGCCAACCGTCTCCCAAGCTTCATCGAGCCGGACTCGCCAATCGATACCAATCACAGAGGCCTTCGTATCTGCATAAAGCGGCAGCAGCGCCGGGTTTCCGGTGCCGAAGTTGATCACGGGAACTTCTTCCGGCAACCTCTCGATGATTTGCTGCACGAATGGAAGCACGTATTCACGATAGTGCTGCACGTTCAAACAACCCGCCCACGAATCGAACAGCTGCACACATTGAGCGCCAGCTTCGATCTGTCCCTTCAAATAGATCACGATTGAATCGGTGAGCCGCTGCATGAGTTCGTTCCAAGCTCCCGGGTCTCCGAACATCAACGCTTTCGCATGAGCATAGTTGCGACTGCCGCCGCCTTCGATCATGTAGCTGGCCAACGTGAATGGTGCCCCTGAAAATCCGATCAGCGGCATGTCAGCTGGCAAATCCGCACGCGTTTGCGTGACCGTATCCATCACAAACTGAAGCTCATCGTTAGACTCCAACGGCTTGATACGATCAATGTCGGCGGTACTGCGAACGGGATTATGAATCACTGGTCCGTCGCCTTTCACGAATTCCAAATCGCAGCCCATCGGAACCAGAATCGGCAACAGGTCCGAGAAAATAATCGCAACGTCAACGCCCAAACGATTTACCGCAGTGCACATGACTTCGCTGCACAGTTGTGGATTAGCACACAAATCAAGAAAAGAAATCTTCGCGCGAACTTCTCGATACTCGCTCATGTAGCGTCCCGCCTGACGCATCATCCAAACAGGAGTCACATCAGTCGGTTCGCCGCGGCATGCTTTCATAAACGGACTGTTGTACCAAGGAGCATTCGTATCGTTCGCAGGAGCGTTTGGGCCGGACATGTTCATCAGGAAGTTCTGTTTTCTCGCAATGATTGTTTCACGGCTGGAAGCAATTTGCTCCGCCGCTGATATTTGAGACTCGCCATCGGCTGTGAAGTTGACATCGATGCCATTTTGCAGCAAGTAGTCGGCCACATCTTCACCGACGCCCACGACAATATGATGCCCAAGCGTCTCTTTCGTCAAATGGGTTGCGACCAAAGTACCACAAAGAGCTCGAGCCGCCGCAATCGAAGGCACGACCAAAGTTGTGTTCTCACCGCTGGTGGACAATCCGGATTCAATTCGACCTGCAAGCTCTTGCTGTGATTCAATCCGTGCAATTTTTCGCACCCGAACTCCACGGGACTCCAAACCGGCAATCAATCCGCTGTCTTGCAGCGTCGATTCAATTGCAAATCGCTTGTTGCTGAGCTCAATTTTCGACTCCAACCACTGCAAAGCATGGCGCCAACCAGAAAGTTTTCTCGATTCTAGAGCTGGGGATAGCCCCCAGCTACGGAGCAATCTCGTCGTCGCCGAACTACCGGAAACGAGCTGGCAATCTTGGAGAGCATTCAAGAATCGAGTTTCATCCATTGTTTCAATGGCCCGCGTTCTCAACAACTCTGCTCCCAAGCCGGTCATCAAAAGAACAGCATCAATCCTCCCAGTCAGTAGCTCGCCGATGAAATCAGCAAATTCACGATGGCAAACCGGCGAAATATTGGACGGTTCGAGCTGAACACAACGTGCCTCCAAGCCAGCCATTTCGAATTCATTGCTCCATCGCTTCGCATCGTCATGAACGATGACCAACGTCGGACCGGAACTATTGACATTGTCGCTTTCTCTAGTCATCCAACGGATGCCTCTGATCTTCGACTTCAGCCGCCACAGCAATTCCATCAATAAGTTCCGGCGGGCCGAAGACGACTTGGGTTTGAGCCATCAAATCCCCCAACCTTCTCCCGTCTGATCGGACCATGGAAACGATCAACTCGACAATTGCCGCAAACGGAACAATAAAAATCAGATTGCGCAACAACGCCTCCGAAAACTTTGCTGGCTGTCCAGTCGACTGCGTCACGACGCGACAATCGAAAAATGACTTGCCGAAACTTCGCCCCCGAACAACGTCCTTGAGTATCATGTAAACCGGACCAACGAACGCCATGACGAAGAAGCCAAGAATGATGGCCGACCCACCCACCGATGGACCGCTGTTGACACCATCGCCCATGATCCCAGCCGAATAAACTCCAGCGACGCAAGCCAGCATCAACGGTAAACTATCAACTAGAAATGCGAGATTCCGTTTCGTCGAAATCAAACCAATTTGTCTCGCATCAAGAGCCGTATTCCAAACCGGCCCAGAGGTAGGCCTCTCTGTTAGTTCTTTAGGCGACTCTTTCCGAATCGCAGCAGTTTCCGCAAACGCAAATCGAACCGAAGCGGCAAAAATTACCAATAGCACGATAGACAACATCTCGCAAAACCACATGACGTACGAAAGCCAACTGACCGAGTTGTATAGGACCCCGGAGTACAAGAGCAAGGAAAACAAACCTGAACTCATCGGTTTAGCAATTATCGCGACGAACACGAACGCCATGAAAGAGAATTTGGACGCTCGATCATGCCATGAGGCCGCTATCGCAATACAGATGATTCCAGCAATAATTGGAATCAGTAAAAAAAGAGTTGAGTACCAGAACAATGCTGTCCCTAATAAGATTCGTTGTACTTTCCGGCATCTGCTGAAAAGGCTAAACCATTGTATCGCCGTTTGCCACGACCGTTTGCGTGACAGCAAAATTTGATGATCACGAAGAATTATCATGAACACATCACCGCCATGGCAAAACTTTGAGACCGCGTCCTCAACCAGCATTGATGCGTCACTTGAATTTCTCAAAACGCACTTCCTCGAATCAGGCGAGTATCACCGACTGTTTGACGTTCTGAAAATGGAGATCCGAAAGTCTTTGAGCCTGCCGCTGCTGCACGGTGAAGCCGATCCACCGCTGGACAATGAAACGCAGATCAAGCTCGAAGACGGCTTGCTGGACGCATGTCGCGAAGTTGCCAAACTTCACTTCGCTGACGGTAATTTGAATGACGGTTGGGTCTACCTTCAGCCAATCGCTGATGAAGAGCTCGCGAAGCAGCTTGTTGAAAGCGTCGAAGTCACCGAAGACAACTTCGGATCCGTCATCGAACTCGCGTTCAATCATGGAGTTTCACCACTCTATGGCTATGGGGTAATGCTGAAACATTCAGGAACTTGCAACGGCATTACGGCCTTCGACGTTCACGCAATGCAATTTGATCGTAAAACCGTCTCTGGCCTCGCATCGGTTCTATTGAATCATTTCTACGATGAACTTCGAGCCAACGTGATCGAGCACGTTGTCAAAGTCAAATCATCAGTGGACAAAACCGCTTCATTGAATGAACTTCTGGAGCAACACGATTGGCTCGTCCGAGAAGGCGGCCACCACATTGACGCAAC
>CAZORS010000142.1:0-14378 GCA_964582025.1 uncultured Pirellulaceae bacterium | reverse complement strand
AGAAAGATTGCCCACGAACTGACAAGTCCAATCAACGCAGGAGCGGCTAGTAGAAGGTCATCGGCCAACGGAATGGTTTCGGTCATTGGAATTAGTTGCACTGCGTCGGACCAGCGAATCCAAACAGAAATCGAAATTGAAATGATGCTCCAAACGATCGTATGGGCAACCGCCATCGTGCGGAATCGCCGGAACCAGTCTTGTGAGCTTCCGTTGGCATGTCGCCGTCTGGCAACGCATATTTGTAACGCAGCAAACGCAGGTGAGATCGCAGTGAGCAACGCGACTTTAAATGTGATCGCAATCCAGTCCACTGATTCGGCGGGAGAAATTGTCTCCCCCCAAAATAGCGTCAACAAAAGAACGATTGCGATTAACAGGCTCATTCGGTCGGGTGAATATCTCAGGAGGCATGACGTTAAGACCTCAGTTTATTCTGAATCGCGAGTAGCTTTCGGGTGAAAACAGCTCTGAATTCGCGTGGCTAACTTTGAGGCGCTGGATACAACGGTTGTGCGGTACCTGCGGTTGGTCATTCGAGGAATCCACGTCGATCGTTGTCATGGGAAGGCAGTTTTTTTGGAACAATGTAGGTCAAATTGTTGCCAATGACGACGGTTTGACGATGAGCCATTACAATGAATAGACACTGTTTGATTCCAACTCAGGTACCGCTGACAGATGTCCAAACTCTTCTGCAAAATTCTCTTTCGATTCGTATTTGCAATCGCGGCGATTGTGAACTCTGGCTTAACGTCTCAGGCTCAGGATGCTGTCGACTTTGCTCGCGACATCCAGCCACTGTTAGCCGAAAACTGTTTCGCCTGCCATGGAAAAGATGCCGATACTCGGGCTGCCGATTTGCGTTTGGACGAACGAGACTCCGCGATCGACTTTGGAGCCATTGAAGAAGGCGATGCAGAAAATAGTACGCTGATTGAGCGAGTTTACGAAGAAGATCCTGACGTGATCATGCCTCCTCCCGAATCGGGGAAGAAACTCACCGACAAACAGAAGGATCTGCTCAAACGATGGGTCGAAGAAGGAGCCCCGTACGCCAAACATTGGTCGCTCGTTGCGCCCATGAAAGCTGAACTGCCGGAGGTTGGAAATGAGAAATGGGTGCGAACTGAGATCGATCAATTTGTTCTCAACCGTCTTGAGCAGGAAGGGCTTCAGCCTGCAGTCGAAGCCGACGCACGAACACTGTTTCGTCGGCTGAGTCTTGACGTGACAGGACTGCCGCCTTCGGTCGCGGAGTTGCATGAGTTCGAGAAAGACGTTGCGGATCGCGGCGATGAAGCGGTTTCTGATTGGATCGACAAACTGATGCAGCGAACTTCCTGGGGAGAACATCGGGCTCGCTATTGGCTCGACGCGGCTCGCTACGCCGACACGCACGGCATGCACTTTGACAACTATCGCGAGATGTGGCCGTACCGCGACTGGGTCATCAGAGCTTTCAACAAGAACATGTCTTACGACCAATTCACAATCGAGCAACTTGCCGGCGATCTGCTGGACGAACCGACGACCGAGCAATTGATCGCCACTGGATTTCAGCGTTGTAACATGACGACCAACGAAGGCGGTACGATCGATGATGAAAATCGCGCCGTCTATGCAGCCGATCGCGTGCAAACGTTTGGCTGGGTTTATTTGGGGCTGACGACAAATTGCTGCCAGTGTCACGATCATAAATTTGATCCGATTTCGATGAAGGATTACTACTCGTTGGCCGCGTTCTTTCGCAACACGACAGAACCACCGAAGGACGGCAACGTAAAGGACGGCAAAAGTGCGACGCTAAAAGTCTATTCTCAGAACGACCTTCGACGCCTAGATGAAATCAAGACCGGACTCGCGATCGCTAACAAAGCCAAAAGCGACTATCGCAAATCTTCGAAGGGTTCGTTTGACCAGTGGCTGGTTTCCTCCGAGGAAAACATGGATGACGATTCTGCATCCAAACGCGGACCTGAAGTCCAACCTGTCCTCCACATTCCATTGAACGAAGGAAAAGGAAATACGGTCAATGCCACGATTGGTATTGAGAAACCGGTCGTTGGGAAGAAGAAGCTCAAATGGTCCGAGGAAGGAAAGCTTGGTCCGGCGATTGTTCTGCAGAAAAACAAAACCCCAAATCTCGGTGCATTCCGAGACTTCACGTTTGAAGATTCTTTCAGTTTTGGAGTTTGGACGAAAGCTCCCAAGAAATATGGCGGCGTCGCAATTATCGCCAAAATGGATGAAGGCGCGAAACATCGTGGCTGGGACTTGTTTCATCAAAACAATCGATTCGCCGTCCACATCATCGACTCTTGGCCTGAGAATGCATTGAAAATCAGAACCAAGAAAGAGGTCGTTAAAAAAGACCAGTGGCAACACGTCATCGCGACGTATGACGGTTCCAAAACGCCCGAAGGAATTCGAATCTATGTCGATGGTGAACTTCAAGAAACCGAAACGGAAAAGGACACACTGAAGCCGGACGCAAAGCTGGATACAAAAACGCCATTGCGAGTTGGCCAACGCAGTTCCGGTGCACTTTACGATGGAGCGTCAGTTCAAGACGTAAGGATTTACGATCAGGCATTGTCTGCGGAAGAAGCCAAAGCCGTGATGGAAATCGGAGGCGACTATGTCGAGGCTCTGTTGTCGGTTCCAACTGATAAACGAACCGATGCTCAGAACGTCGCATTGCAAAACCACTATCTGAACAAAGTTGATTCGGCCTATCCATCGCTCGCCAAAGCTGCTTTGGATCTAGTGGAAGAGCGAAAAAAGATTGAAGCCGCGACACCGATCACGCATATTCAAAAAGAAAAAGCTGACTCCGTCGCGATGACCAACATACTCATGCGAGGAGCCTACGACAAACCCGGCGACGAAGTTACAGCCGCGACGCCAGAAGTGCTTCACGCGATGTCAGAAGATTCACCGAAGAATCGTTTGGGGTTGGCCAAGTGGGTTGTCGATCCCGCCAATCCGTTGACCGCTCGCGTGACGGTCAATCGTTTTTGGCAAGAACTGTTCGGACATGGCATCGTCGCGACGTCGGAAGATTTTGGCGTGATGGGTACGCCGCCTTCGAATCAGGCATTGCTCGATTGGCTGGCGGTCGACTTCCGCGAATCCGGCTGGGATGTGAAACGGCTGTACAAGAAGATTCTGATGAGCTCCACCTATCGACAGTCCGCAAAAGTAACGGCAGTCAAACTGGAAAAGGATGAAGACAACTCTCTGTTTTCACGCGGGCCTCGGTTTCGAATGGATGCCGAAATGATTCGAGACTACGCACTCGTTTCCAGTGGGCTGTTCAAAGACAAAATGTATGGCCGCAGTACACGACCTTACCAACCAAGTGGGCTGTGGGATGTGGTCGGGATGCCGGGCAGCGACACTCGGAATTATGTGCAGGACAAAGGTGACGGAGTCTATCGACGTTCGCTGTATTCGTTTTGGAAACGGATGAGCCCTCCCGCAAATCTAGAAGCATTCAACGCGCCAAATCGCGAAGTCTGCACCGTCCGGCGAGAGCGAACGAATACTCCGTTGCAAGCGTTGGTGACATTGAACGATCCGCAGTTTTTCGAGGCGGCTCGTGTGCTGGCCGAAAAAGGGATCAAGGAAGGCGGCGGTGATTGGAATGAGTCGCTCAACTTTGTTGCGCAGCGAACGATTTGTAGAGCGTTCAGCGATGTTGAAACGGCGATCGTAAAGGAAGACTACGACGCGTTCTTCGACTTCTATCGCGAGCATGCTGATGACGCGAAAAAATTGCTGACCGTCGGTCAAGCCGAAGCCGACAAAAGTCTCGACGTCGCCCAGCTGGCAGCTTGGACAATGGTCTGCAATCAGTTGCTGAACCTTGACGAAGTTTTGAACAAATAGAAAGTCGGTGGCACAGGCTTCTAGCCTGTGGACATTCAGAACACAGGCTGGAAGCCTATGCCACCTTTTGAAAGTAGGACCATGAATCCAATCGAACAGTTTAAACAAGCTCAAACGCGGCGCCAGTTTTTCGCCAAAGGAAAGCACTTGCTTGGCGGTGCCGCTTTGGCTTCGTTGCTTGGTCGATCGATGGCCGGCCATGCCTCAGCTGCAATGCTGGTTCCTGACGTTCGCATGCCGCACTTTCCGGCCAAAGCCAAGCGAGTGATTTACTTGCACATGGTTGGCGGCCCGTCGCAGATGGACTTGTTCGACTACAAGCCAAAAATGGACGAGTGGTACGACAAAGATTTACCGGAATCGATTCGTAAAGGTCAACGATTAACCACCATGACCAGTGGCCAAGCCCGTTTTCCGATTGCTCCGACAAAGTACAGTTTCAAACGTCGTGGTGAATGCGGAATGTGGATGAACGAAAAGTTGCTTCCGTGGTTGGGCAACAAAGCCGACGAAATCTGTTGGATGCGTTCGATGCACACCGAAGCCATCAACCACGAGCCCGCGATTGCGGCGATGCAAACCGGAAACGAAATCACCGGTCGTCCTTGCCTCGGATCTTGGGCATCGTATGGACTCGGAAGTGAAAACGAAAACTTGCCGGCCTTCGTGGTGCTTGTCGCGACACCAACGAATCGTGAACAGGAACAGGCGATTGCTTCGCGGCTTTGGAGTTCAGGATACTTGCCTGGAAAGCATGCTGGCGTTTCTTTCCGCAGTGCTGGCGATCCGATTCTTTACATCAACAATCCTGATGGCGTTCCAACTGCGATTCGAAAACGTTCGATCGACGGACTCAATCGACTCAATCAGTTAAACTTTGAAGCCATCGGTGATCCGGAAACCAATACTCGGATTCAACAATACGAGATGGCATTCAAAATGCAGGCCAGCGTTCCTGAATTGACGGATCTGTCCAGCGAGACCGAAGCGACGTTCAAACTGTATGGTGAAGAAGCGAAAAAGCCCGGCACGTTTGCCAACACGGCACTGATGGCTCGGCGGCTTGCTGAACGAGGCGTCCGATTCGTTCAGGTGTATCACAACAACTGGGATCATCATTCCAATGTCAATGCTCGCATGCCAGACCAATGCAAAGACGTCGATCAGCCATGTTACGCTTTGCTGGAAGACCTGAAGCAACGAGGCATGCTTGACGATACGCTCGTGATTTGGGGTGGCGAGTTCGGACGCACCATTTATTCCCAAGGCGGATTGTCAAAAGACAACTACGGCCGCGACCATCATCCTCGATGTTTCACGATGTGGATGGCTGGCGGCGGTTCGCGCAGCGGTCAGATCTACGGCGAGACCGACGACTTTTCGTACAACATCACAAAAGACCCGATTCACATCCGCGACTTCCACGCAACGGTGCTGCAATTGATGGGTTTTGATCACAACAAGTTCAGCGTCAAGTATCAGGGCCTTGATCAAAAATTGACTGGTGTTGAAGAAGCCCATGTGGTCAAAGAGCTCTTAGCATAAAGCAAGGGCCGTGGTGGCATAGGCTTCCAGCCTGTGGACATTCAGCAGACCGTCCAAAAAAGCGCCAAAGTCTATCTCAGTCGATGCCGCCAAGCCTCGAATTTCGCACCGTTTGCTGATAGATTGCTGTCTTCGCGAAACCGCCATCTCGAGGACTTCATGGCTAAGGGCTTGAAAAAACTGTTCGGAAAAATTCATCAAGGCGACTGCGTCAAAGGACTGGCGACAGTTCCCGATGGCTCCGTCGATTTAGCTTTCGCAGACCCGCCTTTCAATATCGGATACGAGTACGACGAGTACGAAGACAAACTTGAAGACGAACACTACATCGACTGGTCCCGCGAGTGGATGAGCCAAGTTCATCGAGTGTTAAAGGACGATGGCACGTTTTGGCTGGCGATCGGTGATGAGTACGCGGCGGAACTGAAAGTCGAAGCACAAAAGGTCGGCTTTCATTGTCGTAGTTGGGTGATTTGGTACTACACGTTCGGCGTGAACTGCAAGAAAAAATTCACTCGGTCGCACGCCCATCTTTTTCACTTCGTGAAAGACAAGGAGAATTTCACATTCAACCACAGCGATCTCGATCTTCGCGTCCCGTCGGCACGAAGGATGATCTACAACGACAAACGCGCCAACCCTGACGGGAAGATGCCAGACGATACTTGGATCCTTCGCCCGCAAGAACTTGTAAACGGTTTTGATCCAAGCGAAGACACTTGGCACGTGCCGAGAGTTGCTGGAACGTTCAAGGAGCGAGCTGGATTCCATGGCTGCCAGATGCCGGAACAGCTTTTGGGAAGAATCATTCGTTCCTGCTCAAGCGAAGGCGAGACCGTTATCGATCCGTTTTCAGGCAGTTCGACCACCTTGGCCGTTGCAAAAAAGCTTGGAAGGAACTATTTCGGATTTGAGTTGTCCAAAGAGTACGTGCGTCTAGGAACTGAGCGTTTGGGATCGATCACGTCGGGCGATCCACTCGATGGCGCGGAAGAACCTAACATGACCAACATTCTGGCCAAAGATAAACGCGATGCGAAATCAAAAAACAAAACGAAGTCTTCAAAAACCCAACTGACTTTGTTTCCAGCAGAAGAAAAAATTCACGACGAAATTGCGGCTCAGCTTGACGGTGTCGTTGAGGCCTTTTCCAACTCGAATCAGGGTCATTCGGTTGAACGCGTTGTTGCTGACCCAATTTTGAACGAGGATTTTCAAACCGCCTGCGATCGGCTTTCTATCGCCGGCACCGAAGCGGAACGGAATCGATTCCTGTTTCGCGCCCGCAAAGATGGCCAGTTCAAGGCTGCGCAGGTCCGCGTAGACGCAAAGACAAAAGTTAGTTGGAAGGATATTCGTTCGTTTGTGTTTGCCAGTGAAATTGCGTGGCGGCAGATCAGCAACAAATTTGCGTTGAGCCTCGATCAGATTTTCTGCGACCCCCGAATCGCGGCGCAGTTCGATGAAATTGCCGCTGGATTTGCTCCTGGGTTTCAGCCTCTGGATTATCGTTGGGCAGCGCTCAAGCTTCGCAAAGAAGGCAGTGCCGCACGAAAACGCGCAAAGCGGTTTTCTGCAAAAGAGTTCGGCATCAACAAGCTTGATGTCAAAAGTCTTAAACCCGGAAAAGGACAGCGTATCGACCAATTGGATTTTGATTCCATCCCGAACACTCCCGGGGCGTACCTAATTCGCGATGCGGATGGCGAAGCACTTTATGCTGGTGAAACAGATAACTTGGCATCGAGGATTGCTGCCAAGTTTGCGGCCGATGGGCCTCGGTCGCTTTGGTTGCGGCGATCGGCTGACTTGGAACTATTCCTTTCGACGGTCAAGAAAATTGAACCTGACCAACAGTTTGCTCGGCAAAGCTTGTTGCTCAAGTGGCACAAGCCAGAATGGAACTCTGTGAAAGAGTTGTCCGCTTGATGTAAAATGCGACCACCCATTTTTGCACACTTACACCACGGAACGATGATGAAAAAGTTAATCTGCTTTGCAATGACCGCCATGCTTGTCGCGAGTCTTACCGCTGTTGCTGTCGCCCAGGAAAAGGTGGCCAAAGAAATCGTTCGCACGATTGAAAAGCTCGACGATGGGCTCGATGCGTTGATTGATGTGAATGCGAAAATTGAAGTGATCTCGACCGGACACCAGTGGTCAGAAGGCCCCGTTTGGAATCGCGAAGGCAAGTTCTTGTTGTGGTCAGATGTGCCGCGAAACAAAATCAGCAAATGGGATCCGACGACCGGTGAGACAACGATCTTCATGGACCCCAGCGGATACGATGGGCCGAAAACGGAATGGGGCGAGCCCGGTTCCAATGGGCTATTGATGGATGCGAATGGTCTACTAACCGTTTGTGATCATGGAAACCGTCGCGTGTACCGCGTTGAGAAAGACGGAAGTAAAACAACACTTTGTGATCGTTACGAAGGCAAACGATTCAACAGTCCAAACGACTTGATCATTCACTCAAACGGAGACATCTATTTCACCGACCCGCCCTATGGACTCAAAGACAAGGCGGCTCGAGAGATCGAGTGGCATGGAGTTTATCGTGTGAAGCCGGACGGCACGGTGACGTTGTTGACCAAAGAGATGACTCGTCCCAACGGCATCGGCTTGTCACCGGATGAGAAAACGCTGTACGTGGCACAGTCCGACAAAGATTTGGCCGTCTTCAAAAGTTGGCCCATCAAAGACGACGGAACGTTGGGAAATGGCAAAGTCATCCTTGATGCGACGCCGTGGGCAAAGGAAGGTGATCCGGGGATGCCCGACGGAATGGCGGTTGATCAAAACGGAAACATTTGGGGCACCGGTCCCGGCGGCGTGATGATCATTTCGCCCAAAGGGAAATTGCTTGGCCGGATCATGATGGGCAAGCCAACGGCGAATTGTGCTTTCGGCGACGATGGTTCGACGTTGTTTATCACTTCAAGCGGATTCATCTGCAAGGTGAAGACGAAGGCGAAGGGGTTGAATTTCAAAGAGTAGCTCTTTGAAGCTGTGAATTTTTGGAGTACGGCGAGCATCGAGTTTGCATGGTTGTTTGTAGTAAACGCCTTTAGGTGTGTTTTGCATTGAGGAAGCTGCTTCCGATGCAAAAACACCTAAAGGCGTTAACTACGAACATCATTGCGAGGATGAAGATCGCAACGTCATGACTCGTGCTTTACGCTAAAACCCGGTGTAGGGCTGAACGAATCCGCCTCGGTTGCCGGTGGGTTCTATGCGGTGAGGATTTACTTGCAGACTTTTTGTCGGTGGCAAAGGCAAGTCAAAGCCGGCTGGTCTTCCGCCAACAATTGGCGGACCGAGATCGGTGCTCGGGTATGGATCGTGAATCACGGCTCGTTCCCGTTGCATTCCAATCGTTCCGGGCGGGCCCAGATTCAATTGCGTGCTCCCGCATCCGACGAAAAAGCCGGATAACGCAACAATGGTGAGCCCCGAAAAGTACGAATGGATTTTTGAATACCTGTCCATCCGCGGACTTTGGCAGATGGCAAGAAGTTCACAAGGTCAGTTTTGCTATCAAGCAAAGATCACTCGACCGAATCGACTATCCACTTCAAATACGACTCGCTGCCGCCAATGATCGGCGTGACAAAAATTTCCGGTTCGTCGTAACTGTGCATATCACGGATCACGGAAACGATCGTGGAAACGTGCTGATGCGTGGTTTTTATTGAGCACGAATGTTCCTTCGAAGACTCAACTTTACCGTCCCAGCGATAAACGCTTTTGATCGGACCTGAGATTTGGCAGCAAGCAGCAACTCGCTTTTGCAGTAACGCGTACGCGATCTGGCTGAGTAAATCTTCCGACTCTGCAGTCGTAGAAACGATGACCGTGTCGTCACTTCTCACGTTCGCCTCACACGGAATTCTGATAGCAAAAATTGAAAAGCGCTTCCCATTCGGCAAACGCGAGCTGCTGTGACACATCTGAAAGCACCCCACCGCGATACTCGTTTTCGCATTGGTCTACGAATGAAAACGGCGCAAATCCGGATGCAATATCACCGAACGCTTCGTGTTCGCCGGCGCGACGATACCAGTACTTCGCGTTTGAGAAATCGCCTTCGGTGCGATGCATGATCGCGTGCAACCAACTTCCTTCGGCCGTCTGGATCGACTGGCTGATGTCGTGCGATTCGTGCAAGAAGTTGTGCAACAGCAACAGTCCCGACTTGCAACAATCGGCCATGTCGTGATTCGCAATCGGGACTTCGAAAAGCTCGTCGGTGCTCAAATCGCGAAGTTGATGTGCATATTCAGAGTTGCCGCTTGGGTCGATTTCGCGAGCGTATGCGGAGATCGCGTCCGGAGTCAGAAACTGTTGAGCGACAGAGTTCATGAAGATTGGGTGGTTTGAGCCGAGCGGGTGTTTTGCCAGATTCAGGTATTTTGCGGCACGTTTGGTTAGTTTGCAAGTCTGGCTTGCTTGCGTTGTGGAGGACTCCTATACTTCGCCGCCCCAATTTATCGATGCCCCTCGATGCCAAACTTTGGCGCGTGGTGGTGTGTACCTTCTCTGTCGTCGCAGCCTGTTTGAAACTTGAATTTCACCAGCGACAATTTGAAACGCAAGAATTCACGATCGCCAACGTCGATCTTGTTTGCGATGCTGTTCTATTGGCTTTTGCCAAATGGTTTGGCCGTTTCACAACAAATTAGTTTTGCTCGACCGGACATTGAGAGTCCGATTGCGATTAAAGCCGATGAGGTGTCTCGATGGCATTCGGGTGTCTATGAAGTTCTGCACTTGCGAGGCGATGTTCAGATCGCGCAAGGTAATCTTCGCGCGAACTCAAACGAAGCCATTGTTTGGGTCGAAGTTCCTGACGACGATGTGGATGTCGAATCGCCCGAGTCTGCGTTTCGTGTGATTCTGTATCTGGAGAAAGATGCAACGATCAATCGAGATGGCGAAAGCAACAGTCGCATTTCAGATGACTCAATTCTTGAGCGACTGTTCACAAGATCGACCGTTGACTTAAACGCACCGCAGAAAAGCGGCGCCGATCAGAATTCTCTGATCTACCAACGAGCCTTCGATCGGCTGCAAGCCAACTTGAACTCAACGAGCACTGGTTGGCCTTCGAACGATTCGAGCCGAGTTCAGCTGACACAATTCGAAGAACCGAACCCAGTCCTTGTTTCGCCACTGACCGGCGAAACGATTCAGGCTCCGTTTTCGGGGCCACCGCCATCGTCGTTGCCATCAGTTCTTGAAAACCAAACCGACAACAACACTCCGTTTAGCTCCCCTTTTCAAACGCCGGAGCGTGCAAATCCAAATTCTGGAATATCGCTTCCGAATCAGATTCCAGATTCGTATTCACAAGCATCCAGCGGCAGTGATGAAATCGCGAAGATTGGAAGACGTGACTCGCAATCGCAGATCAACGTGTCCTATGACCCGAACCCCAACAATCCAAACGAGCGGATTACGGTCTGGGAAGGTGGCATTCGTGCCGTCATCAACAGCAAGGAAGTCAACCAGCTCGACCCTTTTCGAGGAGACAGAACGACTCAATTGACATTCCTTGCGGACAATATCGTCCAATGGAATACGTCGCTGCCTGACGGATCCGAAGTTCAGGAACTCTACATGGACGGCAACGTGGTGTTCGCTAAAGACGGCCGCATCATCGAAGCCGAACAGATGTACTACAACGTGACGAATCGCCAAGGAACGATCCTTGACGCCCAAGTGTTGACCAAGGTTCCGGGCTATCAAGGCAAAGTAAAATTGAAGGCGGACGTGTTGCAGCAGTTGGACGAAAACAATCTGCAAGCAATTGGTGCTGCGTTCACCACCAGTCGCATTGGCTTTCCGCGATATTGGTTGCAAAGTGAAGCCTTAATGCTGACCCGACAGCCGACTCAATTGCTCGACGAAGAAACGGGAATCCCGCTCTACGATTCGACCACCGGCCAGCCGAAGCTCGGAAACGACTTCTTTGTTCAGGCTGAATCGAATCGAGTCTACGCCAATGGTATTCCGGTTCTCTACTGGCCAAAGTTTAAATCCAACCTCTCCGATCCCGGGATTTACTTGCGACGTTTCCGAATCGGAAGTGATCAAATTTTTGGTTTCCAAGTCGGAACGGGTTGGGATATGTACCAACTGTTGGGACGCCCTCGCGCCAAAGGAACTGAATGGATTGGGTTACTGGACTATCTAAGTGATCGCGGTGTCGGGTTCGGTACGGAATTTACTTACAAACGAAACGGTCTGTTCGGAGTCGGTGGTCCAGCAACCGGATACTACAAGAGTTGGTTCATCAATGACGATGGAGTGGATTTCCTCGGTCGCCAACGAGGGAACCTGACTCCAGAAGAAGAATTTCGTGGCCGTTCTGTTGGGCGACACACTCATAAGATGGGGCCGGGTACGACATTCCGAGCTGAACTTGGATACGTTTCGGATCGTAACTTTCTGGAACAATACTACGAACGTGAATGGGACACCGAAAAAGATGCCACGACTGGGGTTTGGCTAGAGCGAAATTTTGGTACGCAAAGTCTGAATCTGACGGCCAACTATCAAATCAACGATTTCTTCACACAGACCAGTTGGCTGCCGCGAGTTGACCACTTCATGATCGGACAGCCATTGCTTGGTGACCGCATCGTGTGGCACAACCATACGAGTGCGGGATACGGACGAATTCGCACCGCCGAACCACCGACCAATGCAACGGACCTCGCGCAATTCGATCCGTTGGCGTGGGAGGCCGACGCGACCGGGATACGATTCAACACGCGGCACGAACTTGATTTTCCTGTGCAGCTTGGGCCGACGAAAGTTGTGCCATATGTTTTAGGCGATATTGGCTATTGGCAAGAAGACATTAACGGCAACGACGCGTTGCGAGGCGTTGGACAAGTCGGCGTTCGAGCCAGCGTTCCGTTTTGGAAAGTCAATCCAAACATTCAGAGCACACTTTGGAATGTGAACGGTTTGGCTCACAAAGTATCGTTCGATTTCGATGCTTTCTATGCAGACGCTTCGCAGGATCTCGATCGATTTCCACTCTACGATCAACTCGACGATGACGCTCAGGAACACTTTCGCCGTCGATTCCTGTTCAACACGTTTGGGTTGACTGCCGGCGACGATGTGCCCCTGAAATACGACGAACGATATTTTGCATTACGCTCTGGTCTACAGAGTAACGTGACAAGTCCATCGGCTGAAATCGCGGACGACCTCGCAGTGATCAAGCTTGGCATGCGTCATCGTTGGCAGACTCGTCGCGGAGCCCCTGGGCAACAGCGAGTCGTCGATTGGATGACGCTCGATTCAAAAATATCTCTCTTCCCTGATGCGGAACGCGATAATTTTGGTGCCGAAGCCGGATTGTTTGACTACGACTTCCGTTGGCACATTGGCGATCGAGTTTCGTTGCTGTCCGATGGATTTGCTGACTTCTTCGGTCAGGGTTTGAGAACGGTAAGCGTCGGAGCCTACGCAGAGCGCCCAGAAATCGGCAACGTTTACCTCGGATTCCGGTCGATCGAAGGGCCGATCAGCAGCAACATTCTATCGGCCGCTGCGACCTATCGTTTGAGCGATACTTGGGGCGTCAAAGCCGGAGCTCAAATCGACTTTGGCGAGACAGGTACGATTGGAAATCGTTTAGGCATTGTCTACATCGGCGAATCGTTCCTCTGGGAAGTCGGATTCAACTACGATGCCAGCCGGGATAACCTAGGCATTCGATTCGGGTTTGAGCCGCGATTCATTGGCGGCGGTCGAATCTTCCGACCAGGCGGCGTTCCAATTCAGGCGGCGAGTTCACGCTGGCTCGAGTAAACGATGCCAATGAAGCCGAATGCATAACCCGAATAGCATTTGCATGTTGTTGGTGGTTGAGGCTTTAGCCGGTTTTGCATGTCTTTGAGAATCGCTGAGCGGTCTAAACGCAATACCGTTCAATAAACGATTCGGGATGCTCATCGTTGTTTAACGAAACGTCTAGCCGTAAGCGTCGGCGTTTTGAAGTGCGAAACGCCGACTGCTAAACGTTAAATTAAACGAAAAAGGGCTTCATTGAACGGTATTGCGAGTAAGCGATGCTCTGCGCGATAGTTCCATTGGACTTTACGGCATTTTAGATTTGATCCATGTCCGTTGAATGTCGACAATCATCTGAACAAGGTTATCTGGTGGATCCAGTTCTTCGTTCTTTATCGAGTCATTAAAAAAGCAACCGATTCCGTCCTCGTTGACGCGTTTGACGGTACAGTTGAGCGAGGCGGCGTGGTCTTCGAATTGGACCTGAAAAATGAATTGGTCGCCAACTTCGTAAGGTCTTTCTAAGCCATTGGGGGAAGTGATGAAAACTCCCGTCATGCTGATGCTGGTTGGGGTGACTTCGATTTCCTTGTCACCGTCGACGATCTTCCCCGTTACATCAATCGCTTTGCCCAGAGCGCTTTTGAGCGGAATTCGAAACGTTTGTCGGGCATTGAATGGTTGAGCGATTGCGTTAGAAAGCAGCGTCATAAGTTCACGGACTTTATCTGCGTCGAAGGGGATGGACAGGCGTTTCAAATCCCCATCGGTTTCAAAGTTGGAACAGGGCGCCGAAACTTGCAAGTGTTTCTCCACGATCTGAAATTCTACCGCATCAATTTTGACCTTGTCTTGTTGCTTCATGCTGTGTTTCTGAATTGGTTTTCAGTTTCTCGTCCCGGCGGGAACCTTGAGGGAAAGACGCTCTGGTCCAACAGCAGTTTAACAAATTTGAGAGTTGGATGAAGGTCGCGAGTAAAGGTTGGTGGGGTGAATCGGCTGCGTATGTTCAGACTCTCAACTCAACAATGCGTGCATGCGTCATGGCGAGGCAAGGCCAACGCCCGTTGCCAAAGAGCGAAGATGTGCCGAAGGCCACAGCGTAAAAACCATGTTGGCCGACC
>CAZORS010000141.1:0-14588 GCA_964582025.1 uncultured Pirellulaceae bacterium | reverse complement strand
GCTGAATGAACTTGCTACAATAAACCTCCGACGCGCAGCGGCTTACTTGAACAAGTAGTTGTACAGAAAACTTCGATGGCTCTATTCTTTTGTTTGCTTGTATTTGGACTCCAGTCTTTTGCAACCTACCCAACACCTGACAACGCCACAGTTGACTCGCTGATTAGCGACTTCGACAGTGCTGTCTATCTGAACGAAGATTTCCAAGAATGCAAAATTGCTGCAGAAGGTCTAGTCGCTCTAGGAACTTCGCTGGGCAACGAGAAATTGCGGACGCGAGGACTTATAAGGCTTTCATATGCTGAATTATTGTTTGGCAAAAAGTCAGGCAGTTTGTCGGAAAGATTTGCCGAGTGTGAAAAATTTTTAGGCAACGAAACTTCAATCGCAAATGCTGAATTCCTCCTCTATTCGGGCTACGTAAATGGCAAGTGGTTGAAAAATTTGGATTCCGGCATTGAAGATTTGGAAGAATCGATCTGGATGCTGACCCAACTTGAGTCCGACGACAGATTGGCTCTCGCTTGCGCTCTTTGCAGCGAGTTGTATCAACTCAAAAACAACCGATCCCAAATGTGCAACTTTGGGTATCTCGCGATCTTCATTGCGGAAAAAATTGACTCGTCCGCGATCAAAGCAGCCGCACTAAGTACAGGCATCACCGCAATGCAAACCAGCAATGACTTTGACATCGTGGTTAGGCTTTCGAAGGAACTCTTGGAGATCGATCACGAATCAGACATTGCTTGGCATGGCTTGTACGTCGCCGGCAAGTCCGACAAATGGGAGAATAAGGCTCTGCGAAAAATCGCAGAACTTGAAGAAGATGATTCTGCAGACCCGTTTAGAGCCGGACAAATCGCATCTTCCTACAACAAACTTTCCACCGCGGCGTTTCAGCGAGACAGGATTGACGAGGGACTGAAGTACGCTGATTCTGCAGTTCATTTTGCGGAACTGGCTGAAGACAAAACCATCCTGTCAACGGCCACTGAGTGTTCCATCTACGGTGCCATCTTGAACGCAGAAACGGAGGAATCTCTTAATCGCATCCTGAGTGGCAATGAACACCTAGAGGACCATTGCTCCTTGTCCATCTCGACTGCATTCAAAGATGCCTATCAACGGGTGGGCTCAATGGAAAAGAGTCTGCATTGGAGTCATCGGGAAACCGAACGGGTGTTGGAATTACGTGCCATTGAACATGCCAATCGAAGCAAATCCGCCAACAACTATTGGACCAACGAACTGAAGTCTCGAGAACAAAGATCGAACACTGAATCAGAGTGGCGACAAGCACTTTCTTTTTTCTGGGCTTTGGTCACGCTTGGGTCGGTCGCGGTCACAGCGCTTATCTTTTCCCTTTTGTTGCGCCGAGAGCGTAGCCGCGTGGAGAAGCAAATTGAGGCTCGGACGACAGCTTTAACAACCGAACTGCAAATTGCGACCGCTGCCGACAGAGCCAAGAGTGATTTTCTGTCGCAAATCAACCATGAAATCCGCAATCCTCTCGCCGCTATCCTTGGGTACTGTAGTCTGCTCAGACAAAAGGCTGGTGAAACGGAAGAATTTGTCAACGGAATTTTTTCTTCCAGTCAGCATTTGCGTGAACTTGTCGACGATGTTTTGGAAGTTTCCAAAATCGAAAACAGCAATCTTGAAATCGAAAATCTGCCTTTCGACTTGGGACTCACAGTCCACGAAGTCGGACAAATTATGTCCGAGAAAACGGTGGGCAAACGCATCGAATTCGAATGCAACCTCGGATCCGTCAATAACTGTCGTATTGTGAGCGATGAAGCAAAAATTCGACAACTCGCACTCTGTCTCATTGCCAACGCGATCAAGTTCACCGATCTCGGAAAAGTATCGGTGGTATTCGAAGTGGAGCATACTGGACCTGACCAACAGGCCGCGCTTCAGGTCAGTGTGGTTGATACTGGGATTGGAATTCCTGACGCTGATTTGGAAAGAGTTTTTGATCGCTATTACAAGTGCAGCAACAATTCGACGGTTTCCGGATCTGGCCTTGGGCTTTATGTTTCGAAAAAAATTGTTGAAACGATGCAAGGAAAAATCGAGCTAACAAGCAAAATCAACGTGGGAACCTCTGTCGAAGTCAAAATTCCCGTGCAACTTTCAGAAAATCGCCCCGCTGGATCCAATGGCAGTTTTTCACATCAGGTCACACGTCCAAAAATGCTCGTCATTGATGACCAGGAAGCGGTGCGACAAACTTTGGTTATGCAACTTGAAAATGCGGGTTACGAGTCGAAAGGGCTACTGTCGGTCGAGAAGGCACTCGCATCAGTCAAGTTATGGAAGCCTGACTTCGTGCTACTGGATATTCACATGCCCGGGCGTAGTGGCTTCGACATTTTGCTTCAAATTAGAGAACTTTCTGCTCCAAGACCTATCTTCGTCGTGGCCATCACTGGCGATGCTAGTGATGTTGTCAAGCAGGAATGCAAAGCCGCGGGATTCGACGCGTTTCTCACCAAACCATTTCAACTCGATGCTGTTGCAAGGTTGGTTGTTCGAGCTGGCCTTCAACTGCCCGCACAAGCCAATGGTGACCAGCAAGCCGCAATTCTGAACCCTAAAAGTCCACACGGATCCGAGCAACAGAATATTGGATCTGGAACGATCAAGAAAAGAATTTAGCTCCCGGATGCTCACTTCCGGGTTGACGCCGCTTTGAGATTGATCGCCCGATAGATCACGCCAACAAGTTGTGCTGCTGAGAAAGGTTTAGCGAGCTTGAGGTGTTTGTCATCAACAAAATCTGACGCTCCCGCTAGGTACCCACTAAAAAGTATCACGGGTAGATCCGGGTAAATTTTGGACGTGGTCTCCAATACTTCTAACCCTGAGATTCCGGGCATGGTCAAATCCAATAGCAACACGTCAATTCGTTCATTGTCCGTTTCCAGCATCGAAAGCGCGTTCTCACCATTGATCGCAGTTTCGACATTAAACCCGTAACTTTCGAGAATCAGAGTGCAAACCTTCCGAATTGCATCTTCATCGTCAACGACCAGAATCGTTTTGGGCCCCCTATCTGAAGCAGCAGGTGCAACGTCTGTTTGATCAAACGAAGAGAGCCCCAAATTGGCTACGGGGAATTGTTCTTCATTGGCCGAACGGATCGCCGGAAGCGAGACCACAAAACAGCAACCACTCTGTTGATTCGAAACCTCTACCGGTTCGAGCTGCAGTTCACCATTTTGCTCTTTGATCAAGCGTTGTGAAGTCGACAGTCCAAGGCCGGTGCCCGCGTGACCGGCTTTCGTTGTAAAGAATGGGTCGAAAATTTGTTTTCGAATCTCCGCGGAAATTCCTGGACCGTTGTCTGAAATCCAGATGCGAACGATCGATCTACCACCGTCGGCAACCAGTCTGGTCTTCGATATGATCACCCCGCCATCAGGCATCGCGTCACGAGCATTGAGGTATAAATTCAAGATCACTTGCTCGATCGAACCTGCATCGCCCCAAACAAAAGGATCCGACTCATCGAGATCAAACTGAAAGCTATAGCGAGCGTCAAAAGTCGCACCCGCGAATTTGTAAAGCTCTCGAATGGTTTCGTTGATCGAATGAGGCGATGGATTGAGTTGAGTTTTTCCTGAGTAGGTCAGAAGTCGGCGAACGAGATCAGTACCTCGATTTGCCGCCACCTCTGCATCCGAGACTCGATCAAGAGCCACGCTGTCCAGTTGCGGGTTCGTTTCTAGCAGAGATAGATTTGCTGTGATCGTCGTCAAGATATTATTAAAGTCATGAGCAATCCCTCCCACGAGTTGGCCAACCGCTTCGATCCTATTGGCACGAATTAACTCCGCTTGCATCTGCCGTTCACGGGTTCGGTCACGTAAGACCAACAGGCGGCCCACAAATCCTGCTTCATGTCCGTTTTCGTTCGCATCACCGCCCGCACCGTCATTCGATTCCGGATTGACGACGGGGATCACTGTCAATTCAACTGTCCCCCAATTAGTCGAAAGCAGTGGTGAGCCAACTTCAATTTCGATGTTTTCGCCAGACATCGTATTGTTTTTCAGCAAACAGGCTTCCACCACATCACGACATTTTACTTGACTCAAAAAGTCTTCGAATGTCTCCGCAGAGATTATTTCTCCCGGAATGAGGTCTCGTTCAATGATCGCACAAAACGCTGAATTGACCGACAGGACGCGATCGTTGTCATCTACCGCGAGCAAACCGTCATTGATCGCTTTGAACGTAGAAACGAGGCGATGATTGATCGCATTGATGGAATCCGTTTGAGCTGCAGCTCGATTGCGTTGACGCTTCACCCAAAAAAAACCAGCCAAAAACAGAGTTGTCAGAGGAATCAGAAACCAAGCGACATATTTCCATATCGAAATAGCAGGCGCGAGGGGAAGAACGTGGCTGGCATTGGGAGCCACGATAGTACAGTCTCCATTGGGTTCACACTCCGTAACCACGCCGTTTACTCTTAGCAATCGAGTATTCCGCAATAGCCCAACACTTGTGTCTCCATCATCCTTCAAACGGATCGTCGCGATTTGGGCATCGCAATGGATTTCGAACTGAACAGTTTCTCCATCGGTCCGTGCGTTTATCGGGCGGCCGACCGCTTTGACGCTCTTCCAAACTCGACTCTCCGGATTGATTTTCTGGAAATCAATTGCTGCCGGCAAAGCTGTGGTAAACAATGTCTCAACAACCAATACGTTGTAAACCTTGCCTCCCTTCGACGATTCCATGATTCCGCCGACGCGAACCACATTGGAAATATCGAAACTGTGATTGTCTTCAAAATACATCAAATGAGTATCGGGCATATCATTCAAAATAAACTTGTCTTCGTCGCAATAGGTAATTTGGCCATTTAAGCGGAACACATGTTGATCAAATTCAACTTCTGAGCCTTTGTCGGTCGACGAAGGCAGATCGCTAAGTTGGCCAGCAGAGTGAACCTCGGGCGGCGCAGAAGCCAAGATCCGAAAGGATTTGACGGTTCTGCTCGGCGACCCAAAATCACGTTTTTCAGATCCCTGCTTCAATGTGAGGGCAAGCGGACCTTGGACCGTTATCTCAGCACCGATCTTTTCCCAGAGTTCATCGAGCGGAGTGCTCCCTAAGTACACTACGTGAAATTTTGCGCCGTCGTCATCGCAGAAAAAAACCGTATGCCCCACTGAACTGACAGCGCGTTCCACGTTGCACTTCACTGACACTAACTCGCAGTCATAATCTCCCAGTTTCAAATCTGAGACGGAAACAGGTTGAGGACGCAGCGCCATTCCACTCCCAATGCGAGTTATCGTTTTTGCCAGAATGAGTGCAGAGATATCCCCCCTTCCACCATCACCGACGACACGAACGCGATCTCCCGCTTTGACCCCATTAGTGCTGACATTGCTAACGAATACCGCATGGTCACCTTCTTGCAGGAAAATGAATTTCCAGATTGGATCTACAAAAGTTATCGTGCCTTCTAGATCGACAGGCTTTCCTACAGAACGGTCACCAAGCAAGCGAAATGTTTCAAGGTCTCGAATCGCCTGACTTGATTCCTGAGGCAAAGCAGGATGTGACAAGAATGCCATCGTCTGCGACATCGGAGCCGCTGCAGATATCGTCAACATCATTAGCGACAGAACGATATGCGATAGAGAAAATTTGCAATGAGACCAGCGAAACATGGGATTGCGTGTGCCGAACAATTCAAATAGGGACCATTAGCGCGTCGCTGTTGAAGTTACCAAAAATACAGAGAAGAATGTGGATTGCTGGTACCGGATCCGCAAGATTTGACGAACTCCCCCGCATGGTTTTGAACCGCGCTCCAACGTCGCAATTCTAGGGTCGCAACTGCCGACTTGGGATACTCAACTTATGACGCTCTTTCGAATTCTTCGCAGGAGCCAACCGCAATGTCAAATTCCCTGATCCTGCTGAAGGCGTGATCAATTGAACTGGAAAGAATCCAGACAGATTGTTTCGAACGACACTAATGTCATCCGCGTCGACTCGGCTGTCGCGATTGATATCGTATTGACTCAACACATCAACCGTGAAGAAACCCGATAGGTTGTTGCGAATCGCCCCAATATCATCTGCGTCAACCCTGGCGTCGGTAGCCGATGTTCCACATTCGCCGATCGCGCTGCCGAAGTAAAACACGTTATCTTCCGCCAAGCCCGTTTTATCGTTCGCGAGCATTTTCACTTCCAGCCATTGATTCACGATTGCACCGTCTTCCCAAATAAGCGTTACGCGATCCGAACCGTTGGCTCCAGCTTTGGATGCCACCGAAATCGAAAGTGGCGCAGGAGCAGCTTGCCACGATTCAGGAAAGTCATCGCTTCCGACTCGAAAACTAAAATCCGTTTCATCAAGATTGGCGGCAGCTCCTTCGAGATCAATGATCAGACCATTGATGCCGTGCACGTAGCTGGTGTAATTCGAAAACGTCGCTGTATCACCAAACAACAATGGAGACTTATCCGTCGCAAGCGCATCTTCGTCCATTGGATCAGGCGCCGGGTTATCGCCATCAAAAACGGAACCGTTGTAAAACACATGCCTTCCGACCATTTCCGTTTCGACTGTCTTGCCGACGAAGTTCGACCAATCACTAACGATCGACCTGGCGAAAACTCCGGAAGTAGTCAAATTATCGTTGATCAACGCATTGACTCCCTGATTTGCAGCAACCACCGCGGAACCTTCGTCTTTGTCTGAGATCGCCCAATTGGCATGGCACAAGTCGTGCGTCCGGCAAAAATCCATCCAAGTATTCACGGAGCTAGTGGCAACGCCTCCATTGCCATCAGCATTGACCGTCCCCCACTCGGTGACAAACAAAGCCACACCATTGTTCATCGCCGTAATGGCTCGATTGCGCAAAGCTTGTCCATGCGTTCCGGCATAGAAATGCAACGTGTAGGCAACGTTGGGATCACTGATCGGATCATTCGAGGCGACGTCGACGTTCTGCGAATAGAACGGAGTACCGACGACGATCAAGTTGTCCGGATCGTTGGCTCGAATCGCGGCAATTACTGTTTCAGCGTAGTCCTTGATCGTGGACCAACTTTGATCAATCGGCTCGTTGTAGACTTCGTAGATGACGTGATCATTGTCACCGTAGAGACTGGAAATTTCATCGAAGAACACGACCGCTTCAGCCGTCGACTCTTCGGCGGCGTGACTGTGATAGTCGACAATCACGTAGACGTCGTTTGCGATCGCCGCATCGATCACAGTTTTGACTTTGTTCAACTCCCGCGTTGCGAACTGGCCATTGTTATACGTGAAGCCGCCAAACGCTTCGACACCCATCGAAGCCCGAACAATGGAAGCGTTCCAATCACTGGCCAGCTTATCAACGGCTTCAGCGACGTAGAATTTCGCACCCTCGGAGAAGTTGCTCCAGAACATTGAGTTCCCGGCAAGGCAAGCTGGATCACCAAACTGATTCATCACTCGGTTTCCAACAACCTGCAAGCGACCATTCTTTGACACAACATAACTTTGAGCGGTCCCACCGCCCGATGTTGTGGCGGACGTGATGACGCTAACGCGACGAACTTTGATATCCAACCGATCCGTCGAACCAAAATTGCTTTGCAGCCCCAGTTCAATCAGTCCGTAGTTAATCAACCCATCATCAGGATCGGTCGAAGACTCAAATTCATCGAGGTTGAAAAATGAATTGTCCAGATTGAGCGTCATCGTTTGGAATTGGCTGGAGGAGAGCCCTGTCAAGTCGACACTATATTGATAGACTTCTGCGATGTTTAACGAATCTGATCCAACTCCATCAAAGTCCGTCATGTTGATCACGCAGGACGAAGCAACGTTGTTTGCTCCCAACTCCAGTTCGACTTCAAGAGTTGCGTCGGCATTCGAGAAGTCAACTTGAGTGAACCCGAATTCCATGCCGCCAAAATCTGAAACGTCGATTTCGATATCGCCTGAAGAAACGTCGACGGCACCCGCACCACTAAACGATCCAAATGTGCTTAGTGAACTGCTTCCGTTTAACTCGGCGACGGTCGTCTGCGCGAATCCAGTCGCTGAAAAACCAAGCAGCAAAATCGCAATCGTTACTGTGGCAACAAGTTTCATGAGAGGTGTCTCAGGTGGGAAAGAAAGGTCAGGAAAACAAGCGATTTTGAATCTATGATATCTGAAATGCACGAATTTAGAACGGAAAAGTTTAACCCCCTTTCCTTTGTCTCAATGAACCTAAATGTCCAATCAATGGCTCGTTGAACTGACGATCAACTCGAACTTTCCTCGACGCCTGGCAAACTGGCACAATCCTTTTTATGACATCAACAACTTCGACAAATAGCAACTCGTCTAGCCTCGAACCGATACACGCGTTTCTGATTCAAGTTGGCGAAGTTTTACATCGCCACGGGACTCCATCGCATCGATTGGAGCGCGTGCTGGCGAAAATCGCCGCGAGTCTCGGTGTTGAGGGCAACTGTCTCTACACGCCGACTTCGCTTCTACTGTCCATTACAGACGAAGGTGGAGAATCGACATACCTCAGAAGAATCGACGCGGGCGCTGTCGAAGTGGACAAGCTGATTCGATTTGACGAAACGCTCGAACAACTTGAAGCGGAGAAAATTACACTCCAAGAAGCCAGCCAAGAACTAGAAAGAATTGCAGCTTGCGGTCCACCGTTTCCGCGTTGGCTAACGGTTGTCGCATGTGCAATTTCTTGCGGCGCTGTTGCTGTGTTCTTTAAAGGGACTCCTGCTGAGATTGTGTCAGCGTCAATACTGGGCTTGGTCGTTGCACTACTCGAGATCCTGCCAGAAAAACTTCAGTGGGACCAAGGGCTGCTTGAGCCGATCGCCGGATTCGTGGCGGCACTTAGCGCGCTGGCGATCGCGAACTTCATCACTCCAATTGATGATCGACTCGTCACGCTGGCTGCCTTGATCGTTCTTGTTCCAGGGCTCAAGTTAACGCTGGCGCTTAACGAGTTGGCGGTTGGACATTTATCTGCGGGAGTCGCCCGCTTGGCAGGAGCATGCGTTAATCTGCTGACGATCACGGTCGGCGTGGCCGTTGGCTGGCGAGTCGCCGCGGGCTGGCGAAACATTCCCGAACTTGGCGACTGGAAAAGCGATCCGCTATGGCCATGGATTGCGATTCTGATCGCGCCAATTATGTTCGCGGTCATCTTTTGCGCTCGATGGAGGCAATGGCCGGCAATCCTCATCGTGTCGATCGCCGGATTCGCAGCAAGCCTCTTTGGCGGCAACCTTTGGGGCATCGAAGTTGGTGCCGCCTTAGGTGCACTTGCCGTCGGTTGCGGAAGCAATCTATACGCTCGACTTCGAGATCGTCCGGCACTTGTGACATTGACGCCTGGCATTTTGGCGTTGGTTCCCGGTTCATTGGGCTATCGCTCGCTGACGGCATTTTTAGATAACGACACAATCGCCGGAATCGACTTCGCATTCCAAATGATCATCGTTGCGGTATCGCTCGTCGGAGGAATCCTCACGGCCAATGCTTTGATTCCACCGCGTCGAATTCTTTAGGCGTTGGCAAATCGAGACCACAGGAGAAAGAACTCAAAGGGGACTTTCCACAAGCATCGCAGAATTTTGGCAGACACGATTTCAAAAAGCCAGTTTCTTTACGGCACTTACAAGTCCAAATATGGTTTAATGGGAAGGCCAGCTATTAGCCCGCTGCAACTCAATTCCGGACACCATGCACAATCGAATTCCCACGTTTATTTTTCTCTTCATTGCCTTATTCTTTTTTGGCAACCACTGTTCCGCGGATGAAGTGACCGTGGAGACGATTTCTGGAAAAACACTGACGGGTGATTTAACAAACGTCGATGCCGATGGATCACTAGTCGGAAAAGGACTCGACGGGATCAATATCGCCCAAGTTCTTTCCATCGCAACCAGTCGAAAGTCAAACTCGCCGAAAGAAACATCGGTTGAACTGAAGCTGGTTGATGGAGGCCAACTGTTTGTCTCTTCCCCGATGATCGATGGGGAAACGGTTTCCTTTGAACCGACCGCATCACAACTTGATTCAATTTCAATTCAGTCGATTCGAGCGGTCGTTTTTCGCAGCAGTAATTTGCTCCGGGAAGCCATCGCCCAACCAGCGACGGACGAAGACACGGTGATCGTTGATCGAAAAGATTCACTTTCGCGAGCCGCCGGAATTCTGGAATCGCTGGATGCGACTCACCTGCACTTGAACTTCGGAGGAAAATCTCGCCCCATCAAGCGCGAGAAAGTTGCTGCCGTCGTCATCGCTGATTTGGGACTCAAAGCACCACAAGGAACGTTCGCCACGATTTCTCTGACCGATGGGTCGTCCATTCGCGGTGCGCTGACTTCCATCGATGCAACTTCGGTAACGCTCACGCTGACTGGAAAACAAACGGTGCGTATCGCCAGAGAGAGCCTTGTTCGGTTGGATATCGATTCGGACAGTATCGCTTTCTTGTCCGCTTTGAATCCAATTGAAGTCCGCCAGCAACCACAGTTTAGTGTTCAGCGGCAATGGCGTCGCAACCTGAGTGTTGAAGGCAATCCCATTCGGTTGTTCGGGGCGCAGGAATCTGAAAAGGCTTTGCAGATCCAAACGTTCGACAATGGAATAGGCACGTCTTCGTTTTCCCGACTGGTTTTTGAGAACACGAAAGACTTCAGCCGTTTTCTGGCAACCGTTGGCATCGATGCCGAAACGAATGGACGAGGCGATTGCGTGATGCGCGTTGAGGGCGACGGCATCACACTATGGTCGCAACGCATTCGTGGTGGTGAACCGTCGGTTGAGATTGACGTCGACATCTCGGGCATCAGCCAAGTCGCGCTGGTGGTCGATCCGGGCGAACAGTTCGATCTGGCCGACCACGCCGATTGGGCGCGAGCACGATTCCTGAAAACTGAATAACATCCGGAGTGGCGATGAAAACTTCCCGAAATGTTCTGGTTCTTCTCGTTTTGACAGTTTCAGTTTTTGCAACCGCTCAAGCTGATGAACTTTCCGATGACCAGATGCAAGCCGTATTGGAATTGGAACAAAAACGCATCAAGGCGATCGATCGTGTGCTCGGTTCGGTCATCGCCATCTACGGCAACGACCGATCCGGTGGCGGCTCCGGTGTGATCATTCATCCATCGGGAATCGCACTCACGAATCACCACGTTATCACGGGCGCTGGTGTCGAAGGCTGGGGTGGCATCTCTGACGGCCAATTATATAAGTGGAAGTTGATTGGCACCGATCCCGGCGGCGACGTTGCAATCATCCAAATGGAAGGCCGCGACGAGTTTCCGTGGACGCCGTTGGGCGACTCCGATACGGTTCGCGTCGGCGACTGGGCACTCGCGATGGGAAACCCTTTCATCCTTTCAGAAGACCAATCGCCCACCGTGACACTCGGCATCGTCAGCGGCGTCAACCGATACCAACCAGGAGCCGGCCAAAACCAATTGGAGTATGGCAACTGCATCCAAGTCGACAGTTCGATCAATCCAGGCAACTCGGGAGGACCGCTGTTTAACTTTCAGGGCGAAGTCATCGGCATCAATGGCCGCGGAAGTTTTCAGGATCGCGGACGAGTCAACGTTGGGTTGGGGTATGCAATTTCTTCGAATCAGATTCGCAATTTCATTCCTGAATTGCTGGCCACGAAATTGGTTGAACACGCGACGCTCGACGCGAACTTCTCAAACCGCGACGGCAAAGTCGTTTGCTCAGATTTGAATCTGGATTCTCCAGTCGCAGAAGCCGGACTACAGCTTGGCGATGAGTTACTTCAATTCGAAGGAGAAGAAATCAAAACCGCCAACCAGTTCACAAACCTGATCTGCACGATTCCTGAAGACTGGCCGGTGTCTTTAAAGGTTCGCGATAAAGAAGGCGTCGAAAAATCGATTTGCGTGCGAGCTTATGGCTTGCCGTATTCGAAGCCGAAAAAGAAAAAAGGGGGAAAGCCAAACAAGGACAAAACGCCAGAAGAGAAAAATCAAGAGAAGCAACAAAACGCAATGATTGAGCTTCTTTCTGCACCTCCGGGTGAAGTTCGATTTCCGGAGATCAACCGACAGTATGCTTCGCTCGTGTTGGACGAATGGCGAAAACAACACGTGACGGACGAAGCGAAGTCTGGCTCATGGACAATCAAGTCAACGGTCAACCAATTCACCAAGGACGGCAAGAATTACATCGGCGCCCACACTTTGATCGCATTCAATGACGGGCGTTTCGCTTTGGGCGTTGCGGGGGATGAACCGCATCATTTCCTGTTCGATGGCAAATCATTTTTTGAAGGAAAGGGGGATGACTTCATTAAACTGACAGCCGTCGAAGCGAAAACCACGCCAGGGTTAATGGCGGCGTACGGCATCGCAGCACCTTTACAACAAGCCTCTTTTGCGGCCCTAGGAACCACATTGATCGATGGCAGCGACCGGACGACGGACGCAGTATCGTGGCGAATGCGGGTCGAGGATGAAGATGAAGATGCGACCTTCGTTTGGATCGAAATGAACCGTGACTATGGCGAATACGAAACAGCCAAGACGCTGCGAAAGATTGCCGCCAGTCGCGATTGCTCAAACGAAGGCGGAGTTCTGTTCGAAGATTTCGAATGGAGCCACGGTTTGGCAATCCCGAAAACTAGGCTGTTAGTCAGCGGACTGAAAGAGAAAGTAACTCACCAAATCACGACTGTCGAATTCGAGTGGAACGAAACGGTCGACGATTCAATTTTCGACAAGCTTCCGAAAGAGAAAGTTGCAGCAGAGCCCGACGCAGAGGAATCCGACAGCGACGAAGCATCTGAGGAAAAGAAACAATGAAAACGAACTTTGCATCCTTGATCGTGTTTTGTTTTCTCGCAGCGTCGGCGCTGGCTCAGGAAGACGTTTCGAAATCACCGAAGCGAGAGTCGAAACAGGCCGGATTCTTCCAAACCCTTGTCGACGAGGCTCAACCAAAAATGGTGAAAGTCTTCGGAGCGGGTGCGGGCCGCGTCGATGGATTCGCCACCGGTATCATCGTCAGCGAAGACGGGAAGATCATCACGACGCAGGGCGTGTTTCTGGACGGGCGCGAAGTTCGAGTGGTGACCAGTGATGGCGTTTCACATCCGGCGACGATCCTGAATCGCAATCGTGTTTCGCAAATGGCATTGCTGAAGATCGACCGCGGCACACCGGATTACTTTGAGCTAACCGCCGACCCCGTTGGGGAAAAAGGGGACTTTGTTGTAGCGCTAACCAATGCGTTTAAAGTCGCCGACCATGAAGAACCACTTTCAGCAACCGCTGGCGTCATTTCTCTTCGTTCATCGATTGAAGCTTGGATCAACAAACGAGACTTGGCCTACGCAGGAGAACTCGTGTTGATCGATGCCATCACCAGCAACCCGGGAGCCGGCGGCGGGGCCGTCATTATGGGCGATGGAAGACTTGTCGGAATGGTTGGAAAAATCATCAACAGCAGTGAAACCAACACGCGGCTCAACTACGCGATTCCATCTTCGGTGCTGCTTCAATTCGTCAATGGAGAACTTGCCGAGGCGACGCAGAAGGAAACCGTGAAGGCCGCAGGAAACGCCGACTTGGGCATCGCACTTTTTACGCTCGGCGGACGTAGCGATCCCGCTTACATCGATCGCGTCAAACGCGGCACGCCGGCGAAAGAAGTTGGACTCAAGCCCGACGACATGATCGTTTCAATCGGCGGCGAGAAAACAGCGACGGTGAAGGATTATGAACAGGCGTTGCTGAAGCTGAGGCCGGGCGAGGAAATTTTCATCATCGTCAAACGCGGGCGAGAGTTGAAGCGGATTGCGATCACTCCGACGGAGAAGAAACAATGAAGAGCGAGAAACGACCAATTATTACTGGGCTCCCCTCTCCCGAAAATTCGCACCCCAACGCAATTTTTGCTGATCAAACGTTGATCGAATTTTTGGGAGAGGGGCTGGGGGTGAGGGAAATTCGGTCGGCTTCCGTGCATTCGAATCTGCACTTGCCACGTAGCCGTGCATTCGTTCGACTCGCGGATCGATGCAAAACTGTTGCCCCTCACCCCCACCCCCTCTCCCCGCGAATTCGGTCAACAGTTGATCTTGAAGCCAACCCTTTAGGTCCGAATTCACGTGGAGAGGGGAGCCAAGTTTTCGTCGTTCAAACAACTTGTGTAGACACTAAGGGGAGCGTGATGCCAAAATCTCACAGCTCCAGGCGGAGAAGGCAGCCGAGTAACATTGGACTAGCGTTTAGGGCGCTGCTAGTCTTTTCCCTGTTTATCATCCCAACATCCACGTTCGCCCAAACCCAAACGCCAGACGCTTTCGAATCGATGATGCTGACGGCAAAAGCCTTTCGTGCCGCGACCGAAAAAGTCCAACCATCGCTCGTCACGATCGAATCTTACGGTGGCGTCGCTGCCGTCCAAGGACGAATCGGTGGCATCCGAAAACAGGGAGAGGGCAACACGACCGGCATCGTGATCTCGCCAGACGGTTACATCGTCACCAGCACTTTCAACTTCATTCAAAAGCCACCCGTCATCAC
>CAZORS010000140.1:0-14642 GCA_964582025.1 uncultured Pirellulaceae bacterium | reverse complement strand
ACATTCTGCACAACAGTTGCCGGGAATCCGGACTTGTCACAGGCAGCAAGAATCTCTGCCTTGGAAACTCTACCGGAATCGTATGCGATGATGAACTCATCGCGATCCAGTTCCATTTCAACTTCTTCAATTCCGGGAAGCCCATCCAGAGCCTCATTGACCGCATCGGGTCAGGCCATTCACGTTGCGCCGCTTTTGCTTTTGGTAAACCCGGCAAAGTGCAAGCGAATCTGCTCCAGCTTGTTTGTTGATGTTCGACCTTCGGTCTGCAGATTTGCTTCCTTGCCTCGATCGCATCCAATCAAGATGAAACTGCCAACAAGAGCGAAGGCATAAACTAGAAACCGCATGGAATATCCTTGTTCTGATCCTAATACAACAATGCCAACATTCTAAGCGTTGAACCTCGGTGCAAGGCTTGCACCGGCAAACCATCTATTTCGCTCCAGCAATAACTAGTGCAACCGACATACATCAAAAATACTGCAAGTCGCTATCACCTTTGGATTTGAATCTTTCGGACACCGAAAGTCAAAATGCCCTGCCTGGTGGCAGCCAGGCAGGGCCATTAGCGAACGTGGAATTCGCCTCTGTTGTTTTATTTGGTTCCGTCTCGGACAACTTTGACGTGCTTTAACTTGGCTCGGAAAGGCTTGTTGACATTGATTGGCTGACGATTGTCGACGCACGAAGCGATGTAGGCTTTGATATCGTCTGGACGAAATCGAATAGCGCCTCTTCCATTTCCAATTCGACAGACCGGTAGTTTTTTTGACTCCACCAATTGATAAATCAAACTGCCGGAAACATTAAGCCAATCGGCGACGTCTCCGACGGTCAAAAGGCGTTTCGAATTGTCATATGACTCTGGCATCAATATGGCGATGGTTAGAATAAACGACGTTCGACTTGGTTTCCGTAAACTGTCCATTCCGTTCGTGGCTGTTCTTCACGACCGTAGAGTTCCAGATATGGCCCCGGGCTTACTCGCTCGATCAATTCCCGAAACGCAAATGGTTTTTTGCTGTGTTGACCTCTGCGGTTTAGAACCCAGCTACGACAGGAGTTGTCTCCGAATGGGCAACTGCCCCTCACACCAAGTAAGAGGAATTCGTGTGAGACACGCCAATAGTTACCCATCCCAAGCTGAGGCTTGACCCAAACCATGCACGACTTGCACTGAAATCCCCACGCTTCAATGACGGTGAATGCCTCACGTAGAAAGCCGTTGGTTGTCCACAAATGAAGATGTGCATCGTCATCTACTAATTCGCCGACCGGTTCGGCACAGATTTCTTTGACCCCCAACGTTGTGTAGTGATTGTTGGCGGCACCTCGAGATGCAATATTGCTGTACTGCCACGGTGGATCTGCGTAGACAGTCCGAAACCGGACCCCAGCATCGACCAGTGGCGTAAGGTTTGTTGCAATGCTCGGTCGGGCGCTCATTTGTTTCCAACCTTCCTCTCGCTCGAAACCTCAGAAGCCTGTTGAGTTAGAATCCAACCGTAGGCTTCATCCAAGACAAGACGCATTACGGGGATGTCGTCACGCCCGAACCGAGTGGATTCTTTCCATTGATCACCATTGCGATACAACCTCACGATCGTGAGCGTGTAACGAAATTCTCCCTTGGTCTGGCGAACAGAGACTTTGGCTTTTATCAATCCATGCTTGAACTCGCGTGATGTCGTTTTGAGCTTTGGCATTTAGTTGCTCCAACGCTGCGTGATTTCGTCCAGTTCTTCCCCTAGGTCAACCAGTTGGCGATGCTGCGATTCGTCGATCCAACCGTCGTCTGCAATGGCGAACGCCAATACCTGACAGGCTTTGACCAAATCACAGAGATCATTCGGGCGAAGGAACTGAGTTGTTGCACCTGATTGGTTTGTACGAAAGAAATTAAACAAGTAATTGCTCTCGGGTTCGCCGTCAGCCTCGCGATAAACATGGATCACCAACTCGCCAGCTCCGGCGATGAAATAGGGGCGTTGTCTTGCTTCCGAAGATGTTGTGCTCATTAGGATGCCACTGTTATTGAGAATAAAGAATGAGAGGGAGCAAATGCTCCCTCTCGCGACAACTGACGAATCAGTTACCGTTGCGAGATTTGGAATCAGCCTTCCTTTCCTGATTCCAAATCCAGCTGTAGGCAAAATCCATTGCCTTTGACACCACTGGCAAATCACTGTGACCAAACGAATTCGAGTCCTTGAACTCGCTGCCGTCCTTGTAACTCCTCGATACAACGACGTTGTACCAAGGCTTCCCTTTGTCACTGCGGTTTTCCCAAATGGTTGCCCGAATGCTTCCGAGCTGTATCTTCTTCACTGGTTGTTGTGCCATAGCACTCTCCAAATGGCCCGCAAGCAGACCGGTTATTAAACAACTTTGGTATCGAGCCTAGTAATCTGTTGGCAACAAAACCGTGGTCGCGATTCGGTTCGATTCGGTGATTATCCAAAACACCGTTTCGTTCCTGTTTCGATAAGTTGAAAGCAACCTCCCGTTCTGATTGAGAGCTTGGTCATTCAACGCCCAGTCATCCATCGAAACAGTTCCCCAGTCACCTTTCGAATGGCGAGCCAAAGCATTCGCCACTTCAACAGGCGAAAGCGCCTGCATTGCGGCGGCAGTGATTGCCACGCTACCGATCGGGAAAAGGTCATTGCCAACAGGGATGACTATTTTCGTGTTTTCCATTTTCATTTTTCTCTGATATAGCTAGAGCAAGTTACGTGAGGGATACTCAAGCTGTTAATCACTTCCCTCGTTGAACGTTTGCATCGCAAAGGCTCAGCGAGAAACGCGGTGAGAAGAAAATGAAAGAGGGGGCTTCGATTGAAGCCCCTTCTAGTGGTTTAAAAAATCACCCGACAAAAAGTGGGTAAAAGGAATCCCAAAATTAGAAAAGGAAGAAGTTGTTCGCACTTCTTCTTGACCTTTTTAAATTTTGGTTCAAACCGTGAAACCTTCACAAAACTAAAGGAAAGTTGTTTAGGTGTTTTCATATTGCCTCCATGTTGAATGAATAAACCAATTTCCAATGTCCATCTTGAACTTAACTTCGCCTTGATGGTTAGGCGGAACGGGAAACGAAAGCTGACGCGTGTGGCGTCAGCTTTTTGCTTCCTAAAAAAAGCACCGATGTGTTTCGAGGGTTCGAACGATCACAAAAGTGCAAATACCGACAAAGCCGATGAAGGCTAAGAACAGCGTCGTCGAGGAAAATTCCGTCCGCTCCTTTTTAGGTGCGGCCTCGATACGCATGACGTTCTGCCCCTTCTGATTCTTGATCGTGTTGATGAACACGACCGGAGGAAGGGCATCACCTTCGAGAAAAAACGCTTCATCACCGTCTTGATGAACTTCAATACGGTGAATACGCCGATTAAGACTGTTCTCTCCTGCGGCTACGATGACCTGAGAAAACACTTCACTTCCACGAACTATTGCCATGGGACTCTCCTTGATGATTGCCGCATCCCCAAACACGTTGGTGCAATGCGGCTGGGTTAACACCGAAGATTCAACCACGGTTAAATCTGCGCTATATTCCCAGCTCAAAAGAAGAGAGTGAAAAACGAGGAATCCACGGACTCCTCGTTGACTTTCAAAAACAGCACGCTGTTTCAGCAGTCGATCTTTTGCCAGCAACGCAAGTCACTGGCGGCGTTTGAAATCACGATTTCTTACGCCAGCCGTTTTTAGTTCGTTTCCGGGCCAATGGAAGAATCGGGTTTATTGGTGCGAGTATCTCGCGTGTATCGTTACCGCTGAAAAATGTCAGACCAGTTTCCGGCGTTGTCAAAATCAATTTTCATTGCGTACAAAATTGCAAACACGAAAACGAACCTTGAAAGATTCTTGGCGGCACTGATTGCAATCGCCATCGCGGGAGATGGGTTGTAGGTTTTGTTTAAGAAACTCGATGCTACGAATCCCTCTACAACGCCAATCCAAGCGATGGCGGCGATCAAGATTGCAATTGAAATCATTTGTGTCTCGCTTTCGTATTTTCGACACGGGTATTCTTACGGGGCGCCAGCGCAACTGCGATTGTGTTCATGTGTATTTTGATGCACTTACGTATTATTGATCTGAATTCTCGGCCGTATTGGTGCCAAAAACCCCGTCTGCAAGGTCACGTAGGACCTTTGATGTATCTTCGGTTTCAGATGGTAATGACGCAGCAGCGTCTCGAATCGTCGTTTCTGCATCTGGCTCTGGCCAATACGGAGGCGGCTTGATTGATTCAATTTCGTCGCTTGGTGGCCAGCGCGCTTTCAAATTGTTTTCGTATTGCTCTTGAGTGATTGGATAGTCCACACGAATCGGGAAAGCGCCATTGTATTGAGCAAGTCCTCGCTTCCGGGTAACCGCAATGATGCAGCCGTTTGGCGCTGCACTTGAGTCTTGGATTTCATTTTTCGTTAGACGGGGCCCAACTTTCATTCGAACCTGAGCTTCTGCAGGGCTTCCGTCGTACATCAAGGCGTATTTCATTGTTGCGTTGCCACCCGAAACATCGTCAACAAACTGTTTCCAAGACGCGTCTACGTAGCCAACTTCACCTGACATGCGTTCGATGTTGTCCATCGACTGAGTGTCGTTCGCCGAATAGATTAGCTTCACGGCCGTGCAGTTATCAATCACAGGCCGCAAGTCAGTCGCTCCGTCGAGCTTGAGCTGATCACGAGTTTGATGGGCAAAAACAAATGAGACGCCCATCGACCTCGCCTGCTCGACAGCGGTGCCAATGTTCTTGGCCGCAACGTTCTGGGCTTCATCGACAATGATTGTGACCTTGGGTGGTTTCCCCGTGTCTTGCTCATAGGACATTGCCGCCGCAATCACGCTATAGACGATGGCTCGTGAAAGTTCTCCAGCCGAAGAAGGATCGGTAAGTGACTCGAAGCTAAAATAGACGACTTGATTCTTCTTGATCACGTCCATCATTTCGATAGCGTGTTCGCAAGCTGGATGTGGATTTCCGTTTTTGTCGGCAGGGTGTTGGAGCTGTGGGAATTCCGCCAGCGTCTCCATCAGTAATTGAACATGTTTGGCTGATTCATGCTTCTTACCTGAGGCGGCAATCACCTCATCAAGCTTTTCTAGAAATGAGCGGAGCGTAACGTTGCCCGGTTTGTTGCCCACTCCATGTTTCAATGTGTCCGCCAACGCGGACTTACTCGCCTGAGTAAACCATGATCGCCCATAGTCAGAACCATGGAACAGGTTAAAGGACAGAAGCATGAATCCAACGATTTCGGAAAGCGTGAACTTCTCAATGGCCTTCTGTCCCAATGGATTGAACAGATATGTCGATTTGCCAGCGGCAGTTGTGAACCATTTGAACTTTCGGTTCTCTTCGTCACTCCATCGTTTCACAGATTGAAACAGCGAGTTGTCTCCCTTGCCATCAATGACGATCACGGGCCCTTCATTTCGCTTAATGAACTGAGCTGCCAATGTCGAAATCCCCAAACCCGTTTTTCCGGACCCAGATCCGCCAAGAATGTGAACGTGCTCTCGGAGCAAGCTGTTGGGCACCAAGATTGGGAAACCCATCTCTTTATGAAACCCAAGCCACGCACATTCGGCTTCGTCAGGATTTCCGCTGTTGATGAGACGGTTGGTGTATCCGTCGAACTCGGACCAGCCTTCATTGCCCAGACAGGCTTCTTTGCCTTCGCACAATTCTTCAAACATCCGGAGGGTTGGCCCAATCGCAATCATTGCGAACGCAAACAGCAACACTGGAGCCAATACAAAGACAACCACGAATTGAATTGCTGTATTGATCACCATCCCTGCCGCACTGCCAACGAATCCAAAACTGACCAAAGCCAGTGGAAACCAGAATGCATTTACTGCAAAGCTGAGCGCCAGAACTGTCGCGAATAACAAATTTCCTCGGTAGATGTACGATCTCTGGAACTGAATTGTTGCAGGCGCTTTCTTGATTGGTTTTAGAACACAAAAAAGCGAAAACGCATTGGAAACCGTTGTAACCAAACGATCGTCTTTTCGGTGCATCCATATAGCCGCGATTCCGGTGAATAGAGCCACCAAGACGAGCGAAGCTTGTCCTGTCAGTATTTCAGGAGCAATCAGGTTTGCTGCGAATACACCGAAAAAGCAAATTGAAAACGTGCCGACAAGCCATACCGGATAAAACGATATCTGCTTAAGTCGGATTTCAACAGACTCTTCCGATCCGTGTCGACCTTCCGTGGAGATTGACGCGGCCCTGAACAAACCGCGTCCAAACCTTTCTCGCCAAACTGCCCGCAATGACTCCATGGTTTTCAAATCCATGCGAGGACTCGCAGTCACCCAATGAACGTAGTGACCGGCAATGGTGTCAACTGTAAAAAGAACCGTTGGAACGATTGCGAACAGAAACACCGTCCCGTAGAAGTCGCCACGTCGTTCGCCAAGAAATAGAATCCCAAGGTTTGAAACCAGCAACAAACAAACCAACGCGAAATAGACTCCGCGGCCATTTTTATAGCCGCGATAGTAGTTTCCCAAAACAATCGGGACAACTGCAGCACAGCCAAGCAGGAAAAGCGACTCGGTATTATCAAACAGGAACGGACACAGTGCGTTGATAACTGAGATCGTTACCAACGCTATGGCAGAACAGACGGACGCCACCGTCAAGAAATGTTTTGTTCGTTTTAGTTCAGCTTTCTCGTCGCGCAAGGGACGGAAATTCATGTCGTACTTGGCGTATGGAAGCTTGCTCCAATCAACATCGTCTGTGCCTTTTTCTCTTGCAGGATATTCGCTTAAGCGGATCACAGACGATTCAACTTCATTTTAATGGACGCAGATTAGCCAAGCCCGGAACATAGGCAACCTTCATCTTAATTGGAGGAATTGCGTTTGCGCTCAGGCCCTTTGCTGAAATATCCCTGTGGAGTTGGCGAATTACTTCCCGTTGTAGGGACATTTCAAGTTCCTGCTGTTTTGATTCGGTGCCGGTCAGGATCGTGATCTCAAATCGCCCCGCCTTCATGACGTCTTGGAACCAGCCCCTTCGAATAAAGTTTCGAGAGTGCTTTACAGCTCGATCAACAATTCGTCTGATTTTTGAATTGAAATCGCAAAGAACAAAACCAGTTGAAACCTCTGGTTCATCCTTTGAAACGGTTGAATCTTGGCTGATGTAGAAATCAATACGTGGGAGGCGATAGTTCGCGGTATCCATAAAGTTCGCCAAAAAATCGAATTCGCATTTCGCTCGCTGGATGCTTTCTGGTTCGTGACAGATAAAGTAGAGCATTGCGTAACTGGCACGCAGCGTATTCAAGCTAAACGGTTTGTCGTGAGTCTCAACACCAATCGCTCGACCACCTTTCGGGGTCAACCGCATGAACTTTTGCCGTTGGCCGGGAAACTTATGCAACGAAACTAGCCCGGCTTCTTTATTCGTAAGTCGTCGCATCGTTGACTTAACCGCAGCCAATTTCTTGTCTTCAAAAAACTCGCCGTGAAGTATTTCGTAAGTGGTCACTCGAAACAACGCGATGTGTTCAAGGATTAGTTTGTCACGTTTTGTGATTCGTAGTGGCTGATTCATGATTACCAAATTTCGTACGGTGTTTTTCTGGATTGCCAATAGCAATGAAACTTCAACAGGTATTTGCGGCTGTAGTCGCGGCCCGCGAATTCAATTGCTTTAGTGATTCCGGAGTCGGCGACGATTGCCGCGTCAGGAATTTTTTGGATGTGCAGGTGGCGGTATCGCCGTCGCAGCATGTCCTCACTTATCCATGCAGCGAGTTCCGGCGACGGCTCAATGTGCTTCGCCACAAAGATTGCGGCAGTGCCAAGGTCATGCATGAGTTGATTGGGTTGACGCAAGCTTCCGCCGATGCCACCAAACATTCGCTCAGCCATTTCGCTGGCGACAAATATTTGATGGCATTGCGTTTTGGCTTTTTGGTATCGAGACTTGGCTATCCAAGCGAGCTTTCCAAAGTCTGGGGATGGTGTTTGATATGGAGTCCACGAAACCAAAGGGTGACTTAGATGAAGAGCCTTTGTTTCAAATTGGAATTCGGCAATCAAACCGCGTCGAAGCAACGCTCGCAGGCGATTGCGAACGTTACCTTGTGGCTCCACGCCAACTGCCAACTGCTTTATCTGGCACTCAGCAAGAACGCGAATACGACGCAGCAAAGAATCAACAACCAATTCAGCCAATGGTTGAAGCTTCATGATTCCGAGCCAGAATCCAGAGGTGGATTCGTCTCGGTTGCTTCAGCCGTGACTGTTTTTGATTCAGCCTTGGCATTCTTCGGAGGCCTGCCTCGCTTTTTTTTCTTTTCAGGTTTGGCCGTAGCGATGTTTTTCGTCTTCGGCTTGGCAGTCGGAGGCGTTGCGGCCGCTGGTTGAAAAGACTCCACAATACGAGCCGTTCGCTCCCCCGGAGTCCCGTTGGCAAGGCTCTCCACGTTCTGACGCAGCATCTTTGCCAAGACCAGATTGCCCTCGGCCTCGTACTTTCGAGCTTCGGCTTCGAGACCGTTTAAGGCTTCCGCCTGATTCTTCAACGCTTCAGCTTCGACGTTCGCGATTACCACGCTGCCGATTAGTGTCACGACGTTCGAGACGATCTTCTCTGTTACCCATGAAATAGGATTCATTTCGCATTCCTTTCTGTTGGCTTCGAATGAACGACCAGAAGATAGATCTCGCCTCGCGCATTACCGAGTGGAAAAAGGTGCACTTTCATGCACTTTGGAATTCGGAGACCGGCGGAATATCTTTCAAATGCAAAAGCTCGTAATTACGATGGAGCGAAACGAAATGAAAGGTAATCAATGAGCAACATGGTCTTTATCAATTGGAGTGCGGTCGAACTCCAGCTGGGGAAAGTGCTCGATCAAGCAGAGCTTGTTGCGAAATCCGAACTAAATGCACGGACAGTTGCCAAGTCATTAAATAAAGGCGAGAGCCTTCGAAGAAAGAAGGCTGATATTCTTTTGAGGTCGATTGGAATCAAAACCCCGGCCGACTTTTTGGGCACGGACAACAATTGGGAATCAAAGGCAACGAGCTTGGCTGGTTCTTTTCTGGCCGACTGGAAAATAAGTGACGAAGAAGTCGCGGTCGAGAAGATACGAGATTTAAGTTATCGGGTCGTAAAAGCAACGCACAGCGAAACGGGTCGCGTTGGCCGAGCAAAAATCTTTCACCTGAAGAAGTATGACGATGAAACGTTGGAGTTCGTAAAGAAAGAACTTCGCCGCAATCCAGAAATATGTGCGCTAATTGAACGCGACGGACGATTCCCTTTGCTCTACGACTGTGGCCCCGTGTCGGACGATCGGTATTGGTCGATTGAACGCTGGGAAGATGCGAAATCACTGCGGTCGCTCGTCAAATCTGGCGAACTTGATAAATCCAAGATCCCGTGGATTGCGAATGAGTTGGCACAGGCACTTTATACATTGAACGAAGTCGGTGTGGTTTATCGTTGCCTCACACCAAAAAATGTCTGTCTTAGAGATGACGGAAGTTTGTTTGTCCGTGATTTTGAATTATCGACATTTGCTGGCCTCACCAAATCTCGCGACTTGGACGAAGACCGAATTGTTTTTTATTCACCTGAGTATGAATCTCCAGACGTCGATTTTCGAGCCGACATGTACAGCTGGGCTCAAATCGTGATCTTTTGTTTGACTGGCCGACAGCCACCATCAAATTGCGACCGCAAGTTTCTCGCCACGCTGGCAATTCACGACAAAAACACGTTTGCCGCTTTGGAATCCTGTTGCGACAGGAACCCGAACTTCCGCAGTCTCGCCACCAAGTCGTCGGACGGAAAAAGTAATTTCGCTGACTTAATCGCCCAAATATCTGGCTGGGAGGCTAAGGCGAATGTCTGATGAGCGAGAGGTAATTGGCGTTCATACACTGAGTGAATTCGTTTTCTGCCCTCGGGCAGGTGTCATTTCGCATGAACAACAAAAAGACGATCGTGGCGTCGGAGATGATTTCGCTGACCTGAGCTACATGCCAAATTACGAGATGGACGCGATCGGTCCAAAAATTCGGAAGCTCAGAAATAGAATCGAAAAATGCCTCATTGGATTGTTCGCTGGAATTATCTTTACTTGGGCGACTTACATGCTTTTGAAACCGTTCCTCGGTTTTCTTTGTCTTTTGGTTCTGTTGCCAGTTGGCTCAATTGCTTGCTACCGCATCTTTCAAGACTGGCAAACCATTCAGAAATTGAAAATGGAGCTGGCTGCCTACAAAACGGCATCAGAAAAGCTGCCAGACTTGGATTCTCCGATGTCGGAGATTTTGTCTTGGCCATCTTTATTAAAATCATGCGATGTCGAACGCTGCCACGACATGATGACTGACGAAGAAATTGGGATAGCGGGTAGCCCTTGGAAACTTCTCAGACGTGGGCAAGTTTGTATGCCAGTATTCATTTGCAAACAGCCCAAGCCGCACACCGAACCAGCAAACAATCCTTTGCACAGTATTTATCCTCAGCACTTCGTTCGCATGCGGGCCTACTGTCACTTAATTGAAAAATGTACTGGAGCGAGATCGCTCTGCGGCATTGTTGTCTTCTCTGGGACGTTTACGGCGGTGGCACTCAAATTCGCTAATAGCAACGATGCAGATCGCCAGTTTGAATTGGCACTCCTAACAGCACAAGAAACGCTGAAAGAATACGCTGCTCAAGATGATGTGAACGCCCCTGCAAAAAGCTTGTGCAAAAATTGTCACTTGGGGAATCCAAGGCGATATCGACATTCGGGCCGAACGATTCTTAAAAAAGGTACAACCAAAAGAGCCCGGTTGAACGTAATTGGAGAAGGCAAGAGTCGAAAATCACTACATTCCACCTGTGGCGATTTCTTTGATTGGGTCCCGCCCAACGAACGTGCAAGGGAATTGGGGATTGAGACTTCGTAGCCTCTATCAAACCAAGTCAGCTAGTCGTCGCCACGCCCGAACAGACTTTTAATCAACGATGACACTAACCCAGTTTTTAATTCGGGAGCCAATTCAGGACGATTCGAATAGTCGCGAAGATTGTTGGCCGATTCTTGCCATTCATTAATTGTGGCGAATCGACTTTCTGGTTTTAACGAAGCGGCCCTCGAAACGTGTTCGTCAACTGCTTGCCAAACGCGACTCGGCAGGTCACTAATTTCAGTGGCATTTTCACTTGGCGGTTTGATCCGCGAATTTCTACATCGCGGGTCTGTTTTCTCGACAACATTAAATGGCATCTTCCGCGTCAACATTTCATAGAAAACAGACGCGGCGCTAAACTGCTCGCAAAGCCGAGTCGCGGGTTTTCCGGCCAATTGTGAAGGTGACTGGTATATCGCGCGACCGCCATCGCCTTTGTCTTTGTTTTGCGAATCGGTAAATCGAAAACTCGACCCAAAATCAATGAGCACTAGACGTGTGCCTTGGGGAGAGACGATCAGGTTTTCTGGTGCAATGTCGCCGTGGATAATACCCGTCGTGCGATAGAGATTGCATAACTGCCGAACCAGCTGGCTATACAGTCGAATTGCTTGGTACGCAGTAAGCCTCTTTTCCATGCGAAGGTTGTGACGAAGCGATTTGCCTCGAATGTGCTCCATGACAACAAATAGCTCGTCCCCGGATTTGCCGATCGAGGTGATTCCCGCAAAAGGGAGGTGACTGCCTTGAATTCGATCCAAATGATTGATACGGCGCCAGTTGTTTTTGCTGTTCTTCAAGCAGTGAATTACTTTTTCTTTATGCCGGTGCTTGCCAAGTACTTGCAGCACATGCTCACGGGATCGTTCTCCGTTTCCATAATGGCCAATAACAAGATAGTCCTCGCCCCGAATACGACGATCGCCCAAGACTTTGAACGTCTGACGATTGAAGCGGACTGTGCGTGGCTCAGTGGGCATAAACGGGGCGTCCAGACATAAGTGGCGCGCATTAAGGGGTAGCGTTCTTCTTACCGTACACCCTTCAAACAATACCTGACCATTCTACTCGGAAAACATCGAGGAAAACGATTTCGTCAATGGCATTCGAGATGGCGCGCGTCCTACCAGCATGTGTGCCACTTTTGGTGAAAAACCACAGTGCCGCAATTACAATAGTGATTCGTACTCGACTCACCGTCTCGACAAAAAACGCAGCATATAGACATCAAAATGAGCGACGATCCTACTGACTTCAATGACCTCTATGGTGAGCCCTCCAATCGAGGCTCTGCATCCGTCTCAAACGAGGACGGGAACCCAAATCCGGCAACCATGCGAATTGTAGGAGTTCTTGGTCTTATCGCCTTGGGGCTTGCTTTCTACACCATTACTGGTGGATTCAAGAGCTCGCCTCAAGAGACGACAGACAACTCCCAAAGGCAATTGAAATCAAATAAAAGCAGCGTCGCGAAATCCAACAACATCGTCGCCGACAAGATCGAAGAAGTAACGGGAATGAATGTCTCGGGTATTTCCGATATGACCAATATTGACTGGGGATCTGAAGAGAAAAAAGCGGTCAACAAAGCGGCGGTCTTGGCGTTGTTGGACAAAATGAACGAACTCGAGACTGCCAGACTAAAAATGCAGGAAGTGGGTGCTGGAGTCATGAGCCGGCTGGAAGGAATGAAATCGTCAGAAACGGGATCCAAAATCGCTGCCGATAAATCATCCGTTGCTCAATATGTCGTGCTATTGGCTGAAGCAGAAAATGCAATGAAAGAAGATGTCGAAGTGACCGTTTTTCTTTCGGAGATTAATTCGCTGTTAAAAAAGTGGGAAGCTGCCGGAGATTGGAAATACGAACCTCAGCCATTCGTGCTTGAACGGCTCGATTTATTCTTACAACGGACTGATGATCGGCAAAAAGAACTTACAGTGTTGGACGATGCGATCGTAGGCTTGGTTGCGACGACCAAAGAAAATCAACCCGGGACTCTATTGGCGAGTGCGATTTCTGAGCGAGCTACAGAAGGACAAGAGAGCATTGCCAAACGTTTGGCCAAAGTTGCAGAAGAAAGTCGAGAATCTGCAATTAAGAAAATGGAAGACGAAGTTCGTGAGTCGGAATCTGCGCTCGCAGAGTCATTGGCAAAACTGGACACAACTGCTGTTCTTGCCCGGGCCCACGAAAACAACAAGAAAGTCGCGGACTTATTGCGAGCCATTGAAGAGGATAAGCAAGCTGTTGCACTTGCTGAAAAAAAACGCTTGCAGGAACAGCAATACATTGCGGATCAAGCGGCAATTCAGGTTTACCTTGTGCCATTTATTTCCCAAGGGCGTGAACTTCGCGGCGATCTAGGTGGAACCGGCCCAATGTCCTACGGAGTAATTGTGTCCAGCGGCGGCTTAGATGACTCAAATCAGGGATTGAGGAAATTGGAGGAGATCGCCAAATACAGAAACGACCGCGCTAAAGGTGGACTGCCCGGTGGCGATAATCCGCGAGGAGTCCAGAATTTCTTGCTTCGTGCTCAAGCTCTATTAAAAAAGCACGGAGAGTATATGGTCGAAAAAGGAATCTTGGCCAAGTAGTTGTTTCAGCGACTTGCCATCGCAGAACGAAGCCAAGCTTCGTCAAAATTGGAGAATAGATCCGGCGTCGAAATTCGACATTGACCGCTTCCGAAATCGCTGACCGCGACTCTGGAATTCATCATGAATTTTCGAATCGTGCCGGCTGCCCAATGGCTGAATTGCTTTTTCTGAGTCAGCACAATTCGCGATGCCAGCTCTGGATGGGGAACTAAGGGCGTCCAATTTGTCCTTTGAGATATCTCTATGATCTTCGATCGGCAAGCATTGAACTCACTTTCTTTATTTTGCGTCGCCAACGAATCAGAAAGTGCTCCACTCGCAGCAAAGAGCGGCTGCAGGTTTACTGTTTCGCTGGCCTGTCCCTTTGATTCGGTGAAACGCAAAAGTGGATCACTTAGGCAGTTGGTTGCCAACTGACGTGCAATTGTGGATCGAATAAAGCCACGACTCCCTTCCTTCGAGAAAAAGCCGACACCCATCGGCTCGAATGCACGCAACCATTTATGGGTTCCGGCGATTGTAAAATCAACAGCCTGAGCAACGTCTTGTAAACCAATGTGATTGAGTGCTTGGGCGGCATCCAAGATCGAAAAACGAACTCGTGCACTTTCACGCAGTTTATCCAGCAGTTTTTTTATTGGAAGCTTTACGCCCCGATTGCACACCGCCGGCAAAAACAAACCATCGCATCCATTTTGGACGTAGGCATTTTTCAAACAATCGACCAAGTCAGTGGCCGTTGCCAATTCGTCAAAAACAAGCTGTTTGATTGGCACACAGGTAATCTTGCAGGCATCGTTTGGAATTGCCGACGACAAGATGTCCAAATAGGGCTGCCAATTTAGGTCGGTCACCAATACGTTTCGGCAGCGAGAAAAAAGCATCTTGGCGGCAATCGCCATCAAGCTGGCCGTTCGAGAAGCAAAGACCGTTTCGCCATCATCGCGTCGGAATACGAATTGCCGAAACTCAGCCCGAAGTCTTTCGACGCCCTTCCAACTGCTCAAGCCCAAGAAATCACCCGGATTTCTGAGCTGTTCGTGTCCCCCGAAAAGCAGGTCATCGAAGTACGTGGAGGCTCCG
>CAZORS010000139.1:5594-14719 GCA_964582025.1 uncultured Pirellulaceae bacterium | reverse complement strand
CGATGGGAAAAGCTTTCGATGGGAAAAGCTTTCGATGGGAAAAGCTTTCGATGGGAGAAAGCTATTCGACGCGGCCCGCAATCAGTTCGGAGAACTGAGCAACAATCGCTTACCAGAACTTTCCCCAAGTGCACGGGGGTTCTTCAGGGAGTTTCGATTTCGTTTTTGACATGCGAGATTCGAGAATGCGAATTTCCTGAGTCACAGATTCCATGAACTTTTTGTAAGACGGGTCATTCTGCAACTGCGGCCGGGCTCTCAAGTTCTTTTCAAACAATTGCTTCACAGCGCCCATTTGCCGCGAAGCCAAACCGACCAGTCGATCCATCTCATCCTCGTTCTTATCTGGACTGCGTGCCGATGTTGACCAGAGATTCTTTCGCGCCAACAGAATCACCATGCAAGCCGCAGCTCGAATCTCGTGAGGACGCGAATCGACTTCCAGCCGCAGCGTTCCTTCAATCAGGCGACACATTTGACGCATCGAATCAGATTCATCGATCCAACGAATCGCGTCACTGTCTTGCCACGGCTTCTTTGACTTTATGACCAAAACTTACCCCACGCAGGAGGCTTCAGCGGTGTCTTTCGATTCGACATCCCAATTCGCCGACGCAACACTTCGACTTCATGAACCAGTTGATCGTGCTGATTCGCTTGGGCTTTGTGCTCAGACAACGACAGCGGCCCTTCTTTTGTGTCGGTGGCTCGCCGGGAAACAACATCTCCCTGTCGGACGATCGTTCTCAGAATCGAATCGCGTTGAGCAGGCCAAACGCCTTCTCGCCCCAGCAAGATCGCCAACGCAACCATCAACCGCGTCTCGCCTTCGTTCAACGAATCGTCTGCCTTGTCGACGGCGTGCTCCATCATCAACGGCAGATGAGACTCCTCGAGAAGTTCCTCAAACCAACGCTGGGCTTTCGGATGCTTCCAAGGAGACCAATCAACGAGCTTCTCTTGCGATTGGTTCGAATTGGCCACTGGGAACTCCTCAAGGTAGCGATTCTAAACGGTGCAGATTTCGACGCCTTGCTTCAATGAACCTAACTTATCTTCACGCTTCGGAATGAACTCTTGAGCCACATAGCCCTTGAAGCCAGTTTTCTGAATCGCCTTCATGATCGCAGGATAGTAGAGCTCTTGCGTGTCGTCGATTTCGTTGCGTCCGGGCACGCCACCGGTGTGATAGTGGCTAAAGTGTTTGTGATGTTTTTCGATCGTGGCAATGACATCACCTTCCATGATCTGCATGTGATAGATGTCATAGAGCAACTTGAATCGCTCAGATCCAATCATCTCACAAAGGCCAACTCCCCATTCGGTGTGATCACACATGTAGTCCTTATGATTGACTTTGCTGTTGAGCAACTCCATCGTGATCGTGACACCGTGCTTCTCTGCGATCGGCATCAGCTTCTTCAGGCCTTCCGCACAGTTTTTCATGCCAAGTTCATCATCCATGCCGTCACGGTTTCCGGAAAAGCAAATCACGTTGTCGAGCCCAAGGTCTTTCGCGGCGGCGATCTGTTTTTCATAGCCTTCCAAAAGAGCTTTGTGGTGCTCTGTGCGATTCCACGCTTTGGTGATCCCTCCGACTTTGACGCCCTCAGCCGTCTCCGTTGTCACGTTACCAACAAGCGCACATGTAAGCCCGTGCTCCTGAACGATCTTGATATCGTCGGGTTGAAGTAACTCGACCGACTGTAAACCAAACTCTTTTCCTGCCGTACAAAGATCATCCATCGAGACGCCCCGATAGCACCATTTGCAAACCGAGTGGTTTATCGAGACTCCTCCAGAAGCAGCGTCTTGTGCTTGCAATCGTTCGCCAAGCGTGACAGCAAGTGCCGCAACTGCAGAGACGCCTCCTGTCCGAATCATAAATTGACGACGATCAGAATTGGTTTGCTTGGACATCAATGGCTCGCTATGTTTAAAAGTGCGTGAATTGCGGTACTTGCATTTTAGCCAATCCGGCAGCAGTTTGCACGCGGACGATAATGGTGAGATTTGGAGCCAAAAATCATGGGTACTATCGGTGTACTGGAGTTATTGATCCTCGGTGTCCCAGCTTTTCTTGCATTGGCTGGACTTGTTGTTTTCCTTGCAGTTCGTGGATCCAAGAAGTAGTCTCGACGACGGCCCGAAGATAAATTCAACAGAGAGAGAAAGAGTTATGGGAATTTCAATGGTAGCACTACTTGTCCTTGTTGGAATTCCACTGCTTCTCGTGGTCGTGGGGACCATCGTATTTCTCGTGGCTCGCGGATCTGACAAAAAGTGAGCCGCTAGCAAACTGTCGCGACACAGCATTCGCCTTAGATTTACTCCGCCTCCCTGGTAGACTCGGACGTCCGAATCTCAGGAGGAGTAATCATGTTAATGGCCATTCTCTATCGCAATGACCAAGTTCTGGCATCTGCTTACGCTTGCGATCAGCATTCTTGGGGCAACATTTACTGGACCGAAATTCACTGTGTGGAATTCCCACAAGGCGCACTCGAACTGGACATCGATGGAATCTATGAGACAGCTTACGTTTCAGTCGCCGACCCGGATCTGCGAGAACGGTTGCTGAACGCGTCCCGCGATGAAGGCGTCGATCTTGAAGAACTGACGCAGGACCTTGAAGCTTCCGTCGCGCCAAAGTTTCTTCCAAAACGTGCTGCGTAATTCTCAGGCCGACGTCGCACAGGTTCCGAGCTGTCAATGTCGCACCGCTCTCCGAACTGTTTGTGCGTCTTGGAAACAATTTCCAATCGGAAACCCAACCCAAAAAATGCCGCTCTCGATCCCGCCCGCTAACGGTTCGGAGAACCGAGCGACAATAGCTTCGCGGCGTCGACCGCAAAGTAAGTCAAAATCCCATCGCAACCTGCTCGCTTGAATCCAACAAGGCTTTCCAACATCACGGCCTCACGATCAAGCCAATCGTTTTGCGCCGCCGCAGTGAGCATCGCGTATTCCCCGCTAACCTGATAGGCAAACGTTGGAACAGAAAACTGTTCTTTTACACGACGCACGATATCCAAGTACGGCATGCCAGGTTTGACCATCACCATGTCCGCTCCCTCCTGAATGTCGAGTGCCACTTCTCTGATCGCAACATCCGAGTTCGCTGGATTCATCTGGTAAGTTTTTTTGCCGCCTCCGCAGACATTGCCTACCGACAGGTTCGACTTTGACCCAATCGCATCACGAAACGGACCGTAAAACGCGGACGCGTATTTCGCAGCGTAGGACATGATCATCACGTTTTCGAAACCTTCCTGATCGAGCGCCATTCGAATCTCACCGATCCGACCGTCCATCATGTCCGAAGGAGCAATGATGTCACAGCCCGCTTTTGCTTGAGTAACCGCTTGATCGCAGAGTGCTGCCACGGACTCATCATTCACGACTTCGCCGTCTCTTACCAGTCCGTCTTGACCATGCGACGTGTAAGGATCAAGTGCTACGTCGCAAATGATTCCGACCGACGGAACTGCAGCCTTGATCGCCGCAACGGCACGACACACAAGGTTGTCAGGATTCCAAGCTTCTTCTGCACCTTCGGTTTTTAGTTTCGGATCCGTTTCAGGAAAGATCGCGATCGCTGGAATCCCAAGGTCCGCAGCTTGTTTGACTTGTTCGACCAGACGATCAATCGAGTACCGTTGAACGCCAGGCATCGAAGCCACATCGACTGATTCGCCTGAGCCTTCGGTCACAAAAACGGGCCAGATCAAATCGTCAACGGCAAGTCGGTTTTCAGCGACCAAGCGCCGCGACCAGTCGAACTGGCGAACGCGTCGCATGCGGGTTGTGGGGTATCGTTCCTGTGACATGAATCGGTCTGTGTGCAATTGAGAATCGAAACAGACATCATAACTCAGGGACTGCCTCCTTCGTAGTTGCCGCCTTTAAGTGGCTTTGCATTGTCTGAAGATTCCTTCAGCGTGCCACGTCGCTAAAGGGATCTACTACGAACAACGTGCAATGGCGCCCGGCTATCCCGTAAATAAACCATCGCCTTTCACATCACCAAACTCAACGCGCATGCCTCGCACCTGAAAAAGCCGCGACCAACTGTCATCTAGGCATTGTTCAGCTTGCTCAATCGGAATCGCAGTCCAACGTCCAGAAGCATCGACGTTTGCCAATCCAAGCCTAGCCAGCTTTCCGAGGGAATCAAAAATCTCGAAGTCGATGTCTACCTTCGTCAGGTCGGACAAATAAACTTCAACTTCTCGGTCCAACTGGTCGCTCGTCAATCCTTCGAACTTTCCGCCCGCAGATTCGACTCTCTTCTGATGTTGCCACAGAATTGAGTACCCAAGAATCGCCTCTAAGAGCTCCTGCTCCTCGGCCTCGTTCAAGATCCGATACAGAACACCAGAATTGTTGCCAAGGTTCTTGAGGTATAGACTTTTCGTGAGTCCAAATTGATACTTCTGCTTGGTTCGAAAATAGCTTAACACCGATTTGACCCCGTAGCCAACGACCGCCCCAACCACAATCAACAGTGCCAAAATATTGTCGTAGGTCCACGCCGCCAACACCGCCATCAAGACAACAAACAAGCGCGACGCTTTATAAAGAGCCATCGCCGTGGGAACCAATATCTTTCCGCGATCCAACATCGAGAGCCGAACTTTGCTGCCCGGCAGCAGGATCTCCAAGTCCGTTTCTGGAATGTTCTTGAACGTTTTCAAGTAAACGTGATCGGCATCCATTGCATCTTCATCATCCCCTGCCAACAGCCTCGAAATCTTGTTCGCTAACTGCTTGCGCCGACTTCGTTTGGCCGGCGACTCAACAACACCCTTAGGCGCCTCCTCAACCGCTTCAGGCTTTAGCCGGAAAGCCATTATCAGCCGCTCAAACTCGGGCAATTCTATCGTTTCGACACGGAAGAAGTTTTGCCACCTGCGCCGCTGCACTTCAACAACGTGATAGCCTCGAGCAAAAATTTCAAGCCGTTCATAAAGATCGAAGTTCACCTGTAGGCGAACTCCCCACTGAGAAGCCATGTCGACAGCCCGCTCAAGATCCTTTCGATCGAGCCGCTTGTAGTGAGCACTGAACAACAATCCGGAAACGCGATCGAACAGTTTTTCCGTCAGTTGGTTTCGTTTTTCGTCGTCGCGATTTCTCAATTCTACCGCTTGCGAATCAGGATCGAGTGGACCGTAGATTTCTTCAAGCTGCAAAAGCTGAGTCAAATGCTCGGCGTGAAAAATTCGCTGCAGCCGTGAAGACATATTAGAGAAATGAATGCTCTCATCACCACTGATTCGATATCGCTCCACTAGATCTAACACCAAGTCACTGTGTCGCAACGGAATAAACGTCGCTCGAGAATCCAACGATCTCGCGATCGGGTCCTCTTTAATCGTTGCGACCAGTTCAATGTGTTCAGTGCTCATTTCCGGATGATCGTCTAAATTTCGGTTCGTCGAAATGGGATTCACCCGTTTTTTTTCGGATCTTATTGAAATCTTGGCGCGAACCTCGTTGCCAAGAACAAAAAATTGGACGCAACAATTTTCATTTAGCAGCTTGTTGTATTGAACATCTTGGTCATACTCGCGGAAAATGATTCTTCATGAGACATAAGTTTTAAAATTTTGCTGGGAGTATTGAAACCATGAAACAAACCACTTCATATTTAGTCGGGTGCGTAGTGTGCCTTTTGCTGGTGCCGCTAACGACAGCCGACGCGCAGCAAGATGTTTTTCTAGATTTCGACTCCGGAACGGACGGAAACATCAACTACACAACGGCCATGCGTGACACGGTCCAGTCATTGATAGAAGACATCTATCAGGACTTTGATATTTCGTTTTCTCAGATCAATCCCGGTGGCGAATTTTCTCGATTGACCTTCAACTCTGGTAGTGCGGGCGGACTCGCTGAAGACATTGACTTTCGCAATCTAAATAAAAGTGACAACGCAGTCATCAACGTCGATGGTCTTGGATTTACGGCCACCGATCAGGTAGTCGGGATTACTGCAAACATCGGAGCCCATGAACTTGGGCACATCCTTGGCTTGCGACATCGCGATTCGTTTGGCCCCATCGGCCAAGGTGTGATTCCAGGAATTAACGCAAACTTTCTCCCGACCTACACCGGGCCACAAAATGCTGATGAATTCGAAAATCACGTCATGTCAACTCCTGCCTTAGGTGCTGACATCAATCGATTTACTCAACCTGTGTGGCTAAGTGAACGATCGGCAATCAAACTCGAGTTTGCAGAAAACGGCACCGTGGTTAATGAGTTCGGATCTAACGACACAATTGCGACTGCACAGGACTTGGTCTTTGGTGAATTGGCCGTACCAAACACAACTCTTGAAGGCCTGTTTGCTGGGCAGGGCGACTTTGATGTCGACGCAATCGCCATGGTCGGCAGCTTGACCGCAAACGACAACGACTTTTACGAGTTTACTGCCGAAGCCGGCGACCTGTTCAATTTCGAAGTAATTTCGTCCGCTCCGAACCGTTTGGCTTCTGTCGATACTCAGATTTCGATCCTCGATTCGACGGGGGCATTTATCGACTACTACGGAGTTGACGCTTTCAATGACGATGAAATCGAAGGCTTGGACTCAGTCCTCGTTGACCTTGTGATTGCTGAAGCAGGAACGTACTTTGTTCAGGTCAATGCATTTGATGGCGCTGACACCGGCCAGTACGAACTCTTCGCGAGCCGGTTCAATGGTGCGGTAGCAGTTCCTGAGCCAGGATGTGCGACCGTGTTGGCTATCTTTGGAACCCTGATGGTTTCAAGAAGGAAACGAACTGTGTAACACCTGCAATTCGATTGAAATACCATAAACGCATTAACGCAAAACGGGCACTACTTTTCCAAGTAGTGCCCGTTTTCTTATTTTGGTGAATCTCTGTTTCGGAGATTCCAACATTCTAGATTGCTACGTTACACAGTCGCTGTGTCTTCGTTCCTGTGGTCAACAACTCGGCCCATGTACGTGCCACAAGTCGGGCACATCACGTGCGTAGGGACTCGCGTGCTGCATTTTGGGCAAACGGCAAGATTCTTCGCAGTCACACGGTGGTGAGAACGACGTTTACCTGAACGGGAATTGGAGTGTTTGCGCTTTGGAACAGCCATTTTTCAAGCGGATTGTTGAGTGTGTGTAGTGTTGAGTGCTTCTTTGAGCGGCGGATGTTAGCCAATATTCGACGCTTTTTCAATGGCTCAGCCGGAAAATCAGTCGAGATCCACCAGTTTTCAAGGTTTTTCAACCTTCTTGGTTCCTCAAGCAACGTTTGGAGAAGATTTCAGTCGAGAAAAACCGTGAACGGTACGACCAAAACATGGCTCAACCAAATTCAATTTCTGCTCAAGGGGTTGACAGCATCCCGGGTCAGCAATTAATCGTGTCGTCCGTGAAAGATGACTTTTAATAGAACACATTAATGTTAACGGCAAGTTTCGCCTCCACTGGCCGCAACCGTTTGCCATCGCTAGTGGTAGCTTATTTGCCTTATTGAATAGACGCCGGCTCACGGAGAAACGATGTCGAAGATACTCATTATTGCCGAAAAACCCAGCGTCGCGACTGACCTGTCTCGCGTTTTGGGAAAGATGCCTGAATTCGGTAAATTCGAGAAAAAGAAGGATTACTTTGAAAACGACAACGCGTACATCTCTTCTGCGATCGGCCACTTGGTCGAACTGAAGATGCCATTGACTCCCGAAGGTAAGAAACTTCCTTGGGGCATCAAGCACCTGCCAGTTTTGCCAACTCAATTCGATTTACAACCAATCGAACGTAGCGAATCAAGATACAAGTTGCTCGTTCGGCTTCTGAAGAAGAAAGATGTCACCGTCGTTGTTAACGCCTGCGATGCTGGGCGTGAAGGAGAGTTGATCTTTCAGTACGTCCTGAAGCTTGCCAACTTGAAGAAAGACTTCGAGGTCAAGCGAATGTGGATGCAGTCGATGACTGACGATTCCATCAAAGACGCTTGGGCGAATCTACGTAGCTCCGAAGAAATGTCGAACCTCGCCGACGCCGCGATGTGCCGCTCGGAAAGCGACTGGTTGATTGGACTCAACGGCACCAGAGCCCTGACCGCATTCAACTCTCGAAACGGCGGCTTCAACGTCACCACCGCCGGCCGCGTACAAACCCCAACACTTTCAATCCTCACCGAACGTGAATTGGAAATTCGCAGTTTCGTGCCGCGAACTTACTGGGAAATTCATGGCGACTTTGATGTCAAAGCAGGCCAGTATCATGGTCGTTGGTTCCGCGAAGACTTCAAGAAAGACGAGGACGACGAGCACAAGAAAGCAGAACGAATCTGGGACATCGCCGAAGCGGAAGCAGTGAAGGCCAGATGCCTAGGGAAAGAGGGCATCGTCGAAGAGACCAAGAAGCCTTCCAAATCCGCTCCTCCGTTGCTTTACGATTTGACGTCACTTCAGCGAGAAGGCAACTCGAAGCACGGATTCCCGGCTCGACGAACGCTGCAGCTGGCACAGGCCTGCTACGACCGATACAAAATCCTGACCTATCCACGTACCGATTCAAAGTACCTGCCAGAAGACTACATCGACACCGTCAAAGAGACGATTGCGAAGCTTGGAAGTGGCAAAGCAAACGCACCGATCGATGCCAACATTCAGCAGTGTGCGAAGTGGATTCTGAAGAACGATCGAGTCGGCCCAAGCAAGCGAATTTTCAACACGGCGAAGGTCTCCGATCACTTTGCGATCATTCCAACCGGCAAACTTCCGCCTGCGAAACTTGATGACGGTGCGGCCAAGATTTACAACCTCGTCATGCGACGGTTCTTGGCGATTTTCTATCCCCACGCCGAATTCGAAATCACAAAACGAATTACTCGCGTTGGCGAGGATTCATTCAAAACCGAAGGTAAAGTTTTAATCGTTCCTGGCTACCTTGAAGTTTACGGACGCAAGCCCGGCATCGCGGCAGAAGCCGACGAATTGGTTGCAGCTGAAGACGGTGAAACGGCTCAAACCGCCGAAATAGAAGTCAGAGAAAAAGAAACGCGTCCTCCTGCTCGATTCACCGATGCGACACTACTTTCGGCGATGGAGTCAGCCGGAAAACGAGTTGAAGACGACGAACTTCGTGACGC
>CAZORS010000139.1:0-5494 GCA_964582025.1 uncultured Pirellulaceae bacterium | reverse complement strand
AGGTCACCAACACGATTGTTGAACAAACAAAGTCGTTCACGGAAGAAATCGTCAACCGAAAGTTCCCTGACTTGGAAGCCAAATGTCCAGAATGCGGCAAGATGGAGCATCATCAAACGGATGGCTTGTTCAGCTGCAAAGATCCCGAGTGCATTTTCAAAATCAAGAAGCATATTGCCAGCCATGAGTTGACGGAGGCTCAAGCCAAAACACTGCTCAACGAAGGAAAAGTCGGCCCGATTGAAACGTTCAAGAATCGATTCGGCCAACCCTTCACGGCCGAACTGGTCCTTGAGAAACCGAAGAAAGTTTGGAAGCTGAACTTCGTTTTCGAAGGCGACGAAGAGCGTGAGAAGGAAGTCGAAAACTTGACTGACGAGCAAATTATTTGCGAGTGTCCGATCCTAGATGGTTCCGCCGAAATGGTGAAAGTCTACGAAAACGGTCGAGCATTTTTGGCTCCTGGGATGGCCAAGAAAAAGAACGAGCGTGGCGTCCGAATCAGCAAGACGATTCTCAAAAAAGAGATCCCGACCGAACAGGGAATGAAGCTGTTCATGGAAGGAAAAACGGATTTGATGCCCGGGTTTTTGTCAAAAAAAGGTCGCAAATTTGCGGCACATCTGACACTCAATCGAGAAACAGGAAAACTTGGATTTGAGTTCGCGCCGCCGAAAAAGAAGAAGAAAAAAGCTGACGGCGACGATGGTGACAAGGCTCCAGTGAAGAAGAAAAAAGCCGCTAAGAAGAAAAAGGCAACCAAGAAGAAAGCGGCTAAGAAAAAGACCACCAAGAAGAAAACGACAACCAAAAAGCCAAAGAAGGCCGCAAAGAAAGAGTCGTAGCCAAAGGCGTGGGGTAGGTTTTCAACCTGCCTTCGAGTTCTGAAGCTTGGGTTTGTTTGGTAGGTTAAAAACCTGCCCCACGGAACTACGTTTTAATTTTGTCAGCGTACTCTTTTCGCCACTGCAAACAGTCACCGCAACCTGTTTCGAAATCGCGACACACGCTGGGACGATGGAGATGATGCTTGCACATTCGCGTCTCCATATCCAACCAAATGCACGGACCGTCAAACGACTCCAGCGTGCCGTCATAATCGGGTTGTTTGTACTGATTCATGTGCTCAACCAGTGGCCCTTTTAGCTCTGCGGGAAGCTTGTGCCACCAAGACTCCCCCTCATTTCCGGCCAGCAACTCAGCTCGTCGAATTGAATCTATAGGCAATTTCCGAAGCTCAGGATCGGCATCAATTTCTTGCTCCGTCATCGGCTCTCGCGGCAAAACGAAAGCGGGAAACCCCATGTGAAAGCAGCATACACCGCAGCCTTCACAGGAAACGACAGGAAGGCTCGAATTTGAATTTGGATCGTTCATATCGCACCATTGTAACCAGCCACAATCCGATCAGATAGCGATGCTGCACTTCGCAAGCGTATACGTTTACAATATTGTCTTCGATCGATCGCCAACTTAATTGCGAAGGCAGGACCATGAATTCTAAAAACGAAAACCGACGTACATTCCTTCATCAATCAGCCGCACTTTCGACAGCCGCCGCTGCGACCGGAGTTTTTGGATTGCCAGAGCTTTATGCCAACCAACCAGCGTTGCCCGACGACGAAAAACTGGGCGTCGCACTTGTCGGACTCGGTTCACTTTCGACCAACCAAATCGCGCCCGCACTTCAGAAAACGAAACGCTGCAAACTGACTGCGATCGTTTCGGGAACTCCAGCCAAACAGGAGAAATGGGCCAAGCAATACGATCTTGCACCGAAACATATCTATAACTACGAAACGTTCGACAAAATCGCGGACGACGACTCAGTTGACATCATCTACGTGGTGTTGCCGAACGGAATGCACTGCGAGTACACCGTTCGTGCAGCAAAGGCGGGCAAGCACGTTTTCTGTGAGAAGCCAATGGCGATCTCGTCGGTTGAATGTCGTCAAATGATTGATGCTTGTCGCAAGGCCGAACGACTTTTGGGAATCGGCTATCGCTGCCAGTTCGAGCCACATCACCTCAAGTGCATGGAACTCGCGAAGTCAAAAGAGTTTGGCGAGATCAAAGAAATCATCGCCGGGTTCGGATTCAAGATTGGCGATCCAAAACAATGGCGACTGAACAAGAAACTGGCTGGCGGAGGTCCGCTGATGGACGTTGGAATCTATGCCTTACAAGCCTGCCGATATTTGACGGGACTGGAACCTGATCTGATCACGGCAACCGAAACGAAAACGGATCCCGTCAAGTTTGCTGAGGTCGAAGAGACACTTGCATGGACGATGAAGATGGGAGATGTGACTTGCAGTTGCAACACTTCCTACGCGTTCAACGGAGTTAACAACTTTCATGCTTACTGCGACAACGGCAACTTCGGTTTGGAACCTGCCTACGGTTACGGTGGAATTAAAGGAAAAACTTCCAAAGGCCAAATCCAATTCGAACAAGTCGATCACTTTGCGGCGGAGCTCGATCACTTCGCTGAGTGCATCGCCGAAGGAACAGAGCTCAAGGTTCCGGGAGAAGAAGGCCTACAGGATCTTCTGATCCTTGAAGCGATCTTCAAAGCTGCCGAATCTGGCTTAGCCGTGAAGCCAGAATCGATATAAATGGCCCCTTAACATCGACGATTGAGATTGAAGCCGTCGATGGCCTCCAAAATGCCAGCACCACCCAATTTGACGGGTTTCCACTATTTTTCGGGAAACGGAAACGCCAAAGAGGATGTTTAACGGTGGCGATGCAAAACCCGGAAATTTTGGCAAGGTCGGGTTGGACAAGATGGAATTTTAAGCCTACCTTTCCGCGGTTGAAATATGAGATTTCCCTTCGATAAAAGGGGACCTATGTAGCTCTCTCGATCTTCACGACTGTGGAGTACTAATCGGGATGGCCGATAACTTGCAGGCCTGAAATGACCGTTTTTGAGAAGCCACTTACCAGAGAGAACACTTCCGTGAATTTTGCCTTATCTCCATTGGACCGAGAAGTCCTACGCCATCTGAATTACACGCTCGGCTGTCTCAACGAGAACATCGACTCAAATTATTTGTACCGCGCGTTGGCGATCGCTGTTCGTGATCGTTTGGTTGAGCATTGGTCACAAACCAAAACCAACATGGCCGAGTCGAATGATCGACGTGTCTACTATCTTTCGTTGGAGTTCTTAATTGGTCGTTCGCTCTGCAACGCAATTCAGAACCTTGACCTCGATGAGCTCGCGAGAAAATCTGTGCACCAGTACGGAATCGGATTAGAAGAACTTGCCGAAAGCGAACACGATGCCGGATTGGGCAACGGAGGACTTGGACGTCTGGCAGCATGCTTTCTCGACAGTTGCGCAAACTTGGAACTGCCCGTCGTCGGTTATGGCATTCGATACGAATACGGCATGTTCCATCAGCACATCGAAGACGGTCGGCAAGTCGAAGATCCGGATCACTGGCTACGCGATGGAAACCCTTGGGAGATCGAGCGTCCAGAGGATCAGCGACGCATTCGCTTTTATGGCCAGACAACACAGATAATCAAAGAAAACGGCAAGATGGGCGTCGAGTCCGTCAACACTCATGACGTTCTGGCGATTCCTTTCGACATGCCAATCCCGGGTTACAAAAACGGGACCGTGAACACACTGCGTCTTTGGAAAGCAACCGCGACGTCAGAATTTGATTTGGAAGAATTCAACGCTGGTAGTTATTCAGAATCTGTTGCGGCAAAGAATGGTGCTGAACAGATCACCATGGTGCTGTATCCGAACGACTCAAGCGAAAACGGAAAAGAACTGCGACTCAAACAGCAATACTTCCTCGTCTCGGCAAGCCTGCAAGACGTTCTAGCCAACTGGACCGCTAAGCACGGAGATGACTTCTCCAAGTTCGGCGAAAAGAATTGCTTTCAACTAAACGACACCCATCCCGCATGTGCTGTCCCGGAACTGATGCGTTTGCTGATGGACGAACATGGTCATTCGTGGGATGAAGCTTGGGCGATCACGACGAAATGCATGGCTTACACCAATCACACGTTGCTACCGGAAGCTCTTGAACGCTGGTCGGTTCGACTATACGGAAACCTCCTCCCGCGGTTGCTTGAGATCATCTACGAAATTAATCGCCGCTTCCTCGAAATGGTCGCCGAAAAATTTCCTGGTGAAACCGATCTGCTTCACCGCGTTTCACTTATCGAAGAAGGCCATGATCCGCACATTCGAATGGCTTACCTTTCGATCGTCGGTAGCTACTCGGTCAACGGGGTAGCCCAGCTTCACACTGACCTGTTGAAAGCCGGACTGTTCGCCGATTTCCAACGCATTTGGCCTGATCGATTCAACAATAAAACCAACGGAGTCACTCAACGACGCTGGTTGGCTCATTGCAATCCCGGATTGCGAAGCTTGCTGAACGAAACGATCGGCGACGAATGGCAGAAGGATCTTCAACACATCAAAAAAATCGAAGTCCACTGCGAAGATGCTGAATTCCAAACTCGTTGGACAAAGGTCAAACAGGACAACAAACAAGCGCTTGCTAAGTATGTCCATGACACAACGGGAGTTGAATTCGATTCGTCGTTCATGTTCGACGTACAGGTAAAACGGATTCACGAATACAAGCGGCAGCTGCTCAACGTGTTGCACTGCATCCATTTGTACGATCGAATCAAGCGAGGCGAAACCGACGGCATGGTTCCTCGTTGCGTTTTGATTGGCGGCAAAGCTGCTCCCGGGTATCACCTCGCGAAACTGATCGTAAAGCTAATCAACAATGTGGCTTCCGTTGTGAATTCCGATCCGGACACTCGCGATCTGCTGCGAATGGTATTCTTCCCGAACTACCGCGTCTCTGCGATGGAAATCATTTGCCCAGGAACAGATTTATCCGAACAGATTTCCACTGCTGGTAAAGAAGCGTCAGGAACAGGCAACATGAAGTTCATGATGAACGGCGCGTTGACGATCGGCACGCTTGACGGTGCAAACATTGAGATCCGAGAAAAGGCAGGAGCGGAAAATTTCTTCCTGTTCGGACTCGATGCTGCTCAAGTTGTGGAAACTCGTAAGGACTATCGTCCGAATGAAATCATTGCCGCAGATGAAGAGATTTGCCGAGTGATGGAACTGCTTGAGGGCGGGCATTTCAATGAGTCAGAGCCTGGCTTGTTCGACATTCTGACGACGGGGTTGCGAAACCCGCAAGATCAATGGGTAACGATGGCAGACCTCCGCAGTTACATAGACGTACAGCGTGAAGCAAGTGCGGCGTATCAGGATCAACAACGTTGGAGCAAGATGAGTATCCTCAATGTTGCCAACAGCGGATGGTTCTCAAGTGATCGCACGATCTCGCAGTACGCGGAAGAGATTTGGAACGTCAAGAAGCTGTCGTAAATCTTCCAGCTTCGAGTCATGCATTTTGTTTGTAGTGACCGCCTTTAAGGTGTGTTTTGCATTGAGGAAGTTCAGCTATCGCGAGACATCCCTAAA
>CAZORS010000138.1:0-14741 GCA_964582025.1 uncultured Pirellulaceae bacterium | reverse complement strand
CCTCCGCGTTTCAAAATGTCACACAGTTACTTTCCCAGTCGCTTTGCCATTATTTCAAAGTGATACACAAAATGTCCGCCCATCATGAATGGGATCGCTCGAGCAGATAGGACTCGGCCCGAAGCGGTGCCGGTTCTCGCAAGTTGCTCATCGCCAAGCCGTCGCAACATCAGTGCGTTCGATCTTCGCAGCGTTGTGAATTCTTCGATCAAGCCCGCCATCGAAACGCTCTCGTAGTCGAGACCAGCGACATAAGAGTTTTGCTCGAAATCTGGATTCGGTGTCGTATCTCCGACTGCGATTCGCAACAGTCGCGTTGCGAAGATTCGTTCAGTGTCAATCAAATGGCCGACGACCTGTTTCAAAGTCCACGTGTACGGATCGTGAAGCTTCGAATCTTCTTCCGCTGGCAGATTGCCAAGCAGCGATTGCAGCTCATCAGGTTGCGCATCGAATGCTGCCCAGAAGTCTGCGGGAACGAACTTGCTGATATAAGTTTCGAAGTACTCGAAATATTCTGATGGTTCTGGGCGAGCAATGCTGCTGGAAGTCATGTCTTTTTCTCAAAATTCAAAATTGAAGCGATTGGAAATCAGTATACCGCATTGACCGATTCGGAAACGGTGCAACACCAACCATTGCGTGTGAGCGTGTAATGCTCCAGAATCCGTCCATGCGTCATCCATCCAGAATCAACGTTGTGTGTGTCCACCACCATCTAAATCGTGGTGGAGTGACACACGTCATTCTCAATCAACTTTCTTCGCTTGAAAAAATTGCCGAACAAGGCCGCGAAATTCATGTTGCGATTCTGTTCGGCGGCCGTGGTTCGATTGATGAGAAACGAATAGCGAAATTCGAGGCTTTGAATCTGAAGTTGGTTGAGATTCCTCAGCTGGAATACGACTCGCTTCGAGAAGACTTTTCCCGCGACCACGAGCTTGATCGGTTGATGATCGAAAAGCTTGAGGAGCTTTCGTTTGATAAATCGAACACGATATTGCATGTTCACAACCATTGCTTGGGCAAGAACGGTGCACTGGCACTGGCTTTGCAATCCCTTGCTCGGGAAGGTTTCCGACTGTTCTTGCAGCTGCATGATTTCGCGGAAGATTTTCGTGCGAAAAACTATCGTTCACTGACGACGCAGTTGTCGCGGCTCGGTGGCTCGATGAGTGACGTCTATCCGGACGCGAAACAGATTCACTACTCTGCCATCAATCGTAGAGACAAACAGAAATTGAGTCAGCTTGGATTGTCAAAATCAGTCGTTCACTACTTGCCAAACGCCGTCCCCTTGCCTGCTGTTTTGCCCGATCATCAAACGGCAAAGGCGGAGTTCGCTACGAACTATGGCCTTGATCCCAATGTCCCGCTACTGATCTATCCGGTTCGCGGGATTCGCCGCAAGAACATTGGCGAAGCGATCTTGTTGACGGCGATTTCCGCCGATCCGATCTGCGTTGGTTTGACGTTAGCACCGTTGAATGAAGTCGAAGCAGGCAGCTACAACCACTGGAAACAGTTCGCGACGGATCTGCATCTGCCCGTTCTCTTCGACCTAGCCACAGAGCTCAGTTTCGAAACCAATATCGCCGCAGCCAATTCGATTCTCACGACCAGCGTCGCGGAAGGATTTGGCCTCGTCTTCCTCGAATCGTTTTCGTTTGGCAAACAGCTAACCGGAAGAGATTTAGCCTCCGTTACCGATGATTTCAGGCAACAAGGCATCCAGTTTGAAAGGCTGTATTCCGAGATTCGGATTCCGCTGCAGTTGGTTAACCGGACGGATTTCAAACAGCAGCTTCAGGAGATCCTGACTCAAACTTGGAGTCAGTACCAACAGCCATTCGAGAGTGAAAATGTCGATCAGTATTTCACGTACATTGAGGAACAGGGCTGGATCGATTTTGCAATGCTCACTTGCGATCAGCAACGTCACGTGATTGCTTCGGCGGTGCGTGATCCTCGAGTCAGCAAGACAATTGAAGACCATAACCAGAAGCTGATCCAGTGGCTCGGGTCGATCGACGACAACGACGCTTCTTGCGTGCCGGAGAATCAGAAAGCCGTCAAAGAAAAGTTTTCCATTGCCAGTTCGGGTGACCAGCTGGTCGAAATTTACGACGGCCTTTTCGCCAGTCCCGTCTCGGAAGTTGGCGTAGCCCCCAAGCCGAATGCAGTTCTCGAAAGTTTCCTCAGCATCGAACACTTCCATCCGATACGCGCCGAATCACGTTCGCAGGACGTTTCCAAATCAGGTGATTCGGACCTCTCGACAATCAGCGACGCCTTGACGGCGATTGCCCCGATTCCCACCAGCGTTGAGCCCAAACTGGAACCGCTTAAAAACATCAAAGCGGTTCTCTTCGACATCTATGGAACGTTGTTGGTAAGCTCCAGCGGCGACGTTGGAACCGATCCCGCGTTTCAGGACCAACAACGAAACGAGGATCAGAGGCTCGATCAACTGTTGGCTGGTTTCAGCCTCGACTTAGCGACCGCAACGCAACGCCTGAGTGAATTGATCAAGGAGGAGCATCGGCAACTTCGCGATGCTGGCATTCCGTTTCCCGAGATCGAGATTCGCGAACTTTGGCAATCGATCCTCCGTGCATCAGAGTCGCAAGATGTGCCTGCGGTCGTGGTCGAGGAAGTTGCGCTTCGATTCGAGCTTCTTAAAAATCCCGTATGGAAGATGCCAGGCTTTGATGAGTGCCTCAGCGAACTTAGAGGACGCGAAATTCCGGTGGGAATCATCAGCAATGCACAGTTTTATACGTCGCGAATTTTGGAAGCACTATCGTCAAAAACAATGGCCGAGCTTGGATTTCGACGTAACCTTTCGCATTTTTCTTTCCGGATTGGACGTGCAAAACCAGATCAGTTCTTGTACAAAGTTGCCGCGGAATCCCTCCGACCACATGGGATCCAACCGAACGAAGTTTTGTACATCGGCAACGATATGACCAAGGACATCATTCCGGCAAAAGAGACCGGTTTTGTGACGGGTCTGTTCGCTGGCGATCAAAGAAGTCTTCGCTGTGGTGATCACGGAGATCCGCATAACCATCATGCTGTCGACCTCATTTTTACTGACTTGTTTCAGATCAGCAATGCATTGCGACTTACATGAATCCGACGACAGATTTGCGCGAAGCGCACAACATAGGTTTTGTTAGCACCAGATTTCAGGGAACCGATGGCGTTTCTCTCGAAGCCAACAAATGGGCGCGTGTCCTAGAGGACAGCGGACATTCAACGTTCTGGTTTGCCGGTCGTCTCGATCGCGATCCGGAAAAAAGTATGCTCGACCCGCATGCGTATTTCAAAAACAATGACATCGATTTCATCAATCAACGTATCTTCGGTTGCACGAGTCGGTCTACAAATACGACCGATAGAATATTCTCTCTGAGTACTTTTTTGAGAGCATCGCTCTACAAATTTGTACAGAAGTTTCACATCGATATTCTCTGCGTTCAAAATGCGCTCTGCATTCCAATGAACGTTCCGTTAGGACTGGCGTTAACGAACTTCATTGCCGAAACCGGTATCCCGACGATCGCTCACCACCACGATTTTTATTGGGAACGAGACCGATTTGCGGTCAATGCGATCGGCGACTTTCTGGGGATGGCATTTCCGCCAGTTCTTCCTTCGATTCAACACGTGACCATCAATAGTTTCGCCCAAGAGGATCTTTGTCATCGCCGCGGAGTCTCCTCTGATTTGGTTCCCAACGTGCTGGATTTTGAAAATCCTCCTCCCGAAGCCGATCAATACGTTTCATCGTTTCGAAAAGATTGCGGATTGGAACCCGACGACATCATCTTTCTGCAACCGACACGAATCGTGCCTCGCAAAGGAATCGAACACGCGATCTACCTGTTGGCGGAATTGAACAATCCAAAATGCAAGCTCGTGATCTCCCATGAATCGGGCGACGAAGGCGAAGAGTATTCGCTGGCTCTACAGGATTTGGCTCGACACCGCGGAGTCGATTTGCGAATCGTCAGTGATCGAATCGATGAGGTTCGCGGAACCAACGACAAAGGCAAGAAGCTTTACACACTTGGCGACGCCTATTCGCAGGCCGACTTTATCACTTACCCGAGCCTTTACGAAGGCTTCGGTAACGCTTTGGTGGAAGCGATCTATTTCAAAAAGCCAGCGCTTGTGAATCGGTATTCGATTTACGTGATGGACATCGAACCAAAAGGTTTTGAATTCATCTCCATGGACGGATATTTGACCAGTGGTGTCGTTGAACAAGTGAAGAAAGTCATCGCGGATGAGCAATTTCGAACCGAAATGGTAGAAAAAAATTATGAGTTAGGGAAACGATTCTTCAGCTACACGGTGTTACGGAGGAAGCTGCAGGCGTTAGTCTCCAACGCGATCGGAACCACGTAATTCAGTGCAAATTCTTGTTTACTGGGCCCTAGGAAAGCCGTTAAGATAGGTTTGTTGCGATTTCATCTATTGGCGGCTTATGACCCTTAAAGGTTTGCAAACCAATCGGCAAAACAGCACCGAGTCCGACTCGAGGGCTACCTCTCTTCAAACAAATAGCAATATTTTAAGTGTCCGCGAGCACTTGCAAACGATCTATCGCGATATCGAATTAGGGGGTTCTGACCCCCTTGGCGATTTGGCTCACAGCGTGATTCAGCTCTGCGAAGCTCACTTGGCCCAGTGCCCAACTGAGCCTCAAAGCTCCCGTTGGGACCAGTCAGATGTTGCTCTGATTTGCTACGGCGACAACGTGAACAACGATTCAGCACCGACTCTGAAAGTGCTGAAACAGTTTCTGCTTCAACACGGAATCGATGACGTTCTCAACACCGTTCATCTCTTACCGATCAATCCTTACACTTCCGACGATGGGTTTTCCGTCGTGGACTATCGAAAGATCCATTCTGATTTGGGTGACTGGGAGGACGTGAATTCGCTGGGACAAGATTTCGATCTGATGTTCGACCTCGTGTTAAATCACTGCTCTCAGGAAAGCGATTATTTCAAGAAGTTTCTCGAGGGCGATGAGCATCACCGCAATTTCTTCATCGCCGCCGATCCGGAACTTGATTATTCGAAAGTGATGCGACCGAGAAGCCTGCCGCTCCTTTCGCCGAAGGAATCTGCTGACGGAACCGTTCACATTTGGACAACGTTTAGCGACGATCAAGTCGACTTGAATTACGCGGATCCTGCCGTGCTGTTGGAGATGTTGGGCATCCTACTGTTCTATGCCCGCAATGGCGGACGGATCGTTCGGCTCGATGCGATTGCGTATTTGTGGAAAGAGCTTGGAACGAATTGCATCCACCTGCCTCAGACGCATGAATTCGTCAAGCTAATGCGGACTTGCTTGAACATGGTTCAAAGCCGCACGTTGTTGCTGACTGAAACGAACGTTCCACATCGGGAAAATATCAGTTACTTCGGTGACGGCGATGAGGCTCATTTGGTTTACCAGTTCAGTTTGCCGCCGCTGTTGCTGGACGCGTTTTTCAATGAGGACGCTTCGGTCATTTCGCCTTGGCTGGAAACGGTTTGCGATACGCTGCCGGGAGCGACCAACTATTTCAACTTCACTGCGTCACACGACGGCATCGGTGTGCGGCCCCTCGAAGGAATTGTGTCTCCCGAACGGGTTGAAAAACTTGCTGACGTCGCGCGGTCCATCGGCGGCAAGGTCGGAATGAAAGCCAATTCCGATGGCAGCGAATCGCCCTACGAATTAAACGTGACCTACGTCGACATGTTGTTGACTGAATTGGAATCTGATGCTCCCGGAATCGAGCGGTTCATGACGTCGCAAGCCGTCATGTTAGCGATGAAGGGCATTCCCGGGATTTACTTTCATTCGCTGTTCGGCACACAAAACGATATCGAAGCCGTAGAAAAAACAGATATTCCGCGGCGAATCAACCGCCGGAAATTCAGCCTCAACGAGATCAACGATCGTCTGTCGGTTGAAGATTCACTGCAAGCCAGAATCCTTGCCCGATACAAACAGCTGCTAGTGATTCGCAGGTCACAGCCCGCCTTCCATCCTGACGCCAAACAAAGTGTTCGGTCCATTTCGAACCAAAGCGTTTTGGCGTTTCAAAGACAGTGCCCACAAACTGGTCAGGATCTTACGGTCTTGGCCAATTTTTCTGCGCAGCCACGAACCGTTCTGGCAACTGAGCTGGATCAAACTTGTGGTTTTAAAGATTTGATAACTGAGAAGGAATTCTGTGATGAAACCGTGAAGGTCGAAGCTCACGGCATCCTGTGGTTGAACCACAAAAAAGCGACTGCCACTTAACTGCCATTTGATTTAGGAGAAGACATGCCAGATTTTGCCCAAAACGGTCAGGTAACGACGTTACACGATTTGAATACCGCCGATTTAGATCGGATCGAAGCGTTGTTGGATGAGAGCACTCAAGACTACAAAATCGGATTGGTTCTTCCCGTTACTGCTTCAGACATGCGAGCGAAACCGTTTGCGAAAATTGTCGATGAATTGGCGGGTGCAAGCTACGTTGATACCATCGCGGTTTCCTTGGGGCTTACCGAGTCCAAAGACGACTATCTGGAAGCCAAAGAGAAAATCGCACCTTTGGGCGACAAAGCAAAACTACTCTGGACGGATGGTCCTCGATTCACCGATTTTTATTCGATGCTTTGCGATTCAGGTTTTAATCTCTCGCAGCAAGGCAAAGGACGCGGGGCGTGGACAGCGTTTGGCTACTTGTTGGCTGATCCGCAATTGAAAGCTTTTGTGTTGCACGACTGTGACATTGTCGATTACGACCGAACCATACTCGCGCGGCTTTGCCTCCCGATGGCTCATCCGAGTCTCGATTTTGATTTCTGTAAAGCGTTTTACGCAAGAGCGACGGATCGTTTGCACGGCCGAGTCGTTCGTTTGCTGGTCCATCCATTTTTGAAGGCGTTGATGATGACTCATCAGCAGGATCAGTTCTTAGATTATCTTTCCAGCTTCCGCTATCCACTGTCCGGCGAATTCGCGGTGACTTCGGCGCTTGCTCGTTCGAACCGGATTCCAAGTGACTGGGGACTCGAGGTTGGGACATTGGCTGAGGTGTTCCGAAACACTTCGACGAAGAAAGTTTGTCAGGTTGATCTCTGTCGGCTCTACGAGCATAAGCATCAGGACCTGTCCGCCGGCGATCCTACGCAGGGCTTGATGAAAATGGCTGGCGATATTTTGACAACGATCTTCAGAACTTTGGCAAGTCGCGGGCTGGTACTTTCTGAAGGCCACTTCGTAACGTTACGGTCGGCATACTTGCGATGTGCTCAGGACGCGATTCGGCAATACCACGCTGACGCGGTCATCAACGATCTTTACTACGATCGCAATGCCGAAGAGTCAGCCGTCGAAGGTTTTGCGGATCGAGTATCTGCCGCCGGAGAAGAGTTCTACAGGAATCCAGCTGGCGCAGAGGCGATTCCAAACTGGGCTCGTGTGTTAGCTGCCTATCCAGATTTGCCGCGCAAAATGCGTCAGCTGGTTGAGCAGGACAAGCAGGACGTTGTTCCGGTAGGCAACTAGGGTGCGTCAAAGCTGAGTTGACAGGTAGCCGGAGTCGCAAGACGTCGGGCAGCCTGAGCTAGCGCTCCCGAATTGTTGCCAATCCGGCTACGTCCTAGCTAACAAATTCGTTGCTACAATGGCGGCTCACCACCACCCTTGTCGGAAAAATTCATGGGCACGTTTCTGATTGCAATCGGCAGCTTCGTCGGATTCTTGATCGCGTATCACACATACGGACGCTGGTTGTCGCAGAAAATCTTCGCGCTCGATCCAAATGCAGTCGTTCCCAGCTGTGAACTTGAAGATGGTGTTGATTTCGTTCCATCGAAAAAGTCGATTGTCTTCGGCCATCACTTCACCAGTATCGCCGGAACCGGTCCGATCGTTGGACCAGCGATTGCCGTTTTCTGGGGTTGGCTGCCGGCGCTGTTGTGGGTGATCTTTGGAAGCATCTTCATTGGTGCCGTTCACGATTTTGGAGCGTTGGTGGTTAGTCTGCGAAATCGAGGACAAACGGTTGGTGAAGTCGCTGGAAGACTGATCTCACCGCGAGCCAAACTACTGTTCTTGTTGGTACTGTTCTTCGCGCTGACAATCGTGTTAGCAATCTTTGGGTTGGTCATTGCTTTGATTTTCAAGCTCTATCCCGAGTCCGTGTTACCAGTTTGGGTGTCGCTTCCGATCGCGATCATGATCGGTCGAATGATCCGAGGAGGCACGACGAACATCTTGCCCGTCGCAATGCTGGGCTTAGCGGCGATTTACGGATGTGTTTGGTTCGGTGCCTACGTAATGCCAATCTCGCTGGAAAAAATCGTCGGCGACAACTGGCCCGGCGAATGGAACGCAACACTTGCTTGGACGTTGATCCTGTTTATCTATTGCGGGATCGCGTCGGTGCTTCCGGTTTCGGTTTTGCTACAGCCACGTGATTACATTAATTCATTGCAACTGTATGTGGCGCTGGCTCTGCTGATGGTTGGGCTTGGGATCGCAACGCTTTCTGGGCAAGCAGACCTGTTCACTTCGACGCCGGCCTACACTGGCAACGAGCTCCCTCAGAACTCCCCGCCGATTGCTCCGTTCTTGTTCATCACGATTGCCTGTGGAGCCGTCAGTGGATTCCACTGTTTGGTTAGCAGCGGCACCAGCAGCAAACAGATATCCAAGGAAACCGATGCGCAGGCGATTGGCTACGGCAGTATGTTGCTTGAAGGAGCATTGGCTGTGATGGTGATCCTCGCTTGTTGCGCCGGCGTTGGAATGGGAAAGTTTGATCGCGTCGCTCAAGGAGAAAGTGTTTTTGCACCCAGTAAGTACGTCGCTGCCGTTGGAGCGGATGAAGCCGCAGTTGTTGGAACCGAAGCTTGGCGAGCCAAATATCAAACTGCCGGCGAATGGAAAGATTTTAAGCTCGGCGCGAAAGTAGGAGCCTTCGTCGAAGGCGGCGGCAACTTCCTCTCGGCCGTTGGACTTCCGTTGAAGCTAGGCATCGCGATCGTCGCCGTTTTGGTTGCCTGTTTCGCGGCCACGACTCTCGATTCAGCAACGCGACTGCAACGCTACGTCGTGCAAGAACTTGGACAAACGCTGCACGTCAAGCCGCTAACAAACCGTTACGTCGCGACAATCTTTGCTTTGATTCTTGGATTCTGGATTGCTTGGCAACCCGGCGCCGGAGGAGTGCGTGGAACCGGCGGTCTACTGCTGTGGCCGCTGTTTGGCGCGACGAATCAGTTGCTTGCTGGTTTGGCTTTGATGGTGACGACGTTCTATCTTTGGCGAAGGAACAAGCCAGTCTGGTTTGTGGTTCTGCCGATGATACTGATGTTGGTCTTGCCGTTCTGGGCGTTGACTTGGCAGTTGACGAATCTGTTCAACTTCCAGGACAAGTTCATGTTGTCCATCGTGGCAATCATCACGCTTGGGCTGCAGGTTTGGATGGTTGTCGAAGCCGCGATCGCGTGGCCTCGGGCGAAAGGTGTACTGGAAGCGAAACTTCCCCCACTGGAAAAAGACAAGTTCAGTGCCGCTGATGGCAGAAGCTGTTGAACTGGAAATCAGCCTGGATGAACAGCCAGTAAGCAGCGATGCAATCGCGCAGAGAAACCAATTTCTTAGCTTTGAACGCAATTTCAATTGATAATCGTGTCGATGATTGCGACATTGTTGTTGCTGACCGAAACTTCCAAAATGATTCTTCTATAGGCACGCCACAAATGGACGACTTCTCATCAAACGTTTTCACAACCGGTTTTCTTCCTCTGGGAGTTGCCGTTGACGGATCGCTTGAAGTTGCCGGAGACAAGGATTGGTTCAAAGCGAACCTCCTGCGATTTTACGACTACCAAATCATGTTCAATTCGCCTGATGGATCATTAAGCCGCGAGCTCAATCGAATCGCCGAATTGACACTTTTCGATAGCTCGGGACGGCAGTTCGGCAACACGCGATCCGCTGTCGACGAAAGCTCAGCGTTCTTCGAATACGACGGCAATGGCGGAACCCATTTCTTTGAATTCACCGCGATCGAGTACTTTGACGACCCTCGATTTCCTCCCGTCCCTTCGGCAGGGAATTACCGTCTGCAGCTGGAGACCTTTGACGCGATTCCCAATTCCATCAATTCAAAGGAGGCTATCCGATTCTTTGACTTCAACCGAATGGGTTCCGTCATCGATACTGAGTCGGATCTGGATAACGTGTTCCACTGGTTTCCCGCGGGGCAAGCACACACCATCGAAGTCTTAGGCGCGGACACCGGAAATGGGACTTTGGCCAATCCGAACTTGCGCGTCTTTTTGCTCAATGACGACAACACCCAGAGCCGGCTTGTCGCGCAAGACAACAATTCGGGCACGGGGAAAAACGCCAGACTGACTCTCCCCGCGACTGACGAACCGGTCAGGTACACGGTTCAAGTTTCAGGCATTGGAGGAACAGGAACCTACGAACTGCGGTCCTCGTCGTTTGATGACTTCTCAGATAACCGGAACACGACGGGCGTGCTTCCGGTCAATAACGATGGAACCAATGCTGTGTTTAATTTCGCAGGCGACACCGACTGGTTCCAGTTCGAAATGCGGCCTGGTCACCGTTATGACTTTACGACTGACGACGAAGATCGTCAGCTTCAACTTTTCGATCGCAATGGAAACTTCGTCGCCGGGGGTTTTGGTTCCTTCCAGCGTAGAAATTCTGACCAGACGAGTTCAGAATTTTACATCGCGGTCACAGGCAACTCGTTCGATGCCGGCCAATCCTACAACGTTCATGCTCAAACGCTGGATGATCGAGCCTCAACCGCCGAAGATGCTCAGTTCTGGGACCTTGATGAGTTTACTTCTAGGCTCGGCGCCATTGAGACTGGCGGCGATCGCGATTGGCTTCGACTTAAATTGGCCAAGTTCGGTCACTACACGTTTACCAGTCAGGGCGTCGGTGAGTTTTCACTTTCAAATCCCGCCGTTACCGTTTACGACAACAACTTGAACGTGATTGGCAGCAGCGAAGAAGGAAGCGTGTTCCTGCGACCGACCGAAGACCAGCCTGTTCTCGTGGAGTTTCGAGCAGCGAACAACACCCAAACGGGAAGTTACCGCTTCGGCGTGATCACCGACCGGGCGGGCAACGATACATCGACGGGCTGGGAGGTCGATCTTACCGATACCGGCGGAAGGATTAGAAGCGCAATCGAATACGACGCCGACGTTGACTTTCATCGCATTGCGCTAACGGCAGGCAAATGGTATCGATTCGACATGACTGGCGGCGAAAGGTTCTCTCTGCAAATTCCGACCGGCCAAAATATCAACCTTTCGGCAGTGAATGGGCAAGGCCAAGTTCGTCCGGCTTATTTCTTCGCATGGCAAACAGGTGATCACTACGTCAACGTTCGTCAAGAAGATCTGGACAGCGCGGTTTCGGACGTCGGTGGCTACGAGTTCAAAATCTTTGAGGACTCAAGGAGAAGTTTCAACGGCGGCTACCTAATCAATCCGGCGTTGAATGATGGGATTGGAGATCAACTGAGCAAGAAAACGGGGCTATTTGGTGAACGATTCGAAGTTTACTCAACGGTGCCGATGATCTACGAATCCGGTGGCAGCTTGCTGACGCTCCGAACCGGGCAACTCGTTGAACTTGCGGAATTCGAATGGGCAACGCTTAGGGTTCCACTGAATTTCAAAGGTAACGGCAACGTTTGGTCACGAGCATTTCGAACGGTCTCCGGTTTCGCAGACACGTCCAACTGGATCAACACAACGGTCTCAGGATATGTGCCGGCGAATGGAATCCGTCGTGCTGACGGCTACATTCAGGACTCTGACCATACGTTCGCTTTTGCGAGTGGACTTCCGGAGTATTGGGTGGGCGACTCTCGTTTCAACGAGTTTGGTCAACTTGACGCGGCTCAACAGGATGCAGTACGCGAAGTTGTGTCCTCTTGGGCTAATGCCAGTAGCGATGTCCACTTTGCAGAAGTCGCCCCGGGAGCAAGCAACAACGGTGCAGACACGATGGTCTTCTTTGCCGATCTCGATTCCGAAACGCTCGCGTTTCGACTGGGTGACAATGAGGGCGGAGACCTGATTCTGAATCTGAATTCCCCACTGATGAGCGATCTTTCTCGTGGCAAGCAAGGGCGATACGAAGTCGTTCGGGCCGTCGGTTATATCCTCGGCCTGAACTATGTCAGCCACGTTGGCCGTAACAAGACAGTTATGGGGACGCTCGATTCTAACCTCAATCTATCAAGCGTCTTTCCCTCGACGCCTCTGCCGGTGGACATCAACGCTTTGAACAATACCGGGACTCGCCAATTCCATTCAGGATCGACAGGCGACGATGTCTATTCGCTGACCGATGAAATGGTTTTTGACACGATCATTGACGGAGGCGGCACCGACACGATCTCTGCCGAAAACTACGTCGATGGTCAAGTCCGAATCGACCTGCGGCAGAATGAGCGAAGCACGGCCTTTGAAACTGCGTCCCTTTCTTCGCTTCATATTTCCAATCAGACATTTATCGAAAACGCGATCGGTGGCTCTTTCAGCGACACGATCACCGGCAGTCCATTTGCGAATCGACTCGAGGGCGGTCGAGGCCACGATGTGATCGAAGGTGGGGGTGGTAACGACATTTTGGTGGGGGGCCGCAACAACGACCGCTATGTGTTCAACATTGGCGATGGATCCGACACGATCCTTGAGCTGGGAGAATTCGGCTTTGACACACTGGAAATCAAAGGCCCGGTTAGTTTGAGTTCATTGGCAGACGACATCACTTTTGAACGAATCAACGACGACCTGTTGGTGCGACTGGAGTTGGACAGCATGCCGGATCGAGCCAACGATCAAATCTTGATCTCCGATTTCGCAAGCTGGCCATCGCGAGTGGAGTCACTTGAGCTTTCCAATGCTGACGGCAACTTTGCCCGAGTTAGCCTGACCTCTGTTTTCAATCAGCTTTCCTCAGCGCGACAACGCTTTGATCTTTCGGGTTCGTCGGACCGGTGGGGCTCATTGGTCACGCCGATGTAAATGCGATTTTGTCGCAAGCGGTGATTTGTTAGCTCTCCTCGCGGGTGATGCACTACGATTGTACTCACGGTCAAGGTTCCAGAAGATAGTCCCCATGAACGAATCGAATCACTTATATCGACCGTGGATGAAGTGGATACTTCTTGCGGCCAGCGCCTACAACCTTGCATTTGGCTTGTTTGCGATTGTGTTTCCACACGCGATGTTCGACATGATCGGTATGGAAATTCCACGATATCCTGAGCTATGGCAATGCATTGGTATGATCGTGGGAGTATATGGAGTCGGATACGCGATCGCTGCGTTCGATCCTCTCAGGCATTGGCCAATTGTTCTGGTTGGGTTTCTTGGGAAACTGTTCGGGCCCATCGGAATGGCTTGGGCTGTGTCAAAAGGCACCCTGCCGATTGCATTTGGAATCGCGAATGTCACCAATGACCTGATTTGGCTGGTTCCATTTGCTTTAATTTTGATACAAGCACGCAAACAAGTTTCTTGAAACGCACCTCGTGAGAACGCAATTTCACAATGGACACAACAATCAAGTCGATTCAGGTCGGCATGCCTTCTTGGTTAGACTCCGACGATTCAAGTGACCCAAGCGAGAAGCCGTGGCTGAGCGGCTTCCGGAAGCTTCCGATACAAGGCGCGGTCGAAGTCTCTGAAACGGGCTTGGCGGGTGACGGACAGGCGGACCTCGAAAATCACGGCGGGCGAGACAAGGCGATTCTTTGCTACTGCGCCGAGCATTATCACGCTTGGGAGATTGAACTTGAACGCGAGAGCATTGCTTTCGGTCTGTTCGGCGAAAATCTGACGTTGGCCCAAGGCACAGAAAGAGACGTCTGCATTGGCGACGTTTTCTCGATCGGCGATGTCAAAGTGCAAGTATCTCAGCCACGACAGCCGTGTTGGAAGTTGGGACGTTTCGCCGGGCATTCCGAACTTCCCAAGAAGGTTGTTCGAACCGGTTTCTGCGGCTGGTATCTTCGCGTCCTGCAAACAGGAATTATCGAGTCCGGGATGCCGTTCAAACTCGAAGAGCGGACACAGCCCGACTGGTCTGTTCGTCGTGCCCATCGCACGATGTATGCCAAGAAAGATGACCCGCAATTTGCGGAAAAGTCTGAACTGAGCGCCTTGCCAGAACTCTCCGACGCATGGAAAAATCAGCTTGGACGGTAGGGAAAGCTCAATCGAAACGGCCCATCAGCTCAGGATTTAAGATTCGACTATGTTGCTAATCAGTCTTATGCTCATAGCCGCTTCCCAAGTCATGCAAGAGCTTTGCGGCGTCTGAATCTCCGAGGCCAGCTACGATTCCCATCAGTAAATACCTTCGATCATCGACTTCGTCGATCAAAAAACAGGTTTCAAGGAATAGCTGACAACTGTCTTGAATGGCGGAAGCAATCGCCGGATCTGTATCTTGAGGATCGCACATTTTCCAAACGGCGTACCTCATTGTCGTCGCCAACTGAATGGTCATCTTCACTCGATCGCACTCGCGGTCTTGTGATTTGATGATATCAAACAAATACCTTAGGGCGGGGAAGAATCGTTCGGCGATGGTGTAGTCTTCGCCTGAAAGACGCTCTGCAATTTGGGCAAACTGCAACACAGAAATCTGTTCGCCAACG
>CAZORS010000137.1:10550-14984 GCA_964582025.1 uncultured Pirellulaceae bacterium | reverse complement strand
TTTGTTTTCGCCTGTTTCATGTTCATTCCTCGGACGAGACTTTCACGTTTGTGTTTAAGGTTTGTCTTGTTTGAGTTTCAGGCCGATCCTTGAGACCGATCCAAGCGGTCACCGTCACATCAACCGCATCACTATTTCGCGTGAGTTCAATTTTTACTTCGGCATGTTTTTTGTCGTGCAACGTAGGCTCGATGACGATCAGGTTTTCTTTTTGATCGACTAGTCCGGTTGCGTGAACCAATCCTGCTTCGGCCAGCAATCGCGTTTGTTCCATTTGCAGTTCGCGATCAAGTTGCTTTCGCTGCCGCAATGAAGTTTGCAACGCAGAAAAAATCAAGGCACCAATGACGCTCAGACAGACTAGCACGACAATTAGTACGATCCCTGAACGAGTTTGTCGACGTGTTTTCGGGTTGATGTTCATTTCGCTTTCTCCACATTGGCGCCGATGCGAATTTGGGCATCGAGGCGTTTCGAAGTCACATCTTTCGACGCCGACAAATGCGAAAAGTCCCGTTTGATGTCTAGCGAAACGGAATCGGAGGATTCCAGAGGGTTCCATTCCAGTTTGGCATTCGATGCGAATTCAAAACGATCTTGATGAGTTTCAGTTTCGGTCGCATGCTTCCGATGTACAGCATTTGCATCGATCGAATATTCGATATCGTTCTGGTTTGCGATTTCAATCGTCAGCGTATCGTCGTCGACGGTGATCGAATTGGCTTGTCGTGCATCGGTGCGAAGCTGTCGACTAATGCGAGAGATGTTTCGGGCGTGTGAGTCTCTTTGGTTGACGTCGTTCGAATAGAGCATTGTCTTGTAGATCCAAACCGAGGTCATCGAAATAACAACCATCGTTAACGTCATCACAATCATCAGGTCTAGCATCAAGTACCCGCGTGATCGCGCGCGGGATCGGCTTAGTTTCCGCTTCATTGTTTGGCCTCGCTTTTCTCGCGACCGGCCAACCAACCGGATAGCTCCAGCGGTTCGCCAAGCTTGCGGCCGCTCCATGAGAGTTTCAAAACGACTCGTGTTCCCAGATCGTCTTTCAAAAGTTCGCCGCTGAGATTTGCATCGGGCAGCGTTTCCTCACAAGCCTCAGAAACAGCGATCGATTCCAATGCCGTTTCGGCCTGCTTCGGCGAAAGGCGTGTGAGTCCGTCCATTTGATTGGAAAGTTCACTGATCGCAAACTGATGTCCTTGAGCATCCATCCAGAGCCGGTTGATGCGGTGGACTAACGTCGATGCAAGATTGATGGCTGCGAGCAGCAAGACCAATGCCAGCAGGGCTTCTGTTTTTAGAATGCCGCGTCTCATGAATCCAGTTCGGTTTCTTGTTTGTTTTTCTATCATGCGAGACTCCGCATCATCTTTAACAGCATCGAAAAAATGGTGAACGTCGCCAGAATGATAAAGACGCCCAGGACGGCTTGCACAAGATAAATGAACAGGTGTACTGCGAAAGCAAAACGACTTTTGCGATTCTCGTGTTTTCGATCCGACATGTTCCGTAGTAGCCAAGCTTTGGTCTCCATGCTGTTGACACTCTTCATGGTCGTGGCTTCTCGAGAACTCAAGTCGCGTGACTTCACAAACGAATCCCAATCGACGAGTTCATTTTCTGGTTTATCCCCAGCGTCAAGTGCGAGCAGGTCCCAAGCCATTAGTTTTCGGCGCAAAACCGATCGGGGTAAATTCGTTTGTCGCCAACTTCCCGGTAGCCAACGCTGAAAATAGTTTTGTAGCATTGAACGCCGAAAACAGATCACATACAACGCAAAGAGAGTGATGCACAGACCCATGATGGGAGCAAAGACCCCTGCAAACCAATTGCTGAACGTCAGAAACATCTTCATCGTCGTGTTCGCTTCGAGGCCAAATTCCTCGTACATTTTCTGGTGTTCTGGAATGACGCGCAGCAGGATGAAGATGATGAAGAAAAGGCAAATCACGGTTCTGAGCCCCAACCTTCCCAGTGCCGCAGCGTGCGTGTCTTCGTGTCGTGTCCAGGTCGTTCGGTCATCAACTGTTTGAGCCAACCAACTTCGATAAAACGAAGCCAGCGATCCATTTGCATGGGCGCTGTTGAGTGCAGTTTCGCAAGGTTGTGAAAGCAATCCGGGAACTTGCTTGGCGGCTTGCAGCGGATGCAGATTTTTTTGCAGAAGGCCTGCAAACTCCGTGGCGCTAATCAACTTGGTTTCCGTGACATAGCCGTCGACCAGCTCGCGGAGATCAAGCTGATGCAGTTCGGCAGTCGCCATCAAGCTGACGAGTGCTCGTTGATTCGGCGTCATTAAGGGAGCAAGCTCTCGAGCCGACTGATCGGAGATCATTCGCTGCCGAGTCATTGTTTCGGTAAGTGGATCGGAGATCGTTTCCATCAAAAGAATCCTCCTGGAGCTCCGCCACCGGTTAGACCGCTGGTAATTGCGAACATCGGGAAGAACAGGCTGATGATTAGCAGGAAGGTCGTGATCAAAATGAACCCCAGCAGCAACGGCGTCAGTAGTTGGGCGAACCACTCGATGATTCCAGATGAAGTATCTCGATACCAAGTTGCAACTTGTTGTAGCAGTGTAACTTGTCCGCGGGATCGCGGCATTGCGAAAGCCATATCGGCCATGCGAAGTTTATCGCGATTGAAGAATAGGTTGTCTTGGATGGGCTGTTTGCTTTCGAGCCGATGCTTTCGAATCGCGGCAAGTCGACTGACCCATCGTTTTCCAGATGTAGCAGACGCCATCTGGAGCGCATCTTCGTTTGCCAGTCCAGCTTCGATCAGCAACGAAGTGTGCAGTAACCATCGAGATACAGTTGGGCGTTTTCGCGACAGCAACACGTCGATGCGGCTCAAGCCGGGGTCGCGTTTCTCGTGACCGATCCAGTTCATCAGCGAAACCAGCAACGGTAACCCGAATACGACCATCATGATCGAGACCACATAGGTTCGAACTAGGTAACCCAAATAGAAGTACATTCTCGACATGCCGGGCAGAGCGATCCCGAACTCGGCGTACATTTGCTCGAACGTTGGCATGATGAAAAAGGAAATGAAGACAGCCCCAAGGATCCCGAACAGAATCAACATGATTGGGTACAGGAAAATTCGAAACAGGCTTCGTTGGTTCGAGCCATGCCGCGATAGTGTGCAAAATCCAAGATGAGACGCCGTTGCAATGTGGCTCTGAGAAATTTCGTTTCCGTTTCCGTTTGCCAATCGAGCCAACGGATTGGCGATTGCCAAAACGCACGGTTGATAGAGCGCCTTTTCATAGCGTGCTTCGCCGCGAAAGAAATGACTCGTGGCGAGCGTCTGTTTTCGAAAACTGCCGCTCAGTCCATCGCTCTTAATGTCGATCTCGTCCGCAATTCGCGAACCGGCTTGCTGGATCAGAGGCCATTGCGATTCGAGAAATCCAGTCGGCAGATCGTTGGCAGGATCGATTGAGTGTTTCGTCATAGCTCGATCCTTCTATTGCCGCTCAGGTCATAAACGAGCGAAACGATCGGCCAGTAAGCGAGCAACACATAAAGAAACGTCATGATTCCGCCGACGATCAGGACTAGCGTGGCAGGACCCCAAGTTCGCGACTTCAGATACTGGCGATCGGCCATCATCGAAAGGTAGTCGACCCACGCCGGCGAGAGAATCGCTTCGCGGTCGAGGCCCTTGATATTGTAAATCATTTCGCCCTGCCCTTCGGCGTCAAGTCCCGCCAGTTTTCCGCCAAGCATTGCGGCTTGATGTGGATCGGTTCCTTCGGCGACGAGCATCTGCATCGTACGAGTCGCCGTCGCCTGCGAGCAGCAGCGCATGTATCGATCGCCGCCAAGCCAGCAGCCAAGCTTCGCAGCGCCACCAGAAAATAATCCGTAAATCAGAACCACTAGGATCACGACGAACAGGATCAGCACGATGATCGAAAACAACTCAACGCCGGAAGGTCGAATCTCGATTGCCGGTCGCGCCAAGGTTGCCAGATCGTGCCGCATCATCTCAATCTGCGGCAGCACGCTGGTTCGAAAGTAGATCAAGCCGACGATTCCCAAAGCAGCTAAAACTGAAACGTAGACCATCGACTTTCGAAACATCCGATCGATTCGCACCCAAGCGTTGAACCGAGTCGAGAGACCTTCGAGGACTGGGATCATTGTTCCCGTCTTCTGCCACGTTTCGATTGCGGCTTGATAACGTGGCGGTACCTCTGAAGCGTCGGTGATCTGCCTTTCAAGTCGCTCAATTTGTTTGAGGCTGAGCGTCGATCCGGGCACTGGTTTTTCACCAATCTCGAGCTTGACGCCCGCCTTTATCGCCGCGCGGAGATCGCCGCTAAATGTTTGAATGTCATCCACGTTCATCTGGACTCACGAAGATCGCCCTGTTCTGTTTCCGATTCAATTGTAGCCAAATAAATTGCCAAATGGT
>CAZORS010000137.1:0-10450 GCA_964582025.1 uncultured Pirellulaceae bacterium | reverse complement strand
CCGCGCGGGACATGCCTGAAGGCATTGACTACAAACAACATGCAACATCACTTTTTCGCATGTTGTGTAATATTTCATGGACAATCCAATCTCTTTTTCAGTCGGCTAAAACTTTACGACTTCATCAGAACTCGATCGGTCGTACTTCACACCAGCACGTCGAACGTCGTCTTGAAGGAACAAAATCCAACCGCCGCCATTTCGCAGCATCATTGAATTTTCGTCCGTTCGTTGGAGGATGACTTTCAGGGACGCTCCGGCTGCGAGTTTTCCACTGAGTTTCATTTTGCGTCCATTGCGGTCGTAAAGGCTCCAGTTCGCCAAATCAAATTCCGTGTCGTCGGTAATGTTTTCTAGCTCAACCCATTCACCATCATCTTCTTCTCCGGCCGGATTAATCAACGCGGATACAATCTTAATCGGCGCACTATTGTGAGGCTGTGTCGGCAAGTCAACTTTTACCGTCGAAGCTGCCTCATCAGGAATCGTCTTGCCACGAAACTTTGGATACAGCGTGCGGATGTGACGGCCGCGTTTTGATTTCTGGCCACGCTTGGCAGGCTCAAGGGACTGCGGATGCATGACGATGTCGAACAGGTTTTCACCCAGTCGCACGCGATGATGATTTTCTTTGCCAGGAACGTTGGTGTATTTTCCAGCTTTCAACGAATACATCGCCAGCGTTCCGAATGCGATTTCCAATTCAGGACGGGTTCCCACAAAAAATCCGCCCGGCTTCTTCATTAAGTCGTTGCCGTGCGAGCGATCTTCTTCCTTCGTTGGCGACCAACGCATCACCATCGTGGTCACTTTCGAATCGGCGATCGCATCGGCGATGTTGCCTTCAGGATAGTCGTAGCCCAGACAGTCAACTTTGTTGTGTTTCTTCTCCAGATAGAACTTCACCCAACAATGGTAGCCGCCCACAGCGTCACGACACGGATCAGCGCCGGCGGAGCTGGATTCGTCTTCGCCGACAAACACATGTTCGAAACCAACACAGAACGGGTTCGCGCTGCTGTACCGATTGGTGTACGGCTCAAACCACATGGCTTTGGTTTCTTTGCGGATCTGTTCGATCGAGACGCCAGGTGAAAGTTCTTTTTGGATATATTTCACGGCAACTTTCATCGTTGGCGAATCGAACACCGCATCCAAAAACGCATCGACTTCTTTCCAGTGAGGGTTGTCGACGTCGGACCATGCGACTTCAGGTTGTCGTTCGACCGCAGTGTAGTTGTCCAGTAACGCGATAAATGTTTTGAAAGTTGGCTCTTCAAGAAACGATTCGTCGGTCACCGTCAGCAACGGATTCGGAGCATTGTCATCGTTGAGACATCTGCCAGCTTTGCCTTGTTCGTGCACGATGACGATGGCTTCGGAATCGATGGGTTGGCCGTTAGTTCCCATTTTCGTGACTGAGAGATGAGACTCTGGCATGTTCCAAATCGTGGCAAAGATATCGGATTCGGTTTCGCCATTCTGTGCGAGGCTTGTTGCGGCTGTTAGAAAAAACAGGCAGAAACAAACTGCAAAGTGCCGATAGATCAAGTTAGTCTCCGTCTGAGTGTTGTCCTTTGGTTCCACATCATAACGATTTTTCAACGCACAATTTGAATTATGTTCAACGACGAACAAGTCAAACAGAAAATTGAATCGGCTGCCCGAACGCTAGTCACCGTCGGCCCGTTGATGCCGACCGAGGAATCGTTGGCGACCGAAATCACCGATGCGATCAACGCCACGGAACGCGGCTACTTCTTGCCTGATGAAGACGAACGCATTCGAACTGCGTTTGCTCAGTACCTTAGAACTCGCAAGGCGCTTCATGAAACGTTGGAAGAACTACGGCCGCTTGTGTTGTCGAAAGGGAAAGTCTCACCTGAATATGAAATTCAGGTGTTCGTGGTTGCTTGGTGCACCGCCTGTTTGTTGGTTCGGTCCGGACGGTATCTGATCGATAACTTTCGCAAAAACGACATCGTGCGAAAAAAGCTCGACGAAGCAGCGCCGCGATATGCGATCGCTCGCAAGGAGTTCACTTCGATCTACAAGTCGCTGACGTCGCCTAGAAATATTTGGATCTTTCTGACTGGCGTCAAGCATGCGGAAAGATCGCGATCGGAAATAGAAGCACTTATGGATCACGCGGTTGTCGGGCCAGTCGTTGCGATGCTGAAAACGGAGGAGCCGTGGATCGAAAAGAGTGCTCGTTACTACACCAAGGGTCGATTTAAGTATCGCTGGTATTCTTTTCTGCGACGACATCGGGTTGGCTATAAGAACGTTAGCTTCGCTTTGTTTAAATTTGGAGGAAGCCTCGTCGCTGAGCTACGAAATCATTGGAAACGAAAACGGGTTACTCCCGGAGTTCAACGAAAGATTGGTCGGTTGCTTGAACCCGGTGATGTGATTATTACTCGACACGATGATGCCACGACAAACATTTTCTTGCCAGGATTCTGGCCGCATGCGGCGCTGCATATTGGAACCGAAGAGCAACGAGCGGCGATCGGTGTTGAGATCGACGACGATCGTAAGTCGCGTGCTGCTGATCCCGTACGGATTTTGGAAGCTCGTAAAGACGGCGTGCTGCTGCGGACGCTTGACGACACGCTTTCGGTTGATTGCTGTACGGTGCTGCGGCCTCAACTAGAACCCGAAGAGATTGCCGCGGCGTTGGCGACAGCGATCACGCACGAGGGCAAGCAATACGATTTCGAATTCGATTTCCGCCGCGCGAACAAATTGGTGTGCACGGAGGTGGTCTATCGATCATTCCATGGCGTGGGCGGGATTGAGTTTGAGCTGACTCCAAAAGCCGGGCGTTTGTGTCTTCCAGCGGAAGCTTTGATCGATCACGCGATCGAAGGAAAGATCTACAAGCCAGTTTGCGTTTACGGAGTCAATGGGAACCGGTTTTGCGGCGATGAGGATTCCGCACGGGCGGCGTTGATTTCGACGCGCGGCGACACCTAACCCGTTTCGCACTACAATCGTGTTATGATGTCCCGATACTCGCTCCACAGACGTAACTTATGCCCGCAACTGTAGTCCTGATCATCGATGGCCTTTCCGCCAACTTGCCCGGTCCGTATGGCAACACAACGGTCGACACGCCGACATTGAATCGATTCGCCGCAGAATCAACGCTGTTCGATTTCTGCTTTAGTGAATCGCCAAACCTTGCCGATGCCTATTCGGTCCTGTGGGACGACTTAATCGGAGAAGGGAGTATTCTTGTTTCCGACAGTCCCGAAATTTTGACGCTGGGAGCAAACCGGTCTTTCGATTCGATCGTTGACGCATCCGGGCCCGAGAAAACAACGCTGGCCGCCGACATTGCCGAAACTCAAACGGCGAACTTCTTCATTCACGCGATTGAAGCAATCCAAGCTCTGGATTCGGACGGGCTTTGCTGGCTTCACCACACCGGGCTGGCCGGACAGTGGGATGCTCCTTGGGAGATGCGATCCGCGTTTGCCGATGAAGAGGATCCTGAACCACCGACAGAAGTTCAACGACCAGTTGGAAAGTTCGATTCGAAAGAAGATGATCCCGATGTGTTGCTAGGCTATCAACAGTCCGCTTATGCTCAGCTGGTCGTCATCGATCGGCTTGTCGGGATTTTTCTGGAGCAGTTAAAGCTCACTGGAATTCTCGACAACGTTTCCATTGTATTCGCATCGCCACGTGGATATCCGTTGGGCGAGCACGGAATCGTTGGGCAGTTTGACAATCTCTACAACGAAACTTTGCACGTGCCTTTGATGATTCGGCGAGCCTCCTCTTCCTGTGCGGAGCAACATGTTTTCGGTTCACGACACCAGGGCATGGTGCAGCTTTCGCAGTTGAATCGAATGATCAACGGATTGCTCGACGGAGGCTTTCACGCGGTTTCGTTTGTCGATGTTGCCGACTCAAAGGTTGGACGACTGAAAAGCGTACATAACGGACAGTGGAAGTTAATTCAGGACCTCGACGCACCCGATGATGCAGAGCTGTACGCCAAGCCAGACGATCGATGGGACGTGAACAACGTTAGCCGCCGCCGCTGGGATATCGTTGAGGAGTTGTCGGAGAGTTCAAAATTTTCCGCAGATGGCGAGTGATCGACTGCAAGGCTGATGTAAATCCATTAGACTGGCCACGTTGAGAATTGAGAACGAGTTCGTGAGATTGAGGAACGATGAGCAATAACCTTTACCAACCAAATCCAACGGAGCCAGTTGGAAAGCTTTCGAAGGCTGCGGCACTGAACAAAGTCAAGACACCGGCTATCCTGTTGATGATCAGCGGCATAATTAGTTTGCTGACCAATGTTGTTGGTGGATCGATGACGGCAGTGCTATATCTCGGGATGAAAGACGAGATAATGAAAGAGCTTGAAAAAAATCCAAATCAAGACGTTCCAATGGAGTCCCTTGACGTAATTTTTAACTTGTACGGTTACGGCGGAATTGTCTGTGCCGTGTTGGGTTTGATCGTCGGTGCCTTTGTGATCTTCGCGGCGGTTCGAATGATGAAGCTGCAGGGCTGGGGAATGGCTTTGACCGCGGCGATTCTTTCACTCATTCCCTGCTTCCAAGGTTGCTGCCTGTTAGCGATGCCTGCCGGAATCTACGCGATGGTTGTTTTGCTTGATAGCTCCGTCAAGCCGACGTTCGATTGATCGACGCTACAAATCGATGACCATTCGGTCTTCCGTCAAATTCAAATTTTTGTAGGTGCCTTTGACGGATTCGAGGTCCAGCGGTTCATCCGATCCATCCAGCGGATTGATGTGAACCAAGTAGGTCTGTCCAGCGTTTGCAGCGGCGGCGACTTTGGCCACCGGGGTCAGGCAACTGTGTCCCGTGAGTTCGGCTCTATCCTCCCAGCCATCGGGAAAGTAGCACTCGTGAACCAGCACATCAACATCGGTGATGAATTCGACGTAGTCGGCGCCAGTGTTGGCGATCGTGTCAGTGATGTAAGCCATCGATCCACCGGGATGCTGCAATCGAAACCCGGTGCTTCCACCGGGATGCTCTAGCGGACAATGTGAGATCTTGATGTCATTGGCTAGTTCAAACGGAACATCGTCGAGCGGTTTCAATTCGAAGTTCGGACCAACCGGGAAAAGATCCTTGTGATAGAGCGCGTTTTCGATTGCCGGGATCTTGGATGCTTCGAGGTGAACGGTGACTTTTTCGATATCTTTGCCCCAGAGCACATCGTAGAGGAAAGTGAGTCCAATCGAATGGTCGAGGTGCACGTGCGACATGAAAATGTCCAGCGTCTGTGTGCAGATTAAATCGCGAGCGCGAAACAGGCCGGTCCCGGCATCGAAGATGATTCCTGCTTCGGGAATCATTAGGCACGCCGTCTGGCGTCTTTCGTTGGGGTGATACCCGGTGGTTCCAAGGAAGTGTAGTTTCACGACTGGGTCCGGCGATGGCAAAATGGGAGCTGTTAATTATAGCAGAGACAAACGATATGTGTTCGTCGTTTAACGTCTAGCCGCAGGCGTCGGCGTTTTGGAAGCGCGAAACGCTGACGCCTGCGGCTTGACGTTAAACGAATACTTTTCAGCATGTTGAAAGGCATTTCTGCTACAAATACTTTTGATACGCTTCAACCGCCAGTTCATCCACGCGGTCGTTTTCGGGGTGTTCGCTGTGCCCTTTCACCCAAGTGTACTTAACTTTATGCCTCTGTAGTTGTTCGTCCAGCTGTTGCCAAAGCTCGACGTTCTTGACCGGTACAAACTTTCCGTTGTCGCGTCGCTGCCAATTGTTGCTCTTCCACTTCGGCATCCATTCCGTCATCCCTTTGCCAACGTACGTCGAATCAGTAAATAATTCGACACGGCAAGGGCGTTTGAGTGATGTGAGTCCCTGAATGACTGCTTGCAACTCCATTTGATTATTCGTTGTAAGTTCCTCAGCTCCTGAATTTTCAATTTCTTTACCGCTAGGCAAGTGCCGCATCAGGTATGCCCAGCCGCCGGGTCCGGGATTGCCGCTGCATCCTCCGTCGGTGAATAGGTGGATCTCGAATTCAGATTCTTTGGTCATAAGTTGGCTGACGCGAAAGCAGTAAAAGTTGTGGAATTGCGGCTTCTAGGTTGTTAACCTGACCAAGTTCGCAAGAGTTTCGTATCTCTTGCGAACAATCGTCAATACCCTCGTTCCAACCAAATGACATTGCCATGAACAAAATCGTCTTTCGAAATCACCGCAATCCAGTTTGCATGTTGTTCTCAATTGCAATCGTATTGATTTTTGCGATTCCATCGTTGGCCCAGCAAGAGGATGCCATGGCCAAGGCTCGAGAGCGGCAGGCCAAAATGATGGAGACGCAGATGTTTATGAATCAATTGATGCAGCTCGGATTCAACGGTGAATTGAGAAAAGAGCTTGAAATCGTTGACGATCAAGTCGAAAGCGTGAAAGAACTGGCTCAGGACTATCAGAAAGAAATGATGGAATTTCACAGAGAGAATGGGCAGATTGGAATCGAGATTCAAAAGCTTGTTAAAGAAGGCAAGAATGCGGAAGCCGCGGAGCTTGGTAAGGACTACCAAGATCGCAACAGAGAATTTTCTGAAAGCTACATGGATCAGGCAGCGGAAGTTTTGTTGCCCCACCAAATCAAACGATTGAAACAAATTTCGAAGCGACAGGGTGCTAGATATAGCAATCAGTTTCAGGATGAGTTCGGTATTGCTGCGTCGTTTGCCGACGAATTAGGTTTGTCAGCTGAAGAGAAGAAACGCCTAATCGATACGATTAAGGAAGCAAGAAAGGAATACTACACAACCGTTGCGGATGCCAAAAAGAAGGCCAATGAAAAAATAATGAGCGCGTTGACGACTGAGCAAAAGGAAAAAATGAAAGAGATCTTCGGTGACGAGTACGACCAACAGGCCAATCAGCGCAAAGCCAGAATAGAAATGATGAAGAAGCAAAGTGAAAATCAGCGCGACGCCGATGAACAGATGGGGAAAAAGCGGCGTGAAATGATGGAAAAGCAAAGCAAGAACTAGCTGCATCCAACATCACCCTCCCTTTGGGCATTGGTGTCTACACAAATTATTTGGCTCCCCTCTCCCGAAAATTCGAACCCCAACACAATTTTTGCTGATCAAATGTTGTTCGAATTTTTGGGAGAGGGGTCGGGGGTGAGGGAAGTCCGGTCGGCTTCTGGGGTTCCTGAACTACACTTGCCGTAAGCTACACACTCGTTTAACTCGTGGATTAACGCAAAACGTTTGCCCCTCACCCCCAGCCCCTCTCCCCGCGAATTCGGTCAACATTAGATCTCGAAGCCTAGCTTCTAGGTCCGAATTCACGGGGCGAGGGGAGCCAATGTTTCGTCGTTCCAACTTGCGTAGACACCAATGCCCTCTGGAAGGGGCGGAGCCTAAGCGACGGGGAGGGCGCGGATGTTGAAACTCGGCAATGGAAAGCACAAACAGCTTCACCCTCCCCAGCCGCTCGTTCCTCGCGTCTGACCCTCCCAGAGGGAGGGTGATCAACACACTACTTCGCACCAGCCAAACGCGACTTCCGTTTGCGATCCGATTCCTTCAACAACCATTTACGCAATCGAATCGTGGTCGGCGTGATTTCCACAAGCTCATCTTCTTCAACGTATTCCAAGGCCGCTTCAAGGCTGAACAAGCGTGGCGGCTTGAGCAAAATGTTATCGTCACTTCCCGACGCACGAATGTTTGTCAGCTGTTTTTCTTTGGTTGGATTAACCGCCAAGTCATTCGCACGTGAGTTTTCACCGACGATCATGCCTTCGTAAACTTTGTCGCCAGGACTGACGAACATTTCGAATCGCTGCTGCAAGTTGAACAGAGCAAATCCAACCGCTTTGCCAGCCGCCATGGATATCGCGGCGCCGTTACTGCGGGAAGGAATCTCGCCTTCCATCGGACGGAATTCGAGAAAACGATGGTTGATGATCGCGGTTCCCTGAGTCGCGTTGAGCAAGCGAGTTCGTGCACCGATCAAGCCACGCGAAGGAATCACAAAGTTGGCTTGAGTGAATTCGCCGCGTGCCGACATTTCCAAAAGTTCGCCTCGACGGTTTCCGACCATTTCCATCACAGGTCCGAATTTGTCCGTGGGAACTTCCACAACAAGCGTTTCAAATGGTTCTGACTTAACGCCGTCGATTTCTTTCAGGACGACTTGCGGCTTGCCAACGGAAAGCTCAAAGCCTTCGCGTCGCATTGTTTCGATCAGCACGGCCAAGTGCAAAATTCCGCGACCAGAAACCGCAAACGCGTCTCCGCTTTCAAGTTGGCGAACGCGTAGTGCAACGTTGCGATCGAGTTCTTTCATCAATCGTTCGCGAAGCTGTCGGCTGGTAACGTACTTGCCTTCCTTGCCCGCCAGCGGAGAGCTGTTGATCGTGAACACCATTTCCAGCGTCGGTTCGTCGACTTCGATCCTTGGTAGCGCGTCAGGTAGGTCGTGCTGACAAATCGTGTCGCCGATCTCGATCGACTCCAGGCCGGTTAGCGCAACGACGTCGCCGGCTTCGGCGGATTCGACTTCCACGCGTCCGAGTTTATCGAACACGTTGACCGAATTGATTTTCGCGTTCACAATTTTGCCGCCAGCTTGAACGACGGTGACCGATTGGCCTTTCTTGACACTGCCGCGACGGATGCGACCGACGGCGATTCGACCAACGAACTCGGACCAGTCCATTGTGGTGACCAGCATTTGGAAATCGCCGGGCTCAATTTCTGGCGGCGGCACGTTTTCCATCACCATGTCCAACAGCGGGTTCATGTCGCCTGACATTTTCTCAATGTCATGGGTCGAGAACCCTTCTTTGGCAGAAGCAAAAATATAGTTAAAGTTGTCCAGATAGTCGTCGCCGCCCATTTCGCAAATGAGCTCGATCGCTTCGTCGACGACTTCGAGAGTCCTTGCATCGGGACGGTCGACTTTGTTGACGACGACCATCGGCTTGAGTCCCGCTTCGAGGGCTTTTCCCAAAACGAAACGCGTTTGCGGCATCGGTCCTTCGGCGGCGTCAACCAACAAAAGTGCTCCGTCGGCCATTTGCAGAACTCGTTCGACTTCGCCGCCAAAGTCCGCGTGACCTGGCGTGTCGATGATGTTGATCTTGGTGCCTTTATAGTTCAGCGATATGTTTTTCGCCAAAATCGTGATGCCACGCTCTTTTTCTAGGTCACCTGAATCAAGGATTCGCTCTCCTTGAAGTTGCGTGTCACGGAACTGTCCGCTCTGCCGCAGCAAGCAATCGACCAGCGTCGTTTTGCCATGATCGACGTGTGCGATGATGACGATGTTGCGAATGTCTGAACGAGTTGCCATGGAATCTGTGCCGGTGTGTGAATATTGGAGCCGAAATCATAGCGGTCGGGTACAATTTGGACGAGGTCGGAATTCGGAATGGGAGGTCAGAATTCGGAAGCGGGAATTGCTGCCCGAAAGTCGCCCGTGGGTTGCGGTATTGAGTACTGATTGTTTCAAAATCCCGTTTCCGACCTTCAATTTGTAATTCTCAATTCATAATTCACAATTCTTATGTCCCGCGTCGTACTCGCCATGTCTGGCGGCGTTGATTCCAGCGTCGCAGCTCATCTACTACTCGAACAAGGTCACGAAGTGATCGGCGTGTTTATGCGCCATGGCGAAGAGGCCGTCGAAGCCTGCGCGATCGACGGTCAAGACAAGACGTCATCGCCGCTGCTGCCGATCCTGAACCAGCGAGCAGATCACAAGCAAGGTTGCTGCAGCGCGTCGGATGCCGAAGACGGTCGCCGTGTTGCGGAGCGTTTGAACATCCCATTCTACGCTCTAAACCTTGAAGCCGAGTTCCGCGGGATCATCGATTACTTTGTGGAGGAGTATTCGATCGGGCGAACTCCGAATCCTTGCGTGATGTGCAATAATCGCATCAAGTTCGGAAAGCTGTTCGATTACGCCGACAGTGTTGGCGCAGAGTTCCTCGCAACAGGCCACTACGCCCAATTGGCTCATGGTGACGATGGTCCATCGCTGACTCGTGGCGTTGATGCGGGCAAGGATCAGAGCTACGTGCTGTTTGGCATCAAGCAAAAGTATCTTTCGCGAATGTTGCTGCCAGTTGGTGGCTACGACAAACCAAAGATTCGTGAGATCGCAGGCACGCTCGGACTCAACGTCGCCGAAAAGAAGGACTCGCAAGAAATCTGTTTTGTGACATCTGGAAAGCACGATCAGTTTGTGCGTTCACGCCGCGGTGCCGATTCAGAACCAACCGCGGGAGACATCGTGACGACCGAAGGCAAAGTTGTCGGACAGCATCCGGGAATCGAAGGTTACACGATCGGCCAGCGTCGCGGTTTGGGTGTCGCGATGGGCGAGCCATATTTTGTTGTGCAGATTAAGCCATCGAAAAATCAGGTGGTGATTGGACCGCTTTCTGATTTGGG
>CAZORS010000136.1:0-15050 GCA_964582025.1 uncultured Pirellulaceae bacterium | reverse complement strand
TCGATCGCAACACCAGTCGATTTCCGCTGACCGCGGGGGAGGCATTGAAACCATCTCCCAGCTGAGCTTCAGTCTGAAGGTCAAACGTTTTGCTGGGGTTGAGTACATGGATTTTTCCTTGGCCCGAGAAGAAATATAGTTTTCCGTTTGCGAAAATTGGCGACGCCGCATACGTTCCGCCGACTCGTTTTCGCCAAGCGACCTCTCCAGTCGCTGGGTCGACGCAAGAGAGTATTCCTTTGTCTTCGTTTTGATACATGTGGCCGCCAACGATAATCGGTGTCGACTTGCGAGGAATCGCTTTGATGGCTTGCCACGCGACGTGAGTCTCACTGATGTCACCTTTTCCATCAGGCTTGATCGCGATCATCTTGCCCATCCCATTGGTCAGGATCACCAGTCCGTCGTCGGTCATCAGTGGTCGTGCAGAAACATTCATGCCTTCATGATACGCAATCCAGACTTGTTCTCCCGTCATCGGATCGTAAGCAATCGTCGCGATGGCACTTGGGTAGATCAACAGCGGCTTGCCATTGACTTCGAAGATCGCTCCAGTGCCATACGCTTTCTTATAGTCGCCGTTTTCCGATGGGTAATTGATGTCGCGGTCTTTCTTCCAAACCGTTTCCCCTGTCGTTTTGTTTAAGGCTGCGACGTATTGTTGGTCGGCTCCATCGAATGCGACGATCAACAGATCTTTGTGTAAAATTGGAGACGACGCCGGTCCACGAAAATGATCGCACTCCAAATCACGACGTTGCCAGATGACTTTTGCTGAATCGGTGTCGATACATGCCGTGCCGTAGCTGCCAAAGTGCACATAAAGTCGCCCTGCTTCGATTGCGGGCGTCGAACTGGCGTAGCTGTTCGTTGGGTGGCAAAATTGAGGATCTGCGTTTTCGAAGATCACGAAGTCGTGAATCATTTTCCCGGATGCGAGCGCGACGCCGATGACCGACATTTTTTTCCCGTCTTCGGTCGCAGTGGTGAGCCAGATTTGATCATCCCAAATCACAGGCGAAGACCAGCCTTTGCCGTGGATCGGGAGCTCCCATGAGATTTTGGATTCATCAAATTCAACGGGAAGTTGCGCTTCATCCGCATGTCCGTCTGCGGTCGGCCCACGAAATTCAGGCCAATTCTGTTGTGCGTTCCCTCGTTGGGCAAACGCACACAATAGGCAAAAGCATACTGCGAAACAGATTGGAACGAATGCCTTTTTAGGATTCATGGTGGACTCAATTGGTGAAATATGGCGGACCATGAATTGTAGCGAACCGCGGCAACGATGTGGGCTCACCTGAAGAATTCAGAGCTTAAACAGGCGGTGATCCCGCGAGTACTCTGGTTGATGAGAGCGTCACCAACGAGAAGATGGCACCGATCAGAGCACCTTCAAATGCGGTTTTTGAGGCGATGCTGGACAACGATACTTTCTCGGGGTCCGGAAGAGACAATCGCTCGACCAGATATCTGTTTGCTAACTGTGAGCCGAATTCGGTTTCTTCAGCCTGTCGATCCATGCGGTCGCTGAAGGAATTTATGAGCGACATAAGAAGGCTCGCCGACTCAACCTTGCCTGCGCAACGGAATCGAAGAGTATAGATCTCCGGTGCTTGTTCATCCTGTTCAATTTCTAGCCGATCCAGAATGTAGTCGCACAGTAAATCAAGTTCTGCTTCGTCTTGGTTTTCGCCTTCGTTTTCGTTCTGAGAAAACGGGTTGCGTGCCACGTGTTCGAATGAGCTCCAAGCAGCCATTCCTTTTCGTTTCACTAACTCCGAAATGATGGATTTGCTTTTCAAGTGACTAAGGTGGTTTGTGACCCTGAGCTTCGTACTCAATTCACCTTTTAAGAATCGGGCTTCTAGAGACCGCTTGCCACCGAACGGAGATCCAAGTTCTCGAACCTGCAGTACCAACTCGCTTTCATACTCTTTGCTGGTGTTGGCTCCGACCACGAAGCCAATTCCGGCTCCAGCGAATGCCAATACCGAAGACGCGAGCAGCAGTTGGCTGATCGAAGCTGCAAAAGGAATTTTCCGTTGGTTCGGCATACACGTTGACCAGGCCACGACCACCAGAATCGCTGCCCCAAACGCCCCCACTACTGGAGAGCATGCTCTTCCAAATTGGAACTGAGGCGCTTCGTCGATCGCCAAGTCATCCACATTGATGGGAGGTTCGCTGGCCGCACCGATCTCCTGTAGCTTTCTTTCGTGAGTAAGCTTCAACGCAGAGAGGAGAGTGTTCGTTTCCTCGTTGTTGGCGCCTCGTATTGAGAGATTCCAATGGTAAGGCAAGTCATCGTTTTCGGTTGCTGATAGCCGCTGAGCAAGATAGTCTGCGCGATCACTGGCTGCGACGTCGTGGAAGAAGTCCAGATAAGCCAGCGTTTTGTCTTTCTTCAGAACCGCGGCGAGGGTCTCTTTGCTGACCAACATTTCCTTGTGTGGCAACTCAAGGAAACTCAACCAAGATTGAAGCTCCTCGTCGGAATGACGTTGAGTACGAAGATCGGAAAATGAGAGGCCAATCGAAGCCGGTCGCCCATCGGTGGAGGGAATGACGTAAGTCACCACCATTCCGATCGCGATCAACAAAGAATGCAAAAGGAGAATGAGTCCGGCATTAATCTGATTCTCGGGTTTCATCTGGCGTCACCTTGGATAAGTCAGTCAAACATAAATCCGTTGAATATGCGTCATACCTGTCCAGCGACTATTCTGCTTGCTCGAAGCTGACTGCTCGATAAAGATCTGATAGAGCAAGCGTTGATTTCACGCTTTCCAAATTCAGGCTGGCGTCGAGCCCGGCTACTTCGGTCAAGAGCCAGCCTGTTTCGGTTCGCGCATACCTTTCAACCAGTGGTTGATCCTGGCTTACCAGCAAGAGTTCCTGAAGCGATTCGATCTTGCGATAGTTGGATGACTTGGTACCGCGATCATACTTTTCGGTCGAATCGGAAAGTACTTCCACCAGAACGGTCGGATTGAGAACCGTGTGCGGCACGGCTTCGTCCAGTTCAAGTTCGCCACAGATGATTGACGCGTCCGGGTAAGTGTGTAGGCCTGTCACCTTGACCTTGATGCGAAGGTCACCGGTGTATACAACGCAGGGTCCGCCTTCGAGCGCATTCCTTGCAATTCCAATGAAGTTCGCCGCGATCAATGCGTGCTTTGGAGAACCTCCGGTCATGGCAAAAATTTCGCCTTGGAACAACTCGTGCCGGATCTCCGAGTCTTTCTCAACCTTCCAGTAGTCGGCTGCAGTTAATAGCTTTGGTGCGCTGGCCATGTGTGCTTTCGAATAAGTTCAAGTAACTCAATTGTATTGAGCCGCGGTGTGTGGGCAAACGAAAAACAAGCCTAAGCCTTTTTCTTGGCCTTCTTGAAGCCGTCTTTCAGCGTCACGGTTCGATTGAAGACAGGTTTGCCCGGCTCTGAATCCTTGTCCTTGCAGAAATATCCCATTCGCTCGAACTGAAATCGATCTCCGACCTTCGCTTCCGCAAGCGACGGCTCTAGCTTGGCGGTGATCACTTTCAGTGAATCTGGGTTCAGGAAATCCTTCCAGTCTTTTCCTTCTGGAACGTCTTCAGGTTTCTCCTGAGTGAACAGCACATCGTAGAGTCGTACTTCCGCATCGATCGCATGTGCAGCGCTGACCCAATGAAGTGTGCCTTTCACTTTGCGACCGTTGGGAGCTTTGCCGCCAGAAGTTTCTGGATCATAAGTGCAACGCAGTTCGACAACGTTTCCGTCGGCGTCCTTGATCGCTTCGTTGCACTTCACAAAGAAGGCGTTCTTGAACCGGACCTCTTTGTCGACGGTCAAGCCAAAGTACTTCTTGTTCGCTTCTTCACGGAAGTCCTTGCGTTCGATGTACAGTTCGCGACTGAATGGCATCTCGCGAATTCCGGCTGATTCATCTTCGGGATTGTTCGTCGCTTGACGCATTTCCGTTTCGCCTTCTGGATAATTCGTAATCACGACTTTCAACGGATCCAGCACCGCCATCGCTCGATTCGCCGTTCGGTTCAGATGGTCTCGAATGCACAATTCCAGCAGCGGCAATTCGGTCAAGCCATTGAACTTCGTGATGCCGATGCGATCACAGAAGTTGCGCAACGCTTCTGGTGTGACGCCTCGCCGTCGCATGCCGACAATCGTTGGCATCCGCGGATCGTCCCATCCCGAAACAAGATTGTTCTGCACCAGTTCAAGCAACTTGCGTTTGCTCATTACGGTGTAGCTAAGGTTCAGTCTCGCGAATTCGATCTGCTGCGGATGATGAATGCCAAGCGATTCGATGTACCAGTCGTAGAGCGGTCGGTGGTTTTCGAACTCCAGCGTACAAAGCGAATGCGTGATTCCTTCAAGTGAATCACTTTGGCCGTGCGTGAAATCGTAAGTCGGGTAGATGCACCATGTGTCGCCGGTGCGATGGTGATGAGCGTGACGAATTCGGTACATCGCTGGATCGCGAAGGTTCATGTTTGGCGAACTGTTGTCAATCTTGGCACGCAGCGATTTCTCTCCGTCCTTGAATTCGCCATTTTTCATCCGCTCAAACAGATCCAGATTCTCTTCCACGCTCCGGTCGCGATGCGGACTGTCCTTGCCTTCCTTGTTCCAACCGGCACGATATTCGCGAACTTCTTCGAACGTCAAATCGCAAACGTAAGCTTTACCGTCCTTGATCAACTGTACGGCCCAATCGTAGAGCTGATTAAAGTAATCGGACGCGAACAGTTTTTGATCCCATTCGAATCCTAGCCAGCGAACATCTTCTTCGATTGCTTCGACGAATTCAGTGTCTTCCTTTTCCGGATTCGTGTCGTCGAACCGCAAGTTGCATTTGCCGCCGAACTGATTGGCGATTCCAAAGTTCAAGCAGATCGATTTAGCGTGGCCGATGTGCAAATAGCCATTGGGCTCTGGCGGAAACCGAGTTTGGATTTGGCCATTGTTTTTTTTGTTGGCAATATCATCGGCGACGATCTGACGGACGAAGTCGAGTTTTTCTTCTTTGGGTTCTTCAGACATTGTTTTTGAGTCATTCGTGTTTCGAGCATTAAGCGAGTGTTATACCTAAAGGAGCTAATTCGTACGAGATTGGTTCGTCGGTTTGGCCCGCGGTTGTGCGTTTCGTTTAATGTGTTTTGGCGGGTTTCATCGGTGGTCGCGCTGTGATGACGTGGGGAATTGTCAAGCGAAGCCCAGCGAATAAATTTGCATCTAATCGCAATTTGCTTGAGTCGTCGCCAGCAGCCCGATACATTCAAAGGGTGCGGGGATGTGTAATTCTGTCCCTGTTATGTCCAGCGGTGACTCAAGTAGAGATCGACGAGTTGAAGAAATCGTCGAGCAGTTTTCGCGGAAAGTGCAGAAGGTGACGAAGCCGAACGAGTCGCCGAGTTGCTCGAAGCACATCCAGATCTAGCGCCGTTGCTGGCGGAGCGTCTTCGGGTTGCGGCCGTGCCCTGCACTATGCTCACGAAGCTGGACTCATTCATCGTGACGTAAAGCCAAGCAATGTTCTGCTTGATGAGCACGGAGAACCTTTTCTCGTTGACTTTGGTTTAGCACGTGATTTGGAACCTGATTTTACGATGACGCGTGAAGGTGAAATCATCGGCACGCCAGCCACAGTCGCGTCAACACCAAGAGCGACGTTTACTGTGCTGGTGGAATGCTCTATCGACTGCTGACCGGACAGCTTCCGTTTCGCGGTAGCAATCGGATGGTGCTGAATCAGGTGATGAATGATGAGCCCCAATCACCAAAGGTGTTTGACGATCAGATTCCTTTCGATCTGGCAACAATTGCACTCAAAGCGATGGAGAAAGGGCAGAAGAACAGATTCGTCAGCGCCGGGAAGATGGCCGAAAACGGAATCAATGTGGCAGTTGGATCACAAGTCTATCTCGTGTCGAAGAATGACTTGCAAGTCATTCGTCATTTGAAATTTCATCCGAACCACGCAAGACGGTCAGTTTGTCCTTACGCAATCGATGGGGCACCCAACGGTGCTTCGTCGAATTGGTGATCCCAATTTCTCGTTTGATGAAAGCTCAAACTCATCCGTCTTTCTGACGGGAAAGCAAGTTGAAGCTGGACGAATTAAGAACACGACCCCAGAAGTGCAAGCACAAGCATTCGAGCAGCGAAAATCTAGATCGCAACTCAACGAGGATCACTTAAATCGATGGAAGGAAAGAGTCAAGCGATTCGGTTTTTTGTAGGTTGGCGTGCGGAGCTATTGCTCGGGTACAGAAAGCAGCGGTTACTATGCCGTCTTAAGTTTCGCCAACGTCTGGTTGATTCGCTCGGTAACTTTTTCTCTACCCAACGTTGCGAGGATGTCAAACATCCCAAAACCGGAAGCCTTACCAGTTGTTCCGACTCTCAATGCATGGACGATGTCGCCGATCCCGATGCCTTCGGTTTCGCACCAAGCTTTGATGGCGGATTCCAATGGTTCGGCGGTATAGTCGGAAGTTTCGGCAAGCATGTCGCGGCACTTCTCCAACAGCTCCCCTGCCCTTTCTGGTTTAACCAAACGCTTTTGAAATGCCTTGTCGTTAAACTCAAGTTCCCAACCATCCGGACGGAAGAAATCATCGAAGTTTAAAATATCGCCAGCCATCACCAAGCGATCGCCGGCGGCTTCGATGACTTGGGTGATCAACGTTACGTCGCAGTCGACGGGATTGGGCAGCAAGCCAGCCTTCTGCAGATATGGAATGCACATTTTGATCTTCCGTTTGATCGGAAGGGCATCAAAGTCTCGTCCTTGAAACGCGGTTAGCTTCTGAGGATCGAAACTGGCAGGTGATTTTACAATTCGCTCAAGAGAAAACTTTTCGATCATCTCTTCGCGGGTGAATTCTTCCGTTGAATCATCTAACGACCAGCCGAGCAGCAACAGATAGTTGTTGATCGCGTTCGGGAGGAAGCCAGCTTCCTTGTAGAAGTCCACCAAGACCGGATTGAACGTCGCGGGGCTGATCTCGAGTCCGATTCGTTCGGCGATGTTGGCGCCGGAAGTGTATAGCCGTTTGAAGTCTTTATTGTTGAGGTACTTTTCGATGTCTCGTTTGCTGAGCTTCTTCTTGCTGCCCGGTTCGGCGACGAAAGGAATGTGAGCGTACTGCGGCAAGTCGTAGCCGAGTCCTTGAGCGATGAAGATCTGTCGCGGCGTGTTGGAGAGATGTTCGACGGCGCGGATCACGTGGGTGATTTCGAAGTCGTGATCGTCGACGACGTTGGCCAAGTGGTAGGTGCTTGTTCCGTTGGCTCGTTGGATGACGTGATCGGATTCGGTGGCCCATTCGATCGACATTTCTCCACGGACGTGATCAGTGAATTCGCAGGTTCCCTCTCGTGGCATCTTCAAACGGACCACGCACTTCCGCCCTTCGGCTTCGAAGGCGGCAGCTTGTTCGTCCGATTCCGCCATCCATTTGCGGCTGTAGTGAAATTGCGTTTTGGCTTTTTCGGCTGTCTCTCGCTCCGCCGTAAATTCTTCCGGCTTGGAGAAGTCGCGATAAGCGTGTCCGGATTCAACCAGCTTTGCAACGGCGGCCTGATATTTGTCGAGCCGCTCTGATTGAAAATACGGTCCGTGGGGACCGCCGACTTCGGGGCCTTCGTCCCAATCCAACCCCAGCCAGCGGAATCCGTCTAGGATCGGCTGGAGTGCTTCTTCTTGGTTACGTTTTTGGTCGGTATCGTCAATTCGCAAAATGAATTGCCCGCCGGCCTGTCGAGCCAACAACCAATTGAAGAGTGCGGTTCGGACGCCTCCGATATGAAGGTAGCCGGTTGGAGAGGGAGCGAATCGAGTGCGAACGGTCATAGTATCTGGCAGGGCCAAGAGATCGATTGAAAGTCCGTCATGATAACAAGTAGTTCATTCTGTCCCAGATGAGAGCTCACGTTGACAAAAAGCAACAATTCGAGGGTTTCGATTACCCGTTTTTGGAAAAGTTGTGGACCTTCGCAGGGGCTTGCAGATAATGGAGTTAGGGTTCTATGGTGTCTCTCGCCGGCCTAGGTGGGGCAAAGGAACAAGAACGTTAGCTTAAATTCTGCGTGGCTTTGCAGAGCCGACTGTTATCGCAACTTGGACGAATCAAATGAACAAAAATTCCCGCTCTCGTCGTAAATTCCAGTCATCAACTTACGAGAAGTTGGAAGCCAAAAATCTCTTAGCCAGTATTTATCACAACGTCGACACTGGAGTTCTGTATATCGGAGGAGACAGCGGTAGCAACGTCGGCCAAGTCAGTCTCTCCAATGGCACTGTTTCCGCGTCGATCGATGGCGTTTCATTTTCTGAAGCGAGTTCTGAGATCACGGACATTGTTTTTATTGGCTACGACGGAGACGATACTTTCACGAATCTTTCGTCGCTCTCAACAACGATGTATGGTCAGCTTGGCAATGATACCTTAATCGGCGGCAGCGGCGATGATGATCTCGTGGGCGGTTCGGGGAACGACACCATCCAAGGTCTTGAAGGAGATGATCGTATCGTCGGAGCCAATGGTAACGACACTCTTGAGGGTGGAGACGGTAACGATCGAATGTTCGGAACGGCAGGGACAAACACGATCTACGGCGGCGCTGGAAACGACACAATTTATGGAAGCCCAGACGTAGACGAAATCTATGGTGAAGGAGGCGCTGACAAAATCTATGCACTCGGTGGCGACGACATTATTTATACGGGATCTGGTGGCGTCGAAGGGGGAACTTTTGCCCAAGGTGATTTGGCGATGGGGCACGGCGGGGACGACACGTTCTTCGGAAGCTCGGGGCTCGATATCTTCTACGGTGGAGACGGTGATGACATCATGACCGGTGGATCGGGAGAAAACCGAATGCATGGTCAAGCCGGCAACGACACATTGACTGGTGGTGGCAAAGGCGACTACATGACCGGCGCTGGCGGCAACGATACCCTAGAAGGAGGCGGCGGCGTTGACTTCTTCAATGCTGGTGACGGAGTCGACACGATCGTCTACTCTGGCAACTTCAATCCGGCAGACGTAAGGGCGGATGCCAGTGGAACTCGAGTTCAAAACGAACTGGTAGTTAGCGCCACGTGGGTTGAATTCGATGACCGTAGAATTTCCGCCAGTCAGGCAAACAACTCTGTACAAGCCGAGATCAACTACTCCACGTTGAACGGCTATCGCGTTGCGAATTCGGAAGTTGCTCTTTCAAAGCCTTCGGACCTTTCGGACTACGCCCTCGACTGGTCTCAAAGAATGGCCCTGGCAAATCGGGTCTCAAACTCGTCAGTGACCGATCAGCAGTCGCTTTTGACGGGGGACAGAACAGTCACTGCTGAAAACGTTGGCTCAGTCGCTGATTCGGGACAGTCGGCTGTCGAAGTTGCAAACTACTTTCACAACTTGTGGAGAAACAACAGTTCGGACAATGCTGTGATGCTCAGGTCTGACCTGTTGGAAGTCGGTATCGGAATCGTGAAAGTCGGCGACACGTGGTGGGCAACGCAGATCTTTGCTGGCTAGTCTTTCCAGTGTTCTATTCTAGAGCTGAAGCCCTTACCGGTTGAGCCGACCATATCTAACGGCATGCTTTATGTCCAGAGAACACCCAACACAAGCCCGAAGCCCGCAGCGCAAGAGCGCAAGCGAGTGGTTCTGGAGTGCAGGAAAAACCACTCGCTTGCGCTCTTGCGCTTCGGGCTCGTATTATGTGCAACTTCAAAACTTGCGCTTCGGGCTTGTATTGGATCACCGCATTAAACTCAGAGCATAGCGATGTGACAAGCTGCTATCGCCGTTCGGCCCGACAGAGTTCAATCGCCTCGTCGAAGCTAATCAATTGCTGTTTGTACTTGGGATACTTTCGAAACCAAGACATCACAATCATCTGCAGATTCATTTCCATCAGGTTCGTCGGCAAACCGAGATCCTGATGTTGAATCTGTTCAAGGCGTTTGCTCGCCGTTGCACGTCGTTTCTCATCCCGAGGCGCCGCTGCGGATCCGATCAATCGTCCGCCGCGTAGGACGAGCCACAGTTTCTGATAGTTCTTGCCGGTGATGGGCAGGACTCCGTTGAGTGTTCGTTGAGCGGATTCAAGTTGCTTCAATCGTCTCGATAGCCACCGTAGATTCTGGAAGTGATCTCGCAATACGGTCGCGCGTTCAAAACTCTGCGACAGCGAAGCTTCCTTCATTTGATTCTGTAGACGGTCGAGTGTCTGTTTCGATGTGACGCCGCCGATCAGAAAGTCCATCGCTTGTTGCACGTTGCCAAAATAGTCGTTCCGATCGCATAGCCCGGCACACGGTCCAGGGCAGGAGTTCAATTCGAAGCGAATGCATTTCGCGGAAGATGGAATGTCGAACAGCTTCATCTGTTCGTTGTAGGAAAACTGTGTTTTGTCTGGGCAATCGCGTAAATTGAAAACTTGATTCATGCTTTCGACCGCGGCTCGTAGCCTTCCGGTACCGGAAATTGGCCCGATCGAGAACTCAGAGTTCGGCGTAACGCGGCGGGTGAAGAATACGTTCGGAGCTACGCCGCCTGATATGCACAAGAACGCGGGCTGTCGCTTTACAGGCTGGCCTTGTGTGTTGAATTCAGGTCGCCAACGGTAGATAAGTTCTTGTTCGCGAATCAGCGCCAGCAGTTCGTGCGAAACGGGTTCCCAAACGAGTCGATGGCTGTGTTGAACGATGCGGACGGTTTTTTTGTCGGTGGGAGTTTTGGCGAAGTACGACAATAACCGTTTGCGAAGGCATTTTGATTTTCCGACATAACAAATCTGATTGTTGTTATCGAGCCAACCGTAGACTCCTGGCGTAACGGGGCAAAGATCGTGCAGCATGGCTCGGGCTTCCAGGCGGTCTTTCGGGATCGATGATCCAGCGGTTTCGTCGCGCGCAACTTTGGACAGAATCGAAGGACCAAACCCTTCGAATTCTCTTGTCCGTGTTGTGAGCAGCTCTGCCAACCGACCCCTCCGTGAGACTCGTGAAGAAGATATTTTGACATCAAACGAATGAATTGCCAAGTTGCTGGCGTTGCATGGTGTTTGTAGTTAACGCCTTTAGGTGTGTGTCGTGTTGGGGCGGCTCGCGCAATGCAAAACATCCCTAAAGGGATTGACTACGAACAACATGCGGATGTTCGCTAAGCTGCGTCGCGATTCTGTGCCAAGGCGCCGACTGCTTCTGCCTTAACTCGAATCTCTCGTTGAGGAAACGCAATCTCGATACCTTGCTCTTTGAAATCAGCGTTGATCGCCATGTTGATTTCGTGCTTTACGCGAGGGAAGAGGTCGCGACGTGGCAGGATAACACGCAACTGAAAGTTCAATGTTGAATCACCAAACGTCTCGAAGATGACTTCTGGACTTGGGTTGCGTAGGACCAGAGGATGTCGATTTGCGATCAACATCAATGCGTTTTGTACTTTCTGTGTGTCGGACTCATACGCCACGCCAACGTCAAGAATCAGTCGAGCCAACTGATCACTGAGGGTCCAGTTCATGACATCTTCGGTGATGAATTTTTTGTTCGGCACAATAAGTTCTCGCATATCGAGGTCGCGAATTGTTGTGGCTCGAAGTTGCATTTGGGTTACGGTGCCCGTTATGCCGTTGATCGTGACGAAGTCGCCAACGCGAACCGGTCGTTCGATCAGGATGATGAGTCCAGAAACAAGGTTGGCGAACACTTCCTGCAATCCAAACCCCAGCCCCAGCGCTAGAGCTCCAGCAAGCCATTGGACACTCGACCACGAGAATCCGACGATGTTGCAGGCCAGCAAGATTCCAAGCAAGCCGACCATGTACCGTACGACGAAGGAGATCGCGTACCGCCCGCCTTTGTCAAACGGTAGCCGATCGATCAGCGTTAATTCCAATAATCCCGGAAGGTTGCGGCTTAGCACCCACGTGATGCAGAGCGTGCCTAGCGCCATCAATACATGACTGTACGGAGTACCACGGATGATTTCGCCGGCTTCATTTTTTGTGTCCCAGAGCGTTACGCTGTCCAGGAAACGAATCGTCGGTGAAACTTCTGACCATATCTGCCAACCAATCACAACCACGGCAACGATTGCCGTGGCTCGTATGAGTTGATTTACTTGGGAGGAGATTTCATCGATGTTGATTGATTCTTCTTCGCCGATGTGTCCGGTGTCATTCCGCTTTAGCTGACGAAGCCTGACGCGAAACTGAGTCACCAGCAACATGCGGCTGATCAATCCGGCGACAACAGCGATTAACCCAGCCAGCAACACTGTCCAGATGGCGCGTCTGGTCATTTGCATCGCCGTAAAGTGATATCCAGCGACGGACAATCCTACAAATACCATTGGCAACAACGAGACGACGGTCAGCGTGAATTTGCGAATTGAAGCTTTCCACGCGTCGGCAGTTAGCATGTCGACATCGACGGGTCCGCCGTTGAGCAAGCTTTCGCGATACTGTTTTCGTTGGGCGCGCGTTCGTGATAGTCCATTTTCTTTCAAGACCGACTCGCGCCATCGATTGATACCTCGACCGATAAAGTAGAGTGACACAGATGTTGCGACCAAGGCTGCTGTGAATATCAGTCGTCCTAGCGAGTCGTACCAAGCTCCGTTTTGAAATGTTTCCATTGCCTCCGTGAGGAACTTAAGAGGCATCACCAACCAGATGACGCATGTCATGCCGGTGTGGACTCCTTCACAGAGCTGATTCGACCAGCCGAAGTGTTTCTCCGCGAGTCCATTTTTGCGAAAGGAATGCAGCAGCAGCAATGAGAGAAACAACATCGGTACGATGACCCAAATCGCATGGTGTACGCTGCCTTTGAGTGTCATCAGTTCATACGCCGGCGCCATTTGCGTCGCAAGTACGATTAGCAGGATAGGAACCAGTGAAGCATTGCATAACGTGCGAACGGCGCTTGCGAGTGCCGGACCGAAACGAGAAAACGCTCGGATGTTGTCGGCCATTGGGTGGTTGAGATTTTGAGTTTCCACGTTCTACCCTTTGAACCTGCGACCAACAACAAACGCGACCATCAACCCGAGCATGCCAACCGCTGACTCGTAGGGGCGAGTCTTCATTCGACCGACGATTGAATCGCCTAAGTCCTGCCATTGGTCGGGAGCGAAGAATTCTTTTGCACCTTCGCGTGACTTTTGCAACACATCCAAGCCAACTGGATCGGAACTCTGAACCCACAACGCGTGCGTGTTGACGAATTTGCGAGTTGCTGCGATTTCAACTAACAAACTCTTGCGGCTTGGTAGAACTTCATTGAGCAAATTTTGATATCTTTCGTTATCCCCTATCAGTGCCGTCAATTGTTGGCGATGCGTTTCAATCGCTTCGTGTGCCAATGCGGTCAGCGTGGTGTCTGCAACGACGACGTCTTGGTGGATGTCTAGCGTGTCGGAAATGTAAGTTTCAGGATGGGAGAGTGGTTCCTGTTCCATTCTGAGCTTCAGGACTTTTCCGCGACTGAGTCGTAGTTCGCTTTCCATTTCCTGAATTCGAGCCATTCCTTCGAAAGGTCGAATCAGGTTTCGGTGAACCTGGATGAGCAGTCCACTGCTGTCCTCTTTGCCGATTTCCTTGATGGAGGTTTCCAGATCCGTTCGCTGTTTCTCGACAACGTCCTCTTGTTTACTGACGATCAAAAGTTCGTTTTGTAATTCGCCCATTTTCGTCGCCAATTCAGACCGGGCTCTCGTGAGCAACGTCGTTTGATCGGAAAGTTCACGAAGCGATGGATGGGATTCGACTGCCTTTTGGTGGGCGAGTTGAATTTGCTTTTCGAGTTCTGCTTTCTTACGGTTCGCGATGACCGTGTTCCAAGACTTCAACTCCAGCTCCAATTGTTGGATTTGGCGTTGATGAATCGTCTTCTCCAGCGGAAGTTTTTCTTGTGAAAGGTCGTGCCAGACAGATTCCTGCTCCAGTTTTTGAATATGAGTGGTGGCCGATATTTCGCGAGCACGAATCGCGAGTAGCGCGACGAAATCTTCTGTTCCCAAGGCGAGCTTCTGCAGCAGTTCTTCGTGAAGCTGATTGACTTGTTCGAGTCGTTGTTGGCGATCGACGGGGATTTTTGCCATGCGTTCATCACGGCGTTTGATTTTGTTCTGAGTTTTCTGGTCTCCAATTTTCTCGAGATCGAGTTTCGTCTGTACATTTCGAAGCTGCGTTTGCATTTCCTCGATCGAGACGTTGGCGTCGATGGGACTCGATTCGGATTGCTGTTTTGACTCACTCCGCAACCGTTGAAGAGTCGCATCGAGTTCGGTCACGCGAACCTGAAAATCTGATTTGGCTGCTTCGTTTTGCCGAGCCTGTTTGTAAGCTTCCTCGGCGATCGCCAATTGCTTCAGGCGTTCATTCTTAGCCAATTCATCGATTCCCAGCGACGAATCGATTTCGATTTTCTTTTGAGCGATCTTTTGTTCCAGTTCGTCCGTTGTCATCTCCAGCAGCATGTCCAGATCGTTCCAATAATCCATCAAACCATTGCTGGGCATCGGTCCAAATTGCATTGGTTGTTGAGGTTCTTGTTCAAACGCGATCGGAGACGGAGTCGTTTCAGGGGTTGGAGCAGGCGATGTGGCCGCTTGCGGTTTTGAATTCACTTGCGGCGTTGGAGCAGTTGGCTGAGTTGCTGCTTGGTTGATGTGAAAAGCTTCTGACGAAACCTGCGGCGATTCTTCTTGCCACGATGCTTGCCTGACGGACGAGTCGCGAATCGGAGTCGCTGGCGGCGTTTGCAATCTGCGCAACGGATTGCCATTGCGAGCCGGTTGATTCATCAAGCGATTTAGCTCGCCTCTGTTGATCAAACTCTGCGTGACCAGAGGTGGGGCTGTGCTGTTGACATCGGAGTCCTGGGCTTGTGCGTTGCCTGCAGAAAATGCGAAGCTGCAAAACAATAGCGTATAGATTGCCTGAATTATTTTTGTCTGGTTCATGTTGACTACGATTCAGATTCCGAAGACGCATCACGTACGGCGATGCATCACGAGATGTTTGTGA
>CAZORS010000135.1:12469-15052 GCA_964582025.1 uncultured Pirellulaceae bacterium | reverse complement strand
CCTTTTTCGACGGGCTTGGTGCGATCGTAGAAGAAGACTTTGCCGCGACCAACTACTTCGGCGCGGGATTTTCGGACGATGATCGCAGTCGATTCATCAATTCCGATGCCCAGCAGTTGCGGGTACGTTTCGACCAAGCCTGTCATGTCTTTTTGCCGACTGCGTTGCGAAAAGTGCTGATCGATGGCGACTCCTGACAGGAATCCCAATCCGCCTCGCTCGTAACCGGGAGCCAGAATGTTCGAATTTCCGATTGGTGTCGCCCGAGCCAAAAAGCGGCCTTGAATCGAAGCTCCTGCGGACGATCCGCCGATCACTCCGCCGCGATGGAGTACCTCTTTCATGAGTCTATGGGCTTCGGTTCCGTAGTACGAATCGGCGAAGTTCCATTGCCTCCCGCCGCCAAACCAGAGCAGCGTCGCGTCCTTAAGCGGTTTCAGAAACGTTTCATCCGAGTTGGCTTTGTTGCGATCCTTTGTGTGAATGAAGGTGGCATGTTTTACTCCCATTCGTTTCCATGCACTGACCATGCGATGTTGTTTCCCTGCGTCATCGGCTTCGCTGCACGGAATGTAGACGCATTTCGCTTTCTCAATCCCACCGGCTTCTTCGATCATTTGCTTGATCAGCCCTTTCGGCGTTCCACCGCCGCCGACGATGTAGAGCGATCCGTTTTCAACGAAAGGAGTCTTTGGCTTTTCAGGAGGGAAGGGCGGCAGATTTCGATCGATCGCCATTCTTCGCCACTGCGTCAAGTCAACGGTTGATTCTTGGCTGCGCGAACGTTGCCGGCTCAGTTTTTGAAATGTCGCTGTTTGAGACTCGCTTGCTGGAATCGCAAGCGTTGTTGAACCGTTGCCAAACGAAAACAGCCTTCTACCGGTAAGGACCAACATGGCCTCGGGTTCGATTCCGATTCCAACAGTTCGGTTTGGAGTCGCAACGCTCTCTGCAAGTTTCTGCTTTGAAGATTCCGATCCGTCAAACGAGCAATCCAATATGCAATCTGGAATCAGATTAAGTCCAGGCTTACCACCAGCGGTCGCAGATCCCAAAACTTCGGCGATGGACGCATCGACGATCAAGTTCCCTCCAAGCTGTACAAAATTGTTGAACTGTTCTTTGGCGTTGAGCAATTCTTCGGTAGAGAAACAGTTTTCAGCAAGGTAAACCGTGTTCGAGTCCGTTAGTGCTGATTGGAGCTTTGCATTTTCGCAATCTAAATTTGCATAGTCTTCTTTTTCGGACAACGACTCAAGCTTTGTGCTTAGGGTATCTTTTTCCGTTGCAAACGAAACAACTTTTTTGCCTCGAACGACTCGACGCAAAAGACGGTCGACGGGTTTGAAGTCGGTCATTTTTCGATTGATGATGACCCGACCATTTGTTTTCAACTGGACGGGCCAGTGCAGAAAAGTCTCATCGAAAACCGGCCGTACTTTAGTGTCGCTTTGTTGGGCAACGGAGACCTGTGACATTAAGAAAACTGTCAGCAACACGATGATCAATCTGACGCGTTTGGTTGCAGAGCAGTCAGTTTTTATTTGTGGCATCAGTGCTACCCGGGTTCGAAATTTTAAGCAAAGCTCCAAAGAGCGTAAGCTAATGACTCAACGACACGAAATGGAGTACTGAATTTTGTACATCATTTCATAGACTTCGAACCCTAGGCAGATTGTTCTTGAGAGTCTTGAAAACGCGGTATTCTGGGAAGCGAAGAAAAAATGAAATTTAGCTGTAAGATGCTGCGAAGCGAGCGTTGTAGCTTGTGAAGGCCGAGAAAAACGGCCATTTCAAGTACGCTTTCAGGAGAAAATAATGGGAAAATCCATCATGTGGTTAATGGTCGCGTTGGTCTTTTTCTGTCCGATCGAAGTGTCGGCACAGCAGGCGAACCAACTTGACGGAACGATTGAACTATCGGAAACGGATAAAAGAATACTGACCACCCGAATCGATCAGATCATGGTGAAGGACCAACAATTTCGATCGTACCTTTCGTTCGGAACGATCGACGAAGCAAGGATTGCGAAGATTCAAAAACTTGACGTTAAGGGGCAACTCGCTGCGATGGCTGCGAGCGAAGATGAGCTCTCAGAAGAGGTGAAAGACTTGATGGTGGAATTGCAGCGGCGAAACGATCGTGACAACCTCATCGAGTTTCGTGAGATCGTGAAGCAGTACGGCTACCCTTCAGCAGAACGAATGGGCGTCAAGTCAGATAGGCTCTTTGCTGTGCTGCTGCATCCGCACGTTGACCTTGCTGATGTGGAAGCGCATGCGAAGGAGATGGAAGAATTCCTCAAGCCTGAGGTGATCGCAGGCCGGATGAAAGCGAAACTCTACGCTGCGTTTGTGGACAACATGCTTGGGAAAATTCTGCGGAAGCCACAGCTTTATGGCACGAATCAGCAATACGATCCTGTGGCCAAGAAAGTGCTGCCGCCCGTGATTGAAGACCTTCAGAGAGCAAATGATGCTCGACGCGAAATCGGCATGCCAGAACTGAAAGACGGTGAGTATCGATTGGCGCAAACCGCGGTGACGAAAAGCTAAGACTTAAAACAAAACAGAACATCAATA
>CAZORS010000135.1:0-12369 GCA_964582025.1 uncultured Pirellulaceae bacterium | reverse complement strand
GGCGCAAACCGCGGTGACGAAAAGCTAAGACTTAAAACAAAACAGAACATCAATAAATCAATCTAAAAATTCGGAGTCCGTTATGTTTACAAAATCAATCTCAGCCTCGTTTGCCTTGGTCCTTTTTCCAGCACTCATTTCGATATCTGGAGTTCAGCAAGAAGATTTGCCCTCTGGTAACCAAGCCTCAAGCCCTGCAGTTGTTGAAGAAGCTAATAGTGCAGCTAAAACGCTTTGGTCTCAAAGCGAAAACTCAAAAGCACGTCTGAGCTACTTTACTGAAAGCTCTAATCGTCGCGGAGAAGAAAAGAAAATTAGAGAGGCCGCCAAGGCACTTCGGCAGGCTGGTACTTCTGGCGAACAAGATGCGGCTCGGGAAACACTGACCGAACTACTCGGAGCGGATTACGATTCTCGTTTGGCAGAATACGAAGTGTATCTCGAAAAACTTGAAGAACAACTTTTGAACATGCGTGGCAAGTTGTCAAAGCGTCGTGAAGCGAAGGCGAAAATGATCGAGCTTCGAATCAAAGTTCTGGAAGCGGAAGCAGATGACTTGGGCTGGCCATCTCGTATGAACAGGCGATTTGGATCTTCAATGTTCCCTTCGAGGTCAGAGGCTACACCTGAACTGAGAGGGTTCACAAGATTCGAATCGCCTCCGCGTCAGATCCAGCCGGCTCAGCCAGCTCAACCAGCCCAGCCAGCGGTGACAGGACGTCGGTGAAATCGATCGCGGCGTTACTGAACTGACTTACTTGCTTGCGAAGCGTTTGAGCAACTCATGGAACAAAACCCTCCAACTCGATTTAGCTTGATCGAAAAGATCAAGGATCCCCGCGACGCGGAGGCATGGAGTGAGTTCGCTGAGATCTACTATCCGTTGGTGTTCGGCATCTGTCGACGTAAAGGTCTTCAGCACGCCGACGCCACGGATATTGCCCAAGAAGTCTTAAGCCGCGTTGCAAACGCCGTCGGGGGTTACCGACACGACCAGCCGGGGGCAACGTTTCGCGGCTGGCTTTATCGAATCACGCGAAACTTGACCGTCGACTTTTTTCGCCGCAAAGGGAGAGACCCGCTGGCGAAAGCAGCTCCTCAGCAAGACCTTCACGAGATTCAAGAGCCGTCGTTACAGGAAAGTCAGGAGTTTCATTTCGCGTTTCGAAAACACCTGTTTATGGTCGTCGCGAAAGTCGTGCAGCATCAAGTGCACCCGCAAACATGGGCTGCGTTTTGGAAAACTGAAATCGAACACATGGATGTTGTGGAGGCCTCGAAAGAGCTTTCGATGACACGTGGAGCCATCTACGTCGCTCGGTCACGAGTGATTGCAAAGCTTCGTAAAGAAATTCAAAAACGGATGACCGAAACGGGAAACTTTGGCAGTGCAACTGGCTCAGCGGAGAATCAACAATGAATCAACAGGATCATCTTTCCGACGAAGTTCTCGCAAAAATCGTTTCCGACGATCGGTTCGATGCGAAAGAGGACAACGTCGAGACGCACATTGCTGATTGTGCAATTTGCCAAACGCGATTGATGTCTCTGGCTGCGGACGACTCGTGGCGAGATGAGTACCGTGATTGTCTTTCTGCGGAAGTCTTGACGGACGCTTCGCTTTCGGGCGATAGTTTTCTTTCTACAAATCCACAGTTCACGCCGAACGACGCCAAGCCTGAGATTCACGAATACGATCGTGCTTCAATCGATCAGATGCTTGCTGCGATGCTTTCAGAACCCAAGCATCCTGAAACTCTTGGGAGCTTGAATCGATATGAAGTGGAAAGCGTTATCGGTGCCGGAGGTATGGGGCTAGTACTGCGTGGCTACGACCACGATTTACAGCGCCCAGTTGCTATCAAGACGATTTTGCCACGACTCTCCAAAAACGGAACGGCGAAACAGCGTTTTGCGCGAGAGGCACGGGCTGTCGCCGCATTGTTGCACCCAAACGTGATCTCGGTTCATGACGTTGACGAATCGAACGGGATTCCATGGTTTGTGATGCCGTACATTGCTGGACCATCGCTTCGTGAAATGGTGGCGAGCAACGGCCCGTTGCCTGAACGAGAGATTGTGCGAATCGGTTTGCAGATCGCATCGGGGCTGGCCGCCGCACACAGTCAAGGGCTTGTGCATCGCGACATCAAACCAGCCAATATTCTGATCGACAATCGTGTAAATCGCGTTGTGATCACGGACTTCGGTTTGGCACGACGCCAGTCTGATGACGCAATCACACAAACAGGAAACCTTGCTGGCACGCTCAGTTACATGTCACCTGAGCAAGTTCGCGGTGAGGATCTCGATGGTCGTAGCGATCTCTTTAGTCTTGGATGTGTACTGTACTTTCTATCTACCGGAGAAGTGCCCTTTCCTTCCGGCCGAGCCTTTGAGTCCATTCAGAAGATAACGGGTCACCCTCACGCGGATGTCCGAACGTTGAATCCGGAGATTTCCAAAACGCTTGCCGGTGCTATTGACAAGTTGCTTGAGAAAGACGCTGATCGCAGATTCGAATCTGCTGCGGAACTGGAGAAGTTTTTGGAAGAGTTGGTATCGCATTTGAACCAGCCAACGAAACACGATCTTCCCAAAGTGCCTCGTAGTATCAAAAGCTCAAGTTTGGCAATGGCAGTTTCATTGACGACTGTTGGTGTTTTGATCTTGGGTGCCGTTGCGTACTGGTTCTCGAATCCGCCAACAACACCGGTTACCAAAGAACAACTGTGGGGCGAGATTCAAAACGAATATGGAATCGATTCTCCAGATGACTTTCGAGATGAGTTGTCAGGTTTGAAAAGCAATTTGGATCGACTTGATCGTGAATTCGATGATTTCATAACGTTGGAAAACGAGAGTTTTATTGAAGAGTCTGATGCAATTGGACGGGAATTCTTGCGGATCGAAAAATCTATCGACGGAATGTCGAACTAATCATCTTCTACCGCTGTGAACGTGAACGTGAACGCATTTCAGTCCATAATAATGGCTCACACGAAATCCCGTATGATCGATTGCAAAGCGAACCATGAAGAACCGTCAGATTTGGGCCACGTTGATGTTGTTGGTGGCCGTGGCTTCGCCTCTGAGTCTGTTGGCCGACGAGCGACCCAACATTCTGTATATCATGTCCGACGATCACGCGGCTCACGCGGTATCGGCTTACGGAAGTCGTCTGGCAGAAATTGCGCCGACGCCCAACATCGATCGACTTGCAAAAGAAGGTGCGCTGTTTACCAACGCGTTTTGCACGAACTCGATTTGTTCACCATCGCGGGCCTGCGTGCTGACGGGTCAGTACAACCACATCAATGGCTCGTTTGATCTTTCAGGAAAGGTCATGCCTGGAAAGCAAATGTTGGCGATCCAGATGAAGAAAGCCGGTTACCAAACGGCGATGATTGGAAAGTGGCATCTGAAAGTTGAGCCTGCCGACTTCGATCATTACTGCGTCTTGCCGGGACAAGGCAAGTATCACGGTCCGGAGTTTCGCGTTCGCGGCGAAAAGCCTTGGGGGAAGAACACGATCTCGTTTCCAAAAAAGCACTCGACTGATGCGATCACAGATTTGACGCTCGATTGGCTGAAGACACGAGATGATTCGAAGCCGTTCTTTTTGATGCACCACTACAAAGCGCCGCACGACTACTTTGACAATGCTCCGCGATACGAATCGTATTTGGCGGACGTGAACATTCCTGAGCCAGCTTCGTTATGGGATCAGGGAGAGAAGTTTGGTTCGCTGGCGACACGTGGCGCAGAAGATGAATTGCTGCAGCATGTTGGAACGTCGATCGGCTCTCGCAACCCGCGACGTTCGTATCTTGGCGATTTACCAAAGCTGTATCCGAACGAGTTTCCCAAGGACTACGATCCGTCAAAGTTCACCGACGAAGAGAACAAACGAATGGCTTACAACGCGTATCTGAAAAAGTTCTTGCGATGCGTCAAAGGAATCGACGACAATCTTGGTCGACTGTTCAAGCATCTTGAAGTCACGGGACAACTCGACAACACGATCATCATCTACACCGGCGACCAGGGATTTATGCTCGGCGAGCACGACTATCAGGACAAGCGTTGGATGTATGAAGAGTCGCAGCGGATGCCGTTTTTGGTTCGCTATCCGAAAACAGTGCCGGCTGGACAGCGAATCGATTCGATCATCGAAAACGTGGACTACGGTCCAACGATGCTAGAGTTCGCGGGCGCCGAAGTTCCAAAGGATGTTCAAGGTCGTTCATTTAGATCGATTTTGGAATCTGGTAACGAACCTGAAGACTGGAAGCAGGCAGCCTACTATCGCTACTGGATGCATATGGCTCATCATGATAATCCTGGCCATATGGGAATCCGCACTAAGACTCACAAATTGATCTATTACTACGGCTGCAACTACGACGGCGGATATCAAACGCCACCTGGTTGGGAGCTGTATGATTTGGTCAACGATCCCAAGGAAATGAAGAACATCGTCGACGATCCAGCCAGCGCGGAGTTGGTGAAAGATTTGAAAGACCGTCTTGCAAAGCTACGCGACAACGTTGGCGATGACGGTAGCCATTACCCTGAATGTGAAAAGATCGTTCAGGAGTTTTGGGACTACGACGAATCTGATCGCGAGAAGGCAAAACAGATTTCGCATGACTACTATCAGCGTCGTCAGGGTGAGCTTGCCAAAAAGAAGCGCAACATCATGACTTGGAAGGGCAAGGTTGCTGACTGAGTTGGAGTAGCACGGTAGCGATAGCCCGTCCTTGTTTGGTAGAATCGCGTCTTCATTTGACGCTTCTCCCAAAGGATGTGGATGAAAAAGACCACACAGCTTCGCAACCTGATTGCAACCGGCAATACTTACTTCATTCCGGGCGCTTATGATGGCCTTTCCGCAAGGTTGGTTCAGAACGCTGGCGCGGAAATAGTTTACGCGACCGGTGGCGGAATCGCGCGCAGTACTGGTGTGCCGGACATGGGATTGCTGACCGCGAAAGAAGTCTGCGATCGTCTTGCGCAAATTGTGGATGCAGTTGATCTGCCAGTCATTGCCGATATGGACACAGGCTACGGCAACGCTCTCAATGCTCGACGAGCCGCGAAAGCTTTCGAACGAATTGGTGTCGCTGGCTTCCATCTAGAAGACCAACTGTTTCCAAAGCGTTGCGGGCACCTCGACGGCAAGGCGCTGATTCCTCCCGAAGAGCACTGTGCGAAAATTCGTGCAGTGAAAGATGCCCTTTCGGACGACGATACGGTTCTGATTGCGCGAACCGATGCGATTGCCGTCGAAGGCTTTGAAAGCGCGATGGAGCGAATGCAGAAATACATTGAAGCCGGTGCCGACGTTGCGTTCGTAGAAGCTCCTCGAACGATGGAGATGATCGAGCGGGTCGCGAAAGAGCTTGAGTGTCCGAAGTTGTTGAATATGTTTTGGGGTGGCAAGACTCCGGTTGTTCCGCGCGACGTATTGGAGAAGCTTGGGTTTAGTTTGGTCATCGTTCCTGGCGACTTGCAACGAATCGCGATTCATGCGATGCAAGAAGCGGCAACTGCAATCCTTCGCGACGGCCACACGGAGTCGTTGAAGGATCGGATGGCCACGTTCGAAGAACGAGAAGCTGCAGTGAACACGGCTCACTATATGGAATTGAACAAGAAGTTTTCGTCGTAGCCAAGTCCTCAAACCAAGAACTGGAGACCACCATGAGACAAATCGAACTTTCGGGGAAAACTGCTATCGTCACCGGTTCGAGCCAAGGCATCGGCTTGACGACTGCGAAAACGCTACACGCGGCCGGCGCCAACGTGGTCATCAATTACTTCGAAGATAGCGATGGCAAAAACAAGGCGCTCGCTGATTCGGTTGTCGCTGAACTTGGCGATCGATCGATGGCCGCCGCGGCCGATGTTCGGAAGCCTGATCAGCTTGAAGCGATGGTGGCTGCAGCGGTCGAGAAGTTTGGCTCGCTTGATATTCTCGTCAACAATGCTGGGATTCTGAGAGATAAAAGCTTCAAGAAAATGAGCCATGAAGATTGGCAGGCAGTGATCGACACGAATTTAACGGGCGTTTTCAATATGTGCAAAGCCGCCGTCGAATCGCTGGCGGAAGATGGCGCGATCGTCAACGTTTCGTCACTGTCGGCCGTTACCGGATTTTTTGGCCAAGCAAATTACGCGACCGCGAAGGCCGGCGTGATGACGTTTACGAAAGTGCTCAGCAAAGAACTTGCTCGCAAGAACATTCGCGTCAACGCCGTTGCTCCCGGCGTCGTCAATACCGAGATGGGTGCTTCGATCCCGGAAGAAAATCGCAAAGCGATGGTCGCTCAGATTCCGTTGGCTCGATTCGCTGAACCTTCAGAAATTTCAGACGCGATTCTGTTTCTGTGCAGTGATCTTTCGTCATACGTCACCGGCCAGACGATCCACGTTAACGGCGGTTGGTGGGCCTAGTTCGAAAACCGAATCGACTATTGTCGCAACACCGGCATCGTGGCATTCATCTTCGTTTGCCAGGCTTTTAATTTTTCCCGCAGCTCCGTCGTTTTCTCAAGGTTAGCGTTGGCCAGATTGTTTTGCTCGCCGATGTCGTCTTTGAGATTGTAAAGTTCTACTTCGTCGAATTCGTACAGCTCGATCAGTTTCCAGTCGCCATCACGGATCGCGGCGCCCGGGCCCCAAGTGGAACCGTGATAGTGCGGGTAATGCCAACACAAAGGTTCGTGCTCCATGGACTCGTTACCCTCTAGCAGGCCGACCAAACTTTTGCCGTCAATGTGAATTTTTGGCTGAAGCGGTATGCCAGCCAACTCTAACATCGTGGGGAAAAAATCGGTGCTCGAAACAGGAAAGTCACACTCTGACTTGGGTTTCGCGACCCCGGGTGCACGTACAATCATTGGGCAACGAATGCCGCCCTCGTAGAGCCAGCCTTTGCCGCTACGAAGTGGAGCATTGCACGTCGGGCCCAATCGACCTTTTTTGTTGTTTCGCAAAGTGCAAAGCCCACCGTTGTCAGAAAAGAATACTACGACGGTGTTTTCCGTCAGGCCCAGTGATTCCAACTGTCCCAAGATTTGGCCGACGCTGTCGTCGACCGCGGCAACCATCGATGCGTATTTCGGATCATCCTGACGAGTTCTCGATCGTCCATTGTGTTCTGCAATCTGCGGTGTCTCGCCAGCGAAAGTCGATTTGGCTTTCTCCTTGAAGTGTTCGATCCGTTTGTTGTAAGGCTGAATTGGCGTGTGCACGTTGTAGTACGAAAGGTAAAGCAGGAACGGCTGATCTTTTTTTCGCGTGTTCAAAAACGAGATCGATTCTTTGGTCAGCCGCTGCGTCAAGTATTCGCCTTTCTCGTGATCGGGCAGCTTGGGATTCTTGAAAGGAGCATAGTAACCGCCCGGCGGAGAGCCTCGATCGATGCCGCCGATGTTGAAATCGAATCCTTGATCGGTAGGAAGATGTCCATCACCCCCAAGGTGCCACTTGCCGGCGAAGAAAGTTTGGTAGCCGTTCTCCTTGAGCGTTTCTGCGATCGTAACTTCCTTCAAATCCAGATTGTCACGATCATTGACATGTGCAAACTTTGGATTGTCCGAATCTTTTACTCGCATTCCCGGAATCCAATCGGTGATGTCGACACGCACAGGATGTCGTCCCGTCAGAATGCTGGCTCGAGTCGGCGAACAAACGGGGCAGGCAGCGTATCCGTTGGTGAACTTCATGCCTGAGGCGGCGAGCGAGTCGATATGTGGCGTTTCATGAAACGTACTTCCGAAACATCCGACATCCGCCCAGCCAAGATCATCGACCAGAAAGAAAATGAAGTTTGTTTTCAAACTCTCTGTCGGTAGAACTTCTTTTGGTTGGTCAGCAGCGGCCACGGAAAGGCATCCGTAGATGATCGACAATATCAACTGCAACTGAAACATGACATCTCACTACGGAGTTCGAGAATTCATCGGTTTAGCGATTCGAGCGAGTGGAATCGCAGGATGTATTCTACAGCGTCAGCAAAAGCATGCTTGCCATTAAACGAACAGCGCGTCTAGTTCTGCGTCCGTCAGTTCTGCGTCGAGATGGAAAACAAAAGCGTCCAATTCGGCATCCGCTTCACGCTTGCCAATACGAAAATCGAGGTTGAACGTTACGATGGCGTCATGGGTTCCCGAGAGGCTTGCAAGAGATCCGGTCGGTGCAACGAGGGTGAATCCATCAAGTGCATCACTGCTCGATGCGGCGGTCCAATTGTCACCGTCTCCGTTTGGGTCAAGCACGGATGCGAAATCGCTAGACTCAATGGCCAAGCAGGAAAGACATTCTTCTGATGAATCACCTCCAACACCGCTACTTACCGACCAGAAGTGTCCAACATCGCCAACGATGAGCGGTGCTCGGAGGATGGGTGCCGCAGAAAACTCGTCGGCTCCGATATCGAAAATTCCAACGCGTGATTGGCCATCAACGTCGACGCTTCCGGTGGCGCCGGAGTAGTTACCACTACTGCTATCGATTGCCGGGCTGCTTGAGTCCAAACGCCAAATTCCGTCCGCATCCTGTACCAGTTGCGGATCAACGACGGTGATTCCTGAGTCACCAGCTTTAGGTCCAAGTGATTGACCGAACGCGATGTTGCCTTCCCACGTCCAACCGCTACCTTCGTCGCCTCTAAAGAGTGGATCGAGCGTGCTACTGATGAGGTTGTTGGCAATGGTCACGTTTTCAGCGAGTAGCGTTCGGTCACTGCTGCCGAATCCATGATCAAAGATGATCCCGGCGTCGTTGACATTGACAATCGTGTTGTGAGCAATAACCGCATTGCGTACCAAAAAGTACTCATTCAAGGCGGAATTAGGCACGGCCGCAGAAATCGAAATCGCACCATTGGCTCTGCCGTCGAGGCCTTCGAAATAGTTGTTCACAATCGTTTGATTTTCGCCGATGACGCGAACGCCTCCTGATCGGTCTTTCCCTTCGCCTAGGAAGAAGTTTCCTTCCACGAGATTGTTGTCGCCATGTCGCAAGGTCAATGTTCCTGCGGATTCACGAAAGGTGTTGTAGCGGAATATGTTGTTGCCTGACTTGTTGGAAATGATCTCGATTTCCCCGTCAGTTCTCTCAAACAGATTGCTTTCCACGATCGTAAAAGAATCGCTTAGCGACTCGTCGCTGGTGCCGATACGAATCGTTTCATATCCGTTCGTGGTGCTGCCTTCTGGACGGTCGGCAAAGTAATTGTTGTCGATCAAGTGATAGTCTGGGTCAGAAGTGTCACGCCAAACCGTGACGGTCACGCCTGAATGGTTGTGACCGACAAACGAGTTGTGATCGACTCGATTATTTTGGCCGTACAACGACACCCAGAAATATCTGGTGCTTTCGTTGCTGGGGTTGTAATTCGTGATTGCGCTATTGGTCAGCCGAGAATTGGTTGATTCGTAGCGGCTGCCATTGCTACCGCAATTGCCGCGGAACTCGACGACGTGATCACCCGCGCCCAGAGCGCCTCCGTTGAAATTCAGCCCGTCAGCAACCAGCCAGTCACCGCAGATGTTCAATGATGACGAACCGTTAAGGATGACTTGTCCTGGTGTTTGTGCTCGCAGTGTGATTGGTCGATCTTCTGTGCCGACACCTTCGAAATGAATTTGCTGGTTTGTCCAATTGCCGTCTTGCAACGTAATCGTGTCGCCCGGCTGGAGCGAAGAAGTGATCGAGTCGATCTCAGAAGCCGATGTAACGAAATAGTCAACTCCCAGAACTGGCGCGGTGATCAAGGGCACCGCAATGAATCCGGACAGGTTGTTACGAGCCGTTCCAATGTCATCCGCGTTGACAAACTGGTCCCGGTTAAAGTCGTATGGGCTGTCGACTTCTTCAGCAAAAAATCCGGACAGGTTGTTGCGAACCATTACGATGTCGTCAGCGTTGACAAACGTCTGGTTTGTTGAATTCCCTGTATCAGCAATCACGTTGCCGAAGTAAAACACATCGTTATTTGCAAGGCCAGTCGTTTGGTTGGCGATAATCGTTACTTGCAAGTATTGATTGACAACACTTCCGTTGGGCAAAACGATCGAGATGCGATCCGAACCATCAACGCCATCGCCAACCCGCACGGTGACTTCGGGAGATTCCGCAAGCCGTTCGAAATCCGAAAGCTCGTTACCGGAGCCGACGGCCAGCCTAATGTCGTTTGATGTCAGACTAGCGGGATCATCCAGATCGATATCGACAATGATGCCGTTGATACCATGAACAAAACTGGTGTAGTTCGCGAAGGATGCTGTTTCGCCGGGTAATAGAGCAACCTTGTCAGTTGCGATCGCGTTGTCGTCATCGGCATTGGCCAACGGACTGTTCCCGTCGAACGCGCTGTCGTTGTAGAACACGTTCCGTGTGACGACTTCTGCTGTTGTGGCGCTTAGTTGAAGCTGTGCAGAACAAACCTTGTTTTCAACGTCGACTGCGTAGTCAATGTTGCCGAGAAAACTTGCCAACATCTTACGGGGTTCGAGACGCTCAAACTGAAAACGTCTCGACTGGCGGTGCCCGGTATCAGCTTTGCGAGTTGCCATGGTGTTGGCCTTGGGAAGGAGTAAAAGCCAGGAGGGTTGGATGACTTTAGTCCGCCAAAGTCATTTAATGGCTTGTTGCGTCGAGCCGACGCTATCGCAGGATTTATGTTCAGCTACTCTTCCTTCATGTCGTTAAATTCCAAAACCAAATCATCCGTACCGCCAGTCGGAATACTAATTATCTTGAAGCGTTGTTTGAGATTTGGCCGTCCCTTTAGCTTCGCCTTCAGCTTCGCCATTTTCTTTTGGGTTTCCTCATATTTTGCTTGGTTTCCATCGGACTTGGCGTCCATCATTTTTTCAGTGAGACTGTCCATTGCATCTGGAGAGATATCGGTGAACTCAAATGCCACTCTGTGGGCGCCGACGAACGCACCTTGATCACCGTTCCGGGTCTCAAGAGTAAATTTTCCATCTGCATCTGTTTTGCCTGTCGAGAACGGACCGACGGCATAATTCTTCCCTATTGGTTCAGGTGAAAAGACGAGCCTTAGTTTTGGGACTGGTTTCCCATTGAATGTGACTGTGCCCGATACCGGCGCTATCGAACTATCGCCACCGCATCCACAAATTGCCGATAAGCATGCCGCAAACAAAGTAATCGCAATAAAGTTGATATTTCGCATTTGCCAAACCATAAGAAAAAAATTGCAAGAGAGCTCGAGACCACGATACAAAAGAAGGTTCGACGTCCATCTGAGCCGAACCTTCTTGAATCAAACTAAATGAAAAGCAATGTTGTCATACTAGAACTCACCGACAATGTCGCCATCGGCCATCGCTGCAAGATTCCGCAGAATGGTAATGTTTAGGTTGTCGCTTAGGAAATGAGCAGAACCATCAGCGAAGACACAGTTTGCTCCTCCTGTGTGAAAACTGGAAGCAATACCTTTTGGCGAGTCGGTTCCATTGACGCTCCACCTCGCTGCACTGTCACCGTTGAGGTCCGACCCTGCAACTCCAACGATCCCATACTCCGAGCCACCATCATTTTGACCAGTAGCGTCACCTAGAAGTGTGCTATTTGAGTTTGGACGGCCAGCCCAAATGGCGCCGTAGTTAGCTCTGAGAGCTGAATCCGTGTTGCCAGACTGAGCCTCATTTCTACTCGATCTCTCACCAAGCAATATGGTGTTGCTCGAACCGTCTTGGATAGTTGAGAACTTCGACGTTGAGTTTTCTCCAAGAATGCCCCAGTACGCGGCCCCTGCACCGGCAGTGGCATCGTTGTTTTCTCTGTAAGTGTCGCCTGAGCTTCCAGCGCAAGCGATGTAATTTGATTTGCCAAACAACGTCCCATCGGTAACAAGCGTTGTCGTGTAGTACCTGTTCGAGTCGCCGTCAGGACTCGCGTCGCTAGGGCACAAGAAGGCACCGATCACTTCCGTCGCTATAAATTTTCCATCGGGTGACACTGCAAGCTCCCAGTTGTCATCCCAACTATTGGTCGCGACCTTCAATTGGGCTTCCAGATTGTTCTGTTCGATAAATGGAAGAATGAACGTGCCCCAAGCATACTTTCGGGCATCATTCGGATCGGAGGCGGTAGGTCTTCTTCGAGGGGCAACACCACGCACATCCGATCGATTTGTGCTATTCCTTTGAGTCGCGGGCGGGAACCGCATTAAAGCGCTCTCGTAGTTCAAGGTCGCCAACGCGAGCTGCCGCATATTGTTGAGACACTCGGTGCGGCGAGCTGCTTCCCGTACTTGTTGAACGGCTGGAAGGAGCATCCCAATCAGAATGCCGATAATAGCGATCACGACTAGCAGTTCAACTAGCG
>CAZORS010000134.1:4941-15053 GCA_964582025.1 uncultured Pirellulaceae bacterium | reverse complement strand
GGAAATTCAACGGTTGGAAGATCTTTGTAGGCTTTCTTAATTTCATCAAGATTTGCGATTCCAAGAACCGCGCCTTCCTTAAAAGCTTCACTGTCGAGAATGAACTCGTGAGTTAACTTAAGCAACTTGTTGGCGCCTTTCGCAGATTCTCTTAGTCCGTAGGTTCGATTTATTTTTCGCCGACATGTACGGTGAGGCTCATTGCCTTCACGGTCCAACAACTGAACCAGCCAGCGATCAAGTGGCTGACCTGATGGGCTACTGATGGCGAGCGTGATAGAGAATTTTTTTGACGGTAGGTTCCGACGCGAGATCTCAAAATCAAACTCCCGAAATTCATCTCTAGTTAGTGAATCATCAATCCTAACCGGTTTCGTTTCTTGGACTTTCAAACTTGTGCCTCCAATTTGTATGCTTGCCCCCTCGTCATCAATTCTGCTGACATCGACAAGAGTCCAAGCATCTTTTTGAAGTCGTTCTAGCCAGAACAGCTTCATGCTGAGTTTCGCATTCCGCCCGACCAACGTTCGATCCTCTAAGACTTTCTGAATCTCAGGGAACAAGATGGTGTGCACATTTGATCGCCCCGGGCCCTGCCGGAGTAAAGAGAAATCTTGCACCAACAAAGAACGGTCCTCGCTTTCATTCAGCTCCAACCAAGTAAGTGCGGGCGCGGGAGTGAGTTGCCTTCCGTCTAATGACGCCAACGAAATTCTTGGCTTATCATCTTTCGATTCATTGCGAACGCCGAGTCGCTGCCCACTAGTGAGAGTTAATTCTTTATCCTCTTCCTGTGACTGGTTCCAATCGGTGGCGAGATAGAACGTGTCTGCAAACGGGTCATATCTAAACTGCAAAACTTCGTTTCCGAAGTTTCGACAATTGGTTTTCCAATCGACCGGCTCCTTTTTAAATGCCCTGATCGATTTTTCAGGGGGCTCAAACCTGAGCTTCAGCTCCCAAGGCCTGTCGGGGCGATCGTTCGGTCCAAGTTGAATTTCCTGTCGCAATCCAATCCCATTTTCATCTCGCACAATGTCATATCCAGCCTCAAAAACAGGATTACGTGTTACCCCTGGCTTGGGAAGCACTCCTTTAAGGAACTCTTCCAAGAGGGAGAGCTTGTTGCCGCCGCTGGATTTCATGTGTTCCGATAGTCTATTGATTAGACCAACCCGCCTGTCGTAGTCGCGAATTCCACTTGCAATCGCTTCTTTCTTGTCATCTGGCGATGCCATATTAAAAATCACAAGAGTACTTGAACCACTTTCAAGTTTTTGTTGGACCTTCATCAACCTCGAATCACCACTGTCGAATGGGAGGTGCATTCTGTCGCCGGGTTTTTTTGTGAACTCACAGCCATCGGTTAGCAATACCGTTAGTTGTGGAAGATCGCGTTTCTCTTTTAAGGCAAGATCTAGAGCCGCGACAATCGGCGTTTCTCCGTAGGCTTGCAAATCATCAACGGCAGCTAGAAACCCGTCGACTGACGCAGCATCAAGCAACTCAGCATCGGAACGCGGATAGCGCCACACATCGTCCAATTCGTTGATTCGTTCGTATCTGGAAAGGTTTGATGTATCAGGCTTAATCTTAAAACCTTCTTCTCCGCCGCTCTTGTTTGTGAAGTAGGAAGCTCCAAAAGCATAGAGAGAAACCTTGATATCTTTTCTTTTTGCAGCAGAATCCAAGAACGATTTGACGTAATCTTTTACCTTCGCAATTCGACTCCCATCCATGCTCCCTGAACAGTCAAGCAGAATGCTGACTTCACCCAACGGATTTTCAATTTCTGAATCAGGTGCCCGATCGATTATCAGTCTGGTTCCTTTGATCCCTTTGTCATAAACAAATGTTGTAGGGACGGTTTTGGGGGCAGGCCGTTGTTGCCGTTGATCTTCGACTAGATAGCGATGGCCTCTTAAGTAAACACTTAGGTCTTTTCCAGCGGCTGCATTGTCTTCTGGCACCTCGAACCAAGCTCGGGTTTCTGACATCTTGACTTCTGAACTACCGACAAGAGGTCGATCGTCGGTTTGAGACTGAACTGAAAGAATCATTCCAACGTTTCGATCAAACTCTGTACTGCGATTAAATTCCGCTTTGAACGGTTCGAGCATTGGTTCGCTGTAACAGACCTCGATCGAACTATTGACGTCTGAGCCATCCCATTTCCAGAAGCCAAATCCCTTTGAAAATTCCTTGACCTCTTCCTTTCTTGGTTGCCAATTACTCTGAATTGTCTTTTGCCAAACACTTGCCGTCTCTTCCCGAAGCGAGTGAAGCCTCTGATCAGCGGTCGATTTACATAGGTCGTTCAGTGCTTCCGTTATCCCTGAAAGGTGGCGCGTCAACGCAACCTCTACGAAAGCCTGCTCTCCTTGAGACGAATCGCCTCCGATTCCTGTACCCCACAAATCACTTGCGACGCGATGAAACTCAAGGTCTGATTTCTTCGAGTGAAACTGATTGATGAATTTCAACAAGTCTTGCTGGAGTTTTGATTCCAATTTGTTGTAGAAAGGAAGTCGGCTCGAACTACTTGCAAGCCTCAACAGTTTTGACTCTTGGGCATCGATCCAGTCGATATCATTATCATGCTTCGAATCCATCATTTTAGTGAGCGACGTTAGTTCAAGCTCTGACAAACCATCGCCGGCGGCCAGCTCACTGGAGATGGCGTCGAGTTTCGCGTTGTCTCTCTCAATTTTATTATCCGCGAGTCCTTCACGAACAGCTTTTCTCTTGTCTAAGTCAAGTGCTGGCCAAAAGAGCAATCGTCGACCTACGAGGTTGCCATCAAAAACATCCAAACTCGCTTTCAAACTTTCTGCGCTGTCCGTACTTTCCGCAAGTGTTTGCAGCGATTCGTCTTGTAGTGGCAAGCTGGTAAGGCTCTGGGCATCTTTGAAGCGTCCGAACTCTTGCTTCGCCAAACTCTGAACTGACACATCGAATTTCTCAATCCATTCGGCATTTCTTTCATCAGAACCAGAAGCCGTCGTCTCGATCAGGTGCCGGAGCTCATGGCTTGAGTTAACGAGCGATGCTTGCGCTTTCTGAAACCGATTCTTGAATTGATTCTTGTTTGTTGTCAGGTTTTGATAGTCCGAAAGGAGATCTCGAAACTTGGACGACAAATCCCCAATTCCATCGTGAGCGAATAATCTATCCTCTAGGCGACGTCTCTTGGATTCAAGTTCCGCAAAATCATCCTCGAATTCCTGAACCAAAACTGGGAGCAATTCGGAAACGAACCTGTTGGATTCATCACGAACATTGAGCGAAAGTTTGACGATCTCCTCGAACTGCTCCAACTCTTGTTCCTTCTCTTTCCAAACGAGATCCTTGTGAATACGCTCCAAGTAGGCAAGCTCATTGAATTCAATTTTGGCGAGTGAACTAACGGACGGAGATCGCTGAGAAGGTTTGGTTAGTAGGTCGAGCCCTTGCCCGATCATCAATCGGTACTTTCCGTTTTGCACTGGCTCTTCGAGCAATATCTGCCAGAGCTTCAATGCGGGTTTCCAATCCGTATGGCTGTCGCTCCATCTTGCGATTTCTTTCTTTCGTTCATCCGATTTACCTTCTGCCGTTTTTCTTTCTTCTTCCGTTGCATCCGCAGATACTTCAATTGGCACCAGCCATTCTTTCGGGAGATCAGGAAGCGTGACTTGCTCAATGTCGATTGAGCTTCGGAGCTCTGCAGCTTCTGCGTCGCGGAGTGAATGAACCACCGGTTCGATCGTTAGTCGCGATCTCAACCGATGCTCAAGTTTGCCCTTCAAGCCTGCGAAGAGCAATGATTCGGTCTTGCCCTCGTACCAAAGTCGTTCCATTTGAAGCAGCAGAACATTCGCCTGCTGAACGGCGAGCGGGTTTTCAATCTCCCAGTTGTATTGCCGTTTTGCTGTCGCGAAATCTTCCCAAAGAGCATCAAGTTGATTGCCGTTCTTGCGCTGAGGGTAGTTGAAAATCGATCCCGAGCCCGCTTCGCTGACGTTCACGTACCGGAGTAACGTAAAGTTTTCAGCTATTTTGGGCTCCAAGAAAACGGGAGTCTGCGAAAGCCCATGAAGTTTTGCGTCTTTAATGACGTAGGTTCTGAGGTATTCCTTCAGGTCGTTGTAGCCAACGTCGTGACGCCCGTTGTACTGTTTGCTAACCCAGTTGAATATGTCACCGGAGAGGCCAATCTCAAATCGATGCTTAAAGATCGATTCGACCTGCTTTGGATTTGAATCAAAATAGCTTTTTTGGCCATAGTCATGCGACAGCCAAATATGAAGTTCAAGCTCTTCCCCAAACTCTTCTGCCAAGTCATCGCGCAGATCTTCGTCCCACATGTTCCGACAGAGTTCAATGAATGGATTCACCTGTGGTGGAAGCCGCCCTGCAAGATCAGGATGATCGACATCCAACACCAAGATGACTTTCTTCTTGCCACCAGATTTGCCAGCGAGCTGCGAAGCGAGATCTCGGACGTATGCGTCAAACGGCTTCCATTGATTATCAGTTTCGTCAACAGGAATGCCATTCAATGCGTAGTTTAGATGCTGTTCTTTGTCTATTGGCACAAATACACACGGAACCTTATTTCCCGCTCGATCAATTCTTCTTGCCGAACCAAGTAAATCGTTAAAGACCAGCAATGCATTCTTGTCGGGACCTCCAAAACGGATGCTTTCGGGTAACTGGATGAAGCCGTCGTCATTGTTGCCTTCCCGGCCGTAGTTTTTAACGGTTAGGGGCGACGAATCAGCAGTCGAACTTCCCGAGGAACCATGGGATGGGTCGAGATCCAAAACGAGGATATCCAACTGCTTGCCTTGCATCAAAACAGTCACGATAAGCCACCACGTAAGAAACGCTGCAGGCAGAAAGAAAAGCATGACCTTGCCCAAAAAGGCTAGCCATGTGTTTCGTTGTCGTGCTTGAAATCGCTGTCTTCGGGACGGTTTCGCCTTGACGGAATCGTCGTTTCGTCGCGTTCTCTTTGTTTTATTCGAGCTCCGACGTCCCATTACCGTTTATCTCACATTAAATACGAAAGTGTCGATTGTATCGTGTATTCGTCTACTCGCAAATTTCTGGACTGTTTTGATAATCCAAGCGCGGTGTCTCCTGTTCAATAGTGATTAACCTAAAGCCGAGAATCAAAGGGAACAAAGGACTGTTTATCAAAACCCTAAAAATCGAGAGAACTATGGTACGCGCCACTGTTATCCTACTGGTGTTGCTGTACGCGGGAATGGAACCAGCGTACTCTCAAATCTTCAACCGTGGAGAACCGATAGATCGTGGAGAACCGATCTTTTCGCCACTAAAGAACTTTCGAGAGCGAGCCGCCGATGGTGTTGGTGTGCCCGCTACCGTCGCAGGGAAGGCCAAAGAGGCTTGCGCGTCGTGTAAGCTCAAAGGGAAGCTTTTCCCAGCGGCTGCCTGCAAACGCTGCGAGGCAAAGAAGAAGAGAGAAGAAGAAGAGGCTGCGGAGGAAGAGAAAGACGCAAAAACCAAAGAAGCTGAACTCAAGAAGCTAGAGGCCGAAGCCAAGAAAGCTGAGCTGGAAGCCAAAAAGCTTGAAGAAGATGACAAGGAAAGAAACAAGCCTTGGGATGTCGCCGACAAAGAGAACGCTGAATTGGGAGATCTTCTTGCTGCTGCTGCCGCGGCCAAGAAAGAACAGGATTTGGCGCCAAAGAAACAACAAGCGTTGGACTACCTTGCGAGCCTAGGATGCAATAAAGATCCGAACGTCACCAAGGCACTTCTTGCTGGTCTTCAGGATTTCAATGTTGAAGTTCGAAGGACTGCCGTTCAGGCCGTAATCTACTCTGTTCAAGGACCCGCAGGGCTGGAATACCCCGCCGATCCATTCTATGCAGATCCTTATGTGGGAGGCGATTATGTCATGATGTCCGGCCAGCCCGGGTGCTCGGCTTGTGCAAGCTCCACCGCCCATTGCCAGCAATGTCTACTCGGGCCAGAAAACAAAGATTGCCCAGCGTGCGACATTGCCAAGAAAAGAAAGTTGGCAAAAGAGGCTCGAAAGGAAAATCGAAAGAACCAGCGGGAAAGTAGAAGAAGCAGCCAGTGCAACTGCGGATCTTCCTCCGGTGCATGCGGATGCGGAAACGTTGTTTACGGTACGCCGATGGCCGTTGATGGTTGTGGCTGCGGAACTGGAGACTGCCCAGCAGGACATGATGGTTGCATCTCTTGCTGTGCGAAAGTAATCCGAGCAGAACTGAAAAAGATGGCCTTTGACCCGGATCCAACACGAGCGAATTGCTACTACGAGCCGTCGTTCGAAGTCCGAAACCTCGCTCTTCAGGCCTATAATCTCTGCCCAGAACGGGAAGAAGATACCGAAGAAGATCCTGATGCTGTTAAGCAGTCAGGATCAGCCGAATCAGAGGCTGGCGAAGAAGAGGAAGATGGAACAAGCGAAGGCTCTGACGAGGATCCAATTCAACTTCCAACAGAAGAGCAAGAAGAAGATTCAGATGACACGCCAGAACCGGACGATGTAGACTCTGACTCCGAAGAAGAGCCTTCTGACGGAGAAGCACTCTTGCTTTCTCCAAGCGAATCAATCGAGATCGGTGCAGCTGATTCAAACATGCTTCGAGGTCGCGTTAGCCGCTTCTTAAACGATGGCTATGAAATTCAGTACAGTAGCGAGTTCCAAATTCCAACCGGGAACCTGCTGTACATCGCAACTGGCGGCGGATCCAATCCCCATGTCGCTGAGGTGGTTTCAAGCAGCCCCGGCAATGCAGTCGTGAAACTTGTCGAAGGTCGATTCGCAGGCCGTAACTCATCTATCCAAATCGGAGTCATGAGGTAGTCGACGACAATGTCAGAAAACGAAAATGGGTGAGTGAACTTTCGGTTCAGCTCACCCTTTTTCTTTGGCGAAACGATTTCTTTAATCGGTCAACAGAGTTGATGTTCCCAGCTTGTGAACTTTAAGCAAAGACTTACCATCGCCTGAAAATTGCAGCGACTTGAGCTCAAGTGCATTGCTAACTTCTGCCTGAGAACCCCCATCGAACTTCTCGATTCGGTTTGATTCCAAGGCTCCTTCGATTTCCACAACACGATAACGATAGGTAGCTTCACCAGCTTCGTCCGCTTCAGTGCTCTCCTGCAATTGCTTCGCCAGTAGATAAATTCTCGCGACAGGTTCTGGCTCGTTACCGTCTCCTGCAAGGATTGCCATTCGCGTCCCAATGTCTTCTGGTTTTGCTTGCGCGATTTCGCTGAACGTGATCGACTTTAGATCCACTAGAGGAGCAGCATCGAATTCGTGTGCCTCCTTGGTCATTCGTTTCGGTTCAGCACCCGTTGCCCACACGGAGATTCCGTCTGCGCCTTGGATGGCAATGAAGTTCTCGGTTAGCGGAGCCAAGTTGAAATCTTTGATTCCGCCGATTTCTTTTGGAAGATCTGTTCGTGCAACACTTCCGCCGGTCACCGGATCGATCTCGCTCCAATCAGTGCCATCGTCTCGGGAAGTGGCAACAATCAGAGTGGAATCCTTTTTACCAGACCATCGAAACGCTCCGCTTTCGGGCAAAATCGATTTCGGAGCATCAAATTGTGACCCCACATCAAAGATCTGGATCTTGCCCCCAACAAGGCAAGCCGCCCATTTCCCATCAGGGCTGAGTTGCACCATCGCGGTGTCGTCAACCTTGCCAATTGCTTCCGGCTTTTCACCGCCAACATTCCAAATTCGACAAAGTTGATTGTCGTAGCAAATTGCCAGTTTCTGCCCGGACAGCGAAACGGCTTCGACGGCAGCCTTCCGAGACGCAAGCTTGGTCACATACTTGAGATCGGAATCAAAAAGGTGAAAACCTTTCTGATCAAGAACCACAACGCGTTCGCCATAGACCCGCATGTCGCGTGCGTTTTGAGGAACGTAGGCGTCGGTAGATTCCTGTTTCTCAGCATCATATTTGGCAAGAGAACTGGCTGTCAGCACATAGTACTGCTTCTGACTGCCTGCCGAAAGCACGTTTCGCAGACGTTCTGGTCGCTCATCTTCGTCAACTTCTTTTTTAACCGGTGTCGGTTCTGCCTCCAGTGATGTCGACCTCAGGAAATAGTTTCGATTGAAGCGTGTGACCAGTTCGTCGACATCGCCAGCGTTTGACCAGTCAATTAAGTCAACCTTCTGTTTCGCGACTACCTGTGGTCTCAGACTTCGTTGAGTCCATTGACTTCCCGCTAGGTCCCAAGTTTCCACAAGTGTTTTTCGATCGGTATATGAGTGGCCATGAAAAATCAACTCGTCACTGTTTTCCGAAAAGCCTACGAAGGCAGGGTCGCCAACTCGATAGAGTTCCGACGTCTTAGCAGCAGAAACTTGTTGCCGACCACCGCTGACGTCAAGAACTTCCGTTCGGTACTTTCCACCTTTGCGGTCTGCCAACCGAACAACAGCAAGCCAACGTCCGTCGGGAGACATCACGAGCCGTTTGATCTGCCCCTTGCTTTGGTTGGCTGAAACGACTGGAGTATCGGTAAAGCGACTTCCGTTTCTTCGCCACAACAGCAGGTTTTCCTCTTTGGAAGGATCGTTCGTGTAGAAATAGTCGCGGTTATGCACGGACCCCATCAACGGGATGTATCCCGACATGACTTCCCCTGGGAACGGAGTCGAGTCCATCTTGGAAGAAGCAACGTCTCGTCGAGACTCTGTTTCATCGATCAGCGTAGTAACGAGCGTGCCATCGTTCTTCATGACAACGAACCAGTCATTGATAATTCCCATCGAATCGAAATCATCGAAAGCGTTGTCGAAGGACGCAAACGGAGACTTAAATCGAAACGTTGCGCTGACCTCATTCGAATTCGGCTCTTTGATGATTTGACCTTCGCGGCTTTCTTTCATCGCTTCGCTATTAAAGTAAGCCACTTCGCCAGATTGCGTACCGTATGCGGTTGCGGGAACAGTGCCGGCATCAATCCCTTGATCGATTGTCCCGCAAGTTACGGTTACGAGAGATTTCGTTCTGATTTCGGCTGGATCGAAGTATTCTCCACCTGGTTTCCAAACGCTGATGCTTCCCGTGTCGCCACCGCTAAGAATCCGACCTTCGTTTGTGATTGCGATGGAAGTTAGCTGACCTTCCTGTCCATCAATTTTGGAGCTCGACCTGCGATCTGGCCCCCAAATTACAATCTGTCCGTTCTTTGATCCGGCCAGCAGCGAACCGTCTTCAGATTCCGCGAGTACTGAAATCTCGTTCTCATTGAGATTGTCCAAGCGTGTTGATCGCTGATCGAGGTTGTTTGCACTAAAGACTTCAACAGATCCGTCGCGATAACCGCTGTAGAGTTTCCCTTTGGAGCCCATTAGCAATGCGGTTGGAAACCGGTTCAGAGGATCCTTCATGCGATAGTGCTCAGAACCAGAAACGACTTCCAGTTTTTGTATTTCCCGTCTGCCTTTATCGAGCGAATCGTAGGCAACGGCCGTAACTGGTTTGCCGTTCTCCCAATGAATGGAGGCAACGTATCCGTCGCTAACCGGTTCTTCTGTTCGATTTGTTGCATCAACTTTCTCGCGAGAAACTTCACTAAGTTTCCTGCCATCGACGCGATATTCGACCACGTGAACCCGTTGCTTCAGGTCGTAAAAACCTTTGATTTCTTCGACAGCAACCAGCCGATTGGCATCGCTGTTTGAAAACTGAAGATGCTTACACGCCACAAGCTGTTTGATATTTTCTTCGGGCATCGGAATGACGTTTTCACTGTCGATGTCGACCACAACGATGTTGGCACCAGTTTCTTTGTCTTCAGCGTTTCCAAACGCAAGCCCCAAGAATTTTCCATCAGAAGATACGGAGGCATCCGCTAACTCGCCAGCTTGACTGATCGAAACGGGAACTTTGCTACTGACGTCATTGGCATCGATCTTCCAGACCGCGATTTCTCCATCTTCTTTTCCAATCGCTAACGTATCGGTCGAGCTAGGAATATTGACTATGTCAGTGATGCTGGACGCGTTGCCCATATCCTGAATCGTTTTGCCAGACTTAAGCTGTTTAGCAAAGTGCTTCACGAGCCAGCCATTTTTGAATTGTGGTTTGGCG
>CAZORS010000134.1:0-4841 GCA_964582025.1 uncultured Pirellulaceae bacterium | reverse complement strand
GACAACTGGCTGGTCCGATTGATTTTCTTCAAGAACATATTCGTCCAAGATCGAAAGACCCGCGTCATAGTCTCTTCGCTTGGTAGCTCGCTTTGCATACTCGCAAGCTGCCGTTCGGCGCATTTGATTGGCTTCGGATCCTTCAGGCCAAAGTTCACTGGCACCACGAAACGATTCGAGTGCTGGAAGCAGGTGTTGGTAGTCTTCACGACCCTTTGCCTTTTCCAGTTCTTCCTTGCCCGACTCAGTAAGCTCTAGGCTTTGCACCTGTTTCTGGAATCCACGAATCGCGATTTGCAGCTCTTCAACAGTCTGGAAGCGGTCAGCCGGATCGGTTCGCATCGCTCGAATCGCGATCTCGCGAAGAGAGATTCGCAGCGGATCGTCGATCTTATTGTATTTTTGAAATCCGTTTCGAAGAGCGAGCCAGAGTTCATTCTGGAACTTCTCCCGTTGCCCTTTTTTACAGAGTGAAAGTGGGAAGTAATGAGGCGGGTGACCCACAGCGATTTGGTAAAGAATTGCACCTAGCAGGTAGATGTCGCTTGAATAGCTAATCTGTTTCGCCAGCTGCTTCTCTTCTGCATCCAGACGAATCAGCGACTCGGCAAGCTCAATAACGCCTTGGTCCTGAGATTCCTTAATCAGCCGTTGGGCGAGGCTTCCAACTCCAACGATGTTGCTTTGGTCTAAGAAAATCGTTCCTTTGTCGACGCCCAATACCTGAGCCGTCTTGTGTGCAGCAATCTGGATTTCTTTTTGCTTCGAGAAATGCTGGGCCATCTCGGGCGACATATATACAAGTGTACCACCAGCGCTAAAGTCCCTTGAACCCTTCTCTGACAGGTCCAGAGCCATCCCAAAGTCAATCAGGAGCACTTCACCGAAACTACCGATCATGATGTTGTCGGGTTTAAGATCGCGGTGGACAACTTTCATCGAATGGGCATAGGCCATCCCATCGCAAACCCGCGAAAAGATTTCAATGTTGCGGGAAATGGCTTGGCGTTCCGCAAGTTCATCGACTTCCGAAGACGCAATGCCCAACAGTCGATCAGGTCGGTGCAAGATGCTGGACCATGGACGACGCTCAACCTTTTTCATCGAGTAGAACAGCTGGCCCGTCGCGTTAATGCCGAAATCGTACAGTGGCACGATGTTCGGGTGTTGGAGCCTTGCCGTGATCTTGGCTTCGTGCAAAAACTGATCGCGGCGTCGCTGAAGTTCGCCAGTGCCTGTCCCCGACTGGCTTGGACCTTTAGATTGCGACCCCTTCCTCTTCTTTGGTTTGAGAACCTTGATCGCAACGGGCCGATTGAGTGCCATTTGATCAGCTTCAAAGACGATTCCATATCCGCCTTCGCCCAGTTTTTCAGTGATGTGGTACTCATCGCCCTCGATCGTCTCGGGATCAAGTTCGCGGATCTGATCAAGGCTCGCAGTGTCGGATGGAAATTTGATTTCGCGAACTGGAGGAATGAAATCATCAATCGACAAGTTCGATCGGTCTTCTCGCATACTGACCGATTGTGAGTAATCAGCCTGAGGATCCCGGCGTTCTTCTTTTTTGGCGGAGGCACTTCCTGCGGACTGGCTTCCGCTGTCGGTTGGAAAAAACGTTTGAACCTGTTGGTAGAAATCATCATCTACCATCCGGGTTTGAGCGAACTCATCGTCTCCGCCAATTGCTGGCATATCTTCTACGAGCCCCGAACCGAATTCGCCGGGAGCGGTACCGATGGTTCCGGTATAGTCCACGATCTCGGATGGATCCAATGAAGCCATGCTCTCGGGCGACAGGCTGCCATAGACACGAGAAGTCTCATCCGGATTGTTTTCGTTTTCTTCGCCAGACTCATTTGGAAGTTTACTGTCTGCCATTTTTCTCACTCACTCACAAAGTCGATATCGATCTAGTCGGATACGGGGTTCGGTTTCGTCTATTCTTCAAGATTTGATTTGTGTCGTCGTGCAAATCGGGCTGCCTTCGAGAAGATGTTCTTTCCGGGGCGTTCCAGTTTGGCTTTTGCAAAATGCTCAATTTCATCCTCCGCTGATCTGCCTTCACGTGCGTTTCGCTTGCAGGCAAGAGCCAGCAGTGCCATCGAAGAAGTCGCAACCACGGGCGATGCGACGTCAACTTGCTGGTCGGATGATTCTCCCTCAAGCAACCGAGTCCATCTCGCTACGCGGTCCGATACAGGTGCATCAGTTGCGTTTGAAGTACTTTCAAGCAACGGCAATTCCCTTGCCTCATCCGCAGGCTCTTCCTCGCCGGGTTCGACAAACTCGTAGTCTTTAGCATCTGAATCATCGCCTGGCTCGGGAACGAACCTTCGGTCGATGTCATCGCCTCGAATGATTGCTTTGCCATTTTCGACTTCGATAATCTTGAACAAGCCACGCGGAACTTCAGGCGACTCATCATTCGAGTCACGAGACTCCAGCCATTTCCGGAATTGCTCTGCCCAATCCTCGTCGTCACCGTCAAGGTCAAGTTTCGCCGCTTCGAAGATCTCGCGAATTTGGTTCGCATCAAAGGCATCTTCTGTATCGTCGATGTTGTCAAACTGAACTATCTGTTTGAAGAGCTCCTCGAATTTTCCCTCAAGCTCGCCGTAGTCTACGTCGCCAGACTCCCCGGCCAAGTCTTCGAAGCTGGTCTCAAACAGTTCGGCTTCGGCTTGGCTTTCAAAGTAGACAACAATGAATTTCGTTTGTTGAACGGTTTGAACGAAAAGCGGTTCTTCAGCAACGAGGACCGACTGGAACGTTTGAGTTTCAACCGCGATGGCAGGTTCAATCTGCTCGACCACTTCGATCTCTTCTCGCTCAGCAACGACAAAACCAGCCCTACCGATTACTGCAACTCCTTCAAAGCTCTCAGCGGCAACATTGAGATCTCGCAAGGCATCAGGATCGGATGCATTCTCGAACAAGTTGATATTTGAATCATTGAAAACAAACGCGATGTTGCGGAATTGGGGGTTGAGATTGAGGAATTCGAATGAAAAAGAAGCTGTGTCAATCGGGTTGATGCCGCCTTCGCCGATGTCAAAATCATTGCCAATCGGTTGGCTAGTTTGTGTGAACAGCGTGTTGCCAGTTTCAGGATCAATGTAGAAAGATCGTGACTCGAATTGCGAAGCACCGCCGTCACGGAGAATGGTATCAAAGAGAATGGTTCTGAGCTGAGCAAGCGTGTCAGGATTGAGTTCACGAATTCCACCACCGTCCGCATCTTGCGAGCTAATCAGGAAGTCGATCGCCAGACTTGTTGTGTCGAAACCAGACAGTTCAAATCGTTCGAGTTCAATTCCAAAGAAGACGCTGGTCCTGAACTGCTGTTCCGCATCCTCACCGAATATGTATTCGAAATTTTGTGTAAAAGTGTCCGCGTCGACAAATGCAAACGGATCAGATGAATCATTGGGTTGCAGAATAAGGTCGAGGTTTTCGGCAAGTATCGAATTGAGCACTGAGACATCAAAGACGATGCCATCTGTTCCGCGGAGGATCTGACCTCCACTGGCTGAGTCGATGGTGGCTTCGTCGGCGGCAACGACAAGAACGTTTCCTTCGGCATCGGTTTGAACGAGGCCATTAATGTTGATGTCTGCCTGGTTCGCCGCCGGATCGGCAGCTGTTTCACGCGTAGACAGGATAATATCCGCAGGTGAGACAACCGCTTCGTTGACGTCAAGCGTTCCGCCCGAGATCAATCCAATACCAACCAAGTTAGGTTCCACGTCAAGCGCGGGATCGACCAGCCCCGTAACAGGGTTAATATTATTTATTGAGATTGTGTTCGTAGCGTCAATTCCCCGAAGATATCCGTCAAACCCCGGATTAAACCTCACCTGCTCGGGATCGGTTTGGCTGTCTACTTGAATTGTGTTATCGAGGTCTCTGACAACCTCTTCGAATACGGTTCCCGTCAGAGTTTGGTCCTCGGTCGTGCTGGTGGTTGAGATTCCAGCAATGTTTCGTGTCGAGGTAGCAACTGTGCCGACCGCGAGGTCGTTCGAATCTCTATAAAGAATCTGCCCTGTATTGTTGGCAGCAATCACGACCACATCGTTGCCTAGGTTCAGAAGCCGAGTCGTTCCGGTAACTTCCAAGGCAAGTCCATTCGTAACGATGTTTGCAGCAGGAATCGCATCTGGAATCGCCGTTGGATCACCAAATACTTGAGTAAGATCACCTCCCGCCTGAAGACCAACGTTGTCATCAGAAGTCGTGATTCCTGTGATCGACATGGCAGCCGCGTCGACAGCACCGTTCATCGCTGTCATGGCACGATCAGATACAACTTCCTCAATGACAACAGTTCCAATGAGAATATCGTTAACGTCATTGAAGTCCGTGTCTGATTGATTGTTGACCGCCAACACTGTCACATCGTTAGCAGCGTCAAGAACAGTTACACCGTCAACCATCAAGCCGAGGCCAGCCACATTGATTGTAGCCATATCAAGTTGTGTCACATCGCCGTCGACGTCTAGCAACAGATCACCGCCGCCGAGCACGACACCTTCATCGAGCGTCAAGTTTCCTGCGGCAGTCAGTTTGACATCATCATCCGACGTCCTGATCCCGGTGATCGGCACTGCGGCCGCATCAACAGTCCCATTCATGGCAGTCATCGCACGATCAGCCGTGACTGCTTCGGCTGTAACAACCCCCACGCTTAGATCATCAATGTCATTGAATTGCGTAGCGCCATTACTGTCTATGGCAATGACATCTACGTCGTTGGCTTCATTGAGCACGGTCTCGCCCTCAACCATCAAACCAAGACCTGCAGCGTCGATGGTTCCCGTTGCTATCTGACTAACGTC
>CAZORS010000133.1:12602-15123 GCA_964582025.1 uncultured Pirellulaceae bacterium | reverse complement strand
TTAGCTCAAACCTTCGCAGCGGTTGATGCAATTCAAATCTTCGAAGGCGACCTTCAAACGGTCAACGAAAGACAATTCGCCCTGACGCAGCCACTTGCGAGGATCGTAATACTTCTTGTTCGGCACATCATCACCGTCCGGATTTCCAAGCTGCGTCTGAAGGTAGCCTTCGTTGGCGTTGTAGTATTCGTGAACACCCTTCCAAGTCGCCCACTGCATGTCCGTATCAAGATTCATCTTGATCGCACCGTAGTCGATGGCTTCACGAATCTCTTCACGAGTCGAACCAGATCCGCCGTGGAAAACGAAGTTCACTGGCAAGTCGCCGGTGCCGAACTTTTCTTTGATGTAATCCTGTGAATTCTTCAGGATGATGGGCTGAAGCGAAACGTTGCCCGGCTTGTAAACGCCGTGAACATTCCCGAATGCCGCAGCGATCGTGAAACGAGGTGAGATTTTATTCAACGCTTCGTAGAAATCTGAAACTTCTGAAGGCTGAGTGTAAAGTTTGCTGCTGTCGACGTCGGTGTTGTCCACACCGTCCTCTTCACCACCGGTGATACCCAGCTCGATTTCGATCAGCATGTCGATCTTGTTCATTCGCTCGAAATACTTACAGCAGATCTCGATGTTCTCTTCGAGTGACTCTTCTGAAAGGTCAAGCATGTGAGAGCTGTAAAGTGGCTTCCCTGTTGCTTCGAAGTGCTTTTCACCCGCGTCCAACAATCCGTCAATCCACGGAAGAAGCTTCTTCGCACAGTGATCGGTGTGAAGCACAACCGGAACTCCATAATGCTCTGCCATCGCGTGAACGTGCTGAGCACCTGAAACGCTACCAGCAATCGCAGCAGCCTGACCGTCATTGGAAAGGCTCTTGCCAGCGACGAAAGATCCACCGCCGTTAGAGAATTGAATCATGACTGGCGAGTTTACAGCAGCGGCAGCTTCCAAAACGGCGTTGACCGAATTGGTGCCAACAACATTGACGGCTGGCATCGCGTAGTTGTTTTCGTTGGCGTTACGCAGCAAACGATCGAGTGCTTCGCCAGATACTACGCCCGGCTTGATTTGTGAGTCGCTCATGAATTGAAATCTGTGGTTAGGTGGTGAGTTCTGACATTCGAAATTCGGGATGACAACACTGCCCCGAACCGAGCGAGCATTATCTGTTACCCAGCACCAAAAAAACAATGGCAACGACGATTTACAGGGCAACTTTTGTTTTCAGATCGACCGGCAATCCTGACGTCTGCGGAATCTGTAAGGACTGGTTTGCGGACTCGACAGATCGTACTTGGGGATGTCCCACCTCCCGAGCAGCTAACGGCGACGAGCCGTTCTTAAGCGTTTTTGGCGTTCGAAAGAGCTACTTTCAAGGAGCAGTTGGCGTCGTCACCTCGACGACGCGAACCAACAGAAAACGCTGCCACGGCTTGGGACGCTCATTCTTCGTCGAAAGCTCAATGTCTTTCAGCCCATCATCCTGAACCAAAACGGCAGGATCTGACACGATTTGATCCTCATTGAGCATCGGAAAGAGTTCCTCAACGAAAGGATCTTCTTCAGACAAATCGGATACCAGTTGAGATCGTTGATCTTCATCAACATCCATTTCCGGGTCGGCGCCGAAGAAAAGTTTCCCCAGCCTTTCGAGCTTCCCAGTCGGAGCGACGATCACCGTTTCACCTGGTTGAATCGAAACATCGAAAGCGAGTGAACGAAACTCTTTGATGTCGCGACGTTCCTCAACAGCCAAGTTTCGATCACTGACACCGATTCGCGACAACTTTCTTCCGTGATGTATCTCAGGCATAAACTGCAGTTGGACAGATCCATCGGGCTGCGGCCACGAGGTAACCCTTACTTGACACTGCGCGAGCGTCGCGCGATCCCCATACGTTCGCTCACCGACGTGAACCCGCCAGGTCGCTGACGGCTGCACGGGTGAGACTTCGATGCAAAAACTCTCGCCGCGTTTTTTCTCAACGTGTCGCTGACCAGTCAGCCGATGAACTGGCTCTAACTTTCCAGCCTCTAGCAATTCGATTTCTTGCTCGCTTAGCCATTCATGTTTTAGCTCCAGCGGCGCCAACAGTCTTTGAAGTTGCGCGGAGTTTACGCTCGAGATAACCGACACCCGTATTCCGTTTTCGTCGAGCCTCTGACGCATCGGCAAAGATATCTTTTGAGAGTCGGTCGTTTCGATGAACTTTCGGAACGAAGATTCTTGAAGCTCATCCAATTCCGCGATCGCGACCCGAACTGCGACGGAGTCGGATTCCATCTGCGACTTCGGCAACGCGATTCCAACGGTCGGTTTTTCGTTGACTTTCAAATTTCGGCAACCCACTGCAACCAGCGCAGCGGAGACCGCCAAGCAAAGCGCCGTAGTTCGTTTGAGTTCCCGCAATTCCATAGCTGGGCATGGTGTCAGGCTGGGGCTTTTGTTTCAATGCGAATATGGGTCGGGATGTGTCAATTTGAATGCGACCAGAGAAACTGGCGCGAGTTGAGTCCCTCT
>CAZORS010000133.1:5486-12502 GCA_964582025.1 uncultured Pirellulaceae bacterium | reverse complement strand
CCCACCCAAAACGCACAACTGAGAACCAATGGGCGCATTCGCATCGGCCTTGCCTGCCTCATCACAATCGCACTTTGTTTTGCGTACGCGGCCACGCGTTCATCTTGGGGCAATAACTGGTACCAATCTCACGGCGGAGGCGTGCCCTATGTCGTTTTCTGGATCTTGCTGGTCGGAATTTTCTTTGCCGATCGAAAACATTGGCTGCGAATAAGCATCGTTACCGTAGTCGTTGTTTGTGGCTTGGAGTTTCTTCAGCTGTGGAATCCCGAGCCGTTAGCAAGCTTTCGTAGAACGAAATTTGGAGCGGCACTGCTAGGAACCACTTTCGTCTGGAAGGACATCCCGCCGTATTTTCTGGGCGGGATTATCGGAGGAGCCGTTTTGCGGATTTTGGGAAACCGAACTCAGATTCCTACAGCCGCTTCGGATTCACAGGCACCGTAGGAATTTTTCCCGAGGCACGACTGTGCAGAATCGGCCGCAATCTTTCAATCACCTTCTTCGCTGCGTCATCCGGCTCGATCGCCAAATTGTTAAACTCCATCGGGTCGCTGTGGTGATCGTAAAGCTCAATGCCTGCTTTGCCTTCCGCCCACTCAGTAAATCGCCAGCGATCGGTGCGAATGCTACAGCCCATAACTTGCATCTTTAAACGGTCATCAGCCGGACGGAGAACCTGAGTTACCGCTGCGGCATCCCAATCTGCAATCGGATTCTCAAGGAGAGGCGTTAAGTCCTGCCCAGCAAGATTGTCGGGAGATTCAACTTTCGCAAGACTCGTCAGCGTCGGATAGATATCGACGAACTCAACGATACGCGGGCTTGCCATTCCATTTCCAGCTTTCCCGGGAGCCCGGACAATCAAAGGCGCACGTGCTGACTGTTCGAATAGTGTTCTCTTTTGCCAAACGCCATTGTGCTCCCCCAAGTGATAGCCGTGGTCGCTCCAGAACACGACGATTGTATCATCGGCGAGATCCAATTCCTCCAACGCATCCATCAACCGACCAACCTGAGCGTCGATGAACGACACACAAGCGTAGTAGGCTTGAGTTGCTTTCATCAGATCGGGCTCTTTCAGGTTGTAGTGCGGTATTGGGCAGTTGTGAGCAAACGCGGCGGTCGGAATGTCGTCTCGATCTCCCTTGGGCGCAAACGGCAAACGCATCTCTTTGGCCGGATACATATCAAAGTACTTCTTCGGAGCGACAAACGGAGTGTGTGGTCGAAAGAACCCAACCGCCAAAAAGAATGGCTCATCTTTCTTTTGCTTCATCAGTTCGATGGCTTCGGTTGCGATCATGCCATCGGTTTGCTCCGAATCTTCACCATCGGCCGCCAGCCAACTCAACGCTCCGCTGATTTTTCGATGCGGTTCGAGATTGAAGACTTGGTCTTCATCGTCCTTGTCGCGACCTTTGGGGTTCACCGTCACATCCCACGATGGAGGATCGTCAAACCCGTCAGTACCGATCGACGCGGGCACGTTGTAGTGATAGATCTTGCCAACTCGACCTGAAAAGTAGCCTGCATTTTTGAAAGCCTGCGACAACGTAACAACATCGGGAACTTCATCTCGAAAGTGCCGATCCAGATCGTAGACTTTGATCGTATCAGGACGCAGCCCCGTCATAATGGAGGCACGCGTTGGGTTGCAAAGCGGCAGCTGGTTGTAGGCGCGATCAAATCTGACGCCGCTGGCCGCAAGCCGATCGATGTGTGGCGTCTTGGCGACCAAATCACCATAGCATCCCAACGTGCAGGCCAAGTCATCGACTGCGATGAACAAAACGTTGGGAGTTTTTTTGGTCTTGAGAACGGTCGGTGGTTCTGCCAGACAAAAGCCAGAAAGAAAACTACAGGCGATGAGTGCTGCGGCGAGAAAATGGATCATGGCAATGGACCTCGAATGAAGAGAGGTTCCCATGATAGATGTTCGTCAGCACGAAGTCACGCAAGTTTAGGACACGCCTAAAGGCGTTGACTACGAACAACATGCAAATGTCTACGCGACCTTACGCTGCGGCTGTTCGGCATACAAATTCTCAAGCTTGTCGTGTAACATCTCCCAGCGTTTGCTGATGTAGTCGAACCGTTCCAACACTTCGAACCGCAGCATCTCCAACGCGAGCTTCATGTACTCGTCGGAATCCGTGTTTTCGAAATGTTCGATGACGCCTTCCATCGAAAGCTGACTGTCGACGATGTCGTTTTGCATTTGAAGAAGATGAAACTGCAGGCTGCGTAAATGCTGCTCGCGTTTTTTCAACTCACGCTCACGATCTGATGTTGCTGCACTGCGCAGATCAACTGTCTGTTGCCATAAAGCAATTTTCTCATTCAGCTTCGCCTCTTTCGCCTGCAACTGATCTCGCCGACGCTTCAGATGCCCTGTCAGTTCGGCGATCTGAGGTGGTACTTCCATTGGCTGATCGAGATGATCGTCGAACACTTCTCCATCTGCATGAATGACCCGCAAACGAGGAGGGCCCGGCTCTGACTGCGGCTGGCCTGTGTTTGCAACGGGACCGAAGCGATTCTCAATCTGACCAAGCACGATTGCGGGATCGGTGACTTTTCTGACTTTTTCTGGTGCAGGCGTTGTCATGTTTCAATCCTTTTTGCATGAACTTGTTCAACAGAAAATGGCTTCACTTCTGCAACCTGCTAAAAATCGACAAATTTTGAACTGGAATCTCCATCAGAATCACGAACCTCCAGTTCTGCGCAAAAATGCGTAGGGCTGTAGGGATTGTGAGGGCAAATACAGCCTGACAAGCTGGACACGTCCGAGAGATTCACGGTTGAATGACTGTCTACGGCATGAAACAATGGCCCCGGTCATTTGGCCAACCAATAAGTGTAACGACAGGAAGCTGATGAGAATCGAACCGCTCGGAGACAAAATCGTAGTCAAGCGCATGGACGCCGAAGAAAAGACTGCTGGTGGAATCCTGCTACCCGATAGTGCACAAGAGAAACCAGCACAGGGCAAAGTCCTCTCTGTCGGAAACGGCCGGATGCTTCCCGACGGCTCGCGCGCCGAGTTCCAAGTGAGCGAAGGCGATCGCGTTTTATTCTCCAGCTACGCGGGAAGCGAGATCGAAATTGACGGCAATGAATTGCTGATCATGTCGGAATCCGAAATACTGGCAGTGATGGAATAGTCGCGTACAATTTTCTTGCCTGGTCCCACTTCCTGTATCGGTATCGTCAAGAGGAGAGTTTTCGTGAAAAACCAAATCGCATTTTTTCTACTGTTCGCGTTCGCGCTGTCTGCGCTGTCGCCTTCAATCACGTGGGCTCAAGTCGACAACGTGCAGCTTCAAGAGAAGCTGAATCAAACCGCCGGCAAAGGCGTGGCCTTCCTGATGGAGAAAGGTCGCAACGCAACCGATGGATCCTTCAGCAAAGAGCTCAGCCCCGCCGTGACCGCGCTCTGCGTTTCGGCTCTGGTTCGAAATGGCATTCCTGTGGGCAATGCGAAAGTTCAGCAATCGCTGAGCTTTCTGGAATCTTTGGTTCGCGCGGATGGAGGCATCTACGCGAATAAAAGCAATCTTCGCAACTACGAAACCAGCGTCAGCTTGATCGCATTTCACCAATGCAATGTCGACGGAAAGTACGACACGATCCTTGAACGTGGCTCGGCTTTCCTGAAAGGGATTCAATGGGATGCGGGCGAAGGTCACGGTGTCGAATCGAATCATCACGGCGGCCAAGGCTACGGCAGCCATCAGCGTCCAGACCTTTCGAACACATCGTTTTTCCTCGACGCCTTGAAGGAACTCGAAGACGAGGACATGCAAAATAGCGATGCCGTTCGCAAAGCGATCATTTTCACATCCCGATGCCAAAATTTGGCTTCGGAGTTCAACGCCGCAGAGTTCACCGAACACATCCCCGAAGGTGACGTCGGATCCATGGTCTACTCGGCCGTCGGCAAAGGCGAAACAAAAGCCGAAGCTCTGTCGACAACGCCTGCTGGCGGACTTCGCGGCTACGCGTCGATGACTTACGCCGGACTGAAGACTTTCCTTTACGCTGGCATGGACAGAGACGACATCCGCGTTCGGGCGGCAATGGACTGGATCAGCCGTCACTATGACCTAGATTCAAATCCAGGATTGGGCCAGCAAGGCCTGTATTACTACTACCACGTGTTCGGCAAAACGATGCGGGCTGTCGGCGAGCCGACACTGACCGACGATAAAGGCGTGGTCCACAATTGGCGAGACGATTTGGTGACGAAACTGGCGTCTTTGCAAAAAGAAGACGGTTCGTGGACTAACGAGCAGGATCGATGGTACGAGGGCGATCCGAATCTCGTGACGGCCTACAGCCTGCTGGCGATTAGCTATTGTCGCGATTTGCCGGCCAAGGACGCGGACAAACCTAAAGATTCAGATCCTGAATCGTCAAAAGACGGTTAAGATTCGGGGCCGAATCTCCGAAAGCTCAGTAATCGCGGCTTTGTCTAGCTTCGAGCTGTAGTCGCCGGTTTTTTCCATTGACATGCCCGGGCCGATCGACGATCATTTGCGACTCGAAAAAAGCGGAGAAAATAGATGAAAATCAAGAAAAACGACACAGTACAAGTTCTTAATGGCAAAGACAAAGGCGTCACTGGAAAAGTGATCTCCGTCGACCATGCCAAGCATCAAGTCACCGTTGAAGGCGTCAATGTCGTCTTCCGCCACGTGAAGCCTAGCCAGAAGAATCCTCAAGGCGGTCGCCTCGAAGTTTCGATGCCAGTTCCTGTTTCGAAGGTCGCAGCATTGTGCCCAAAGACCAACAAGCCAACTCGCGTCGGATATCGCACGCTCGATGATGGCTCGAAGGAGCGTTTCGCCAAGAAGAGCGGTGCTTCGATGGGCGTCGTTTGGGCCGCTCGCAGCTAAAGTCAGCTCGACAGTACAATTCGAAAAGGCCGCTGATTCGTCAGCGGCCTTTTTTGCGTTTAAGTTTGGTTTGGACCTGCGCGGCAGAAGCCGAAATCATTAACCGACGCGTGAGCTTGATGGTTACAATGCTTCAGCCCAGCGGGCTAGAATATTTGAATTGGGACAAAAACCGGTGCCTCACGACACCGGCAATGGCTATTCCGCCCTCCGGGCTGAAACAATGCAACATCAAAAAGCGTGTGCAACTTGCGGCCGGTTCCTCGCTTAAGCGTCGAGTAATGATCCTTGCAGAAATCGTTACTCAACCTTCGATATCACGATGCTATCGTGAGCTCCGGGAATCAGTTCTGTATCACTCACGATCACAATCTCGTCTCCAGTTTTCAAATCGAAATTGGTCAATGCCACATGGTCGACGAGACGCTTAAGCTGATCGGGCTTAAAACTCGACGAACTCACAATCGGAAAGATCCCCCAGAACAGACTCATCTGCCGCGCTGCATGAAGGGAATCCGTGATGCACACGGTGGGACGAAAGTCGCGATGCTTTGACTTCCGAAGCGCCGTCGCGTCAGTACTGCTTGCAATCACGACCAGTTTTGCATTTATCTTTTCCGCAATGTCCGCCGCCGTATTGGACAACACACCCGTCATCAGATTCTTCGGCGGCGCATTCGAGGGAAGTACTCGTGCAGGAATACGTTGAAACGTCTTTTCCGTTTCGACCATAATGCGATTCATCATCTCAACGGACTCAACCGGATACTCCCCGACCGCAGATTCCCCACTAAGCATGCATGCATCGGCGCCGTCAAGGATTGCGTTGGCAACGTCTGAAACTTCGGCTCGCGTGGGCTGTTTGCAATCGTGCATGCTCTCCAACATTTGCGTCGCAACAATTACGGGCTTGCGATGGCGAGAACAACAGTCAATGATCGCTTTCTGAGCCAACGGGGTTTGAGCGATGTCAATCTCGACTCCCAAATCACCGCGAGCTACCATAATCCCGTCGGCAGCATCAACGATTGAATCCAAATTGTCGAGCGCCTCACGTTTTTCAATTTTTGCGATCACTCGAGCTGAACAATCGCTCTCTTGCAGAACTTTCTTGAGTGATTCCACTTCGGAGGCATTGCGGACAAAACTGAGGCTAACAAAATCTACGTCGACGCTGGCAGCCCACTTCGCGTGCTCGACGTCCTTCTCCCCAAGGGCTGGAATACTCAAGCTCGTTGCCGGTAAGTTGACGCCTTGCCGCGTTCGAACGACTCCTCCATCGTTGACTTCGCATGTCAATCGATCGTCCGTTTTTTCTGTCACGATCAATCGCGAAACACCATCGGCCAGCACGATCATGTCGCCGACACCGACTTCGGGGATCAGTGGCTCATAGAGACAAACCAGTTCCTTAGAATCATTCGACTCAACTCCCGGCACGAAGTAGACGGTCTCTCCGTTGACCAACGTCACCGCATCATCTTTGAGCTTTCCAAGACGAATTTTTGGTCCCGCCAAATCCGCCAAAACGCCGACCGCCGCATTGAGACTAAGCGAAACTTCTCGGATGTGCTCAATGATGTCTTCCTTTTCAGGAATCGTTCCGTGAGCCATATTGAGGCGAAACACGTCGACTCCGGCGATTATCAGTTCGCGAATTCTCTCTTTCGAATTAGACGCAGGACCGGCCGTCGCTACAATTTTCGTGCGAGCAAAATTTCTGTTAGCTGGATTGGCGTTCAAGCGACCTACCTTTTTTGATTTGGCGAAAATGATTCGGATCATTATTGATGCTTACAACCTTATCTTCCAGTGCGGGTTGCAGCCGAAATCTCTGGGTTCACCCTTAGCACTGCACAGAACTCGCCAACGACTTGTTCAAGAACTTGCGGATCGGATCGATGAAAAGCAACGACCAGAGATATTATTGGTCTTTGACGCCAAAAACCCTCGCGGTCATTCGACTCCAGATCTCAATGGTCAAGGATTCAAAATTGAGTTCGCTCGCGATTATGAAGACGCCGATACGATGGTGATTGAGCTGACTCAAAAGCACAGCCAGCCCAAACAACTGACGGTTGTTTCCAACGATCACCGAATCCAAACGGCTGC
>CAZORS010000133.1:0-5386 GCA_964582025.1 uncultured Pirellulaceae bacterium | reverse complement strand
ATGGGCCGCCGCGCACTCCCAAAAATCAATCCAAACGTCGACTTCAGCAATCACCTCGGTTTCGTTGAAGACCTCGAAGCACCATTTGATCCCCAGTCTCTTTTCGAATCGCCACAGGATTTGGAAATCGAAGTCGGCAGCGGCAAAGGACTGTTCATGCTGACCGAATCCGGTCGCGTTCCCGATCGGAACTACCTAGGCAACGAGATTGCTCGAAAGTATTGTCGCTTCGCGGCTTATCGTTTGGCTCAACATGAGCGCACTAACGCGTACATGATGTCCGGCGACGGCCTACGTATGTTTCACGAATTCCTGCCGGATGAGTGTGCGGTTGCGGTTCACGTTTACTTTCCTGATCCGTGGTGGAAAGAGAGACATCGGCGTCGGCGGGTGATGCGGGAACCTTTGATCAAAGACATCGGACGAGTGCTCAAGCCTGGCGGCATCTTTCATTTCTGGACCGACGTCGAACAGTACTTTGACGAAACGGTTGGCTTGATGAAAGAACACTCGGATCTTTCCGGGCCTCATCATGTCGAAGAACCACCCTCGGAACACGACATGGACTACAGAACTCACTTCGAACGCCGAATGCGAAAGAACGATCATCCCGTGTTTCGATCGCAGTATCACAAGGCATAGTCGTGGGGCAGGTTTTTGACCTGCCATCATTTGCACTTGGAATTAGCAGGTAAAAACCTGCTCCACGCTACGTTAGCCAAATGACAACCGCCAACGTCAACAGGGAAAACACTGTACTGACAACCACCGTTCCCGCTGCCAAGTCCGCGTCGCCTTCCATCTGGTCCGCCAGCACGTAGCTTGAAACTGCCGTCGGCATCGAGCAAAGAATGACGGTTACTTGCAGTGCCGGTCCCGTCAAACCAAACAGCATTCCGACAACAAAACCGATCAGCGGACAAACGACGCACTTGACCAACGCCGGCACCACTGTCGCCTTCCAACCTTTGGCACTCGGGATCGCAATCAACTGACTGCCGATCCCCAACAACGCGATCGGAAACGCCGATGCACCGACGACCGAGAACGTCCTGACAATCGCCGTCGGCAACGCCCAACCCAAAAACTGAAACAAACCTCCACCAAGGCATGCCCAAATCAGCGGATTCTTCAGGATTTCTGTGAGCAAGCTACCGATCGAAAACTGCTTTTCCGTTTTCGCGCTAAAGGTCGCCAACGCCACGACTGACCCAACATTAAAGAACAAAATCACGGGAGTAATCGCAAGCAAAATCGCAGATTTGATCGATTCACGTTGCTCAATTGGGAAGTCTTCAATCAAAAACCAAATCAGTGGCAAACCCATGAACGCAATGTTTCCGCGAAAGCTCGCTTGAATCGAAGCACCTCGAGACCCAATCCGCGACTCGAAAACAACCGCCGCGATCCACGAAACAGCGAACGTCAGGACAACTGAAACGAATAGCGCGAACAAGATTCCGTTTCCGGCTCCAGCGACCGACTCTGCGCCGGCAAGCTTGTAGAACAGGAACATCGGCAATGCAAAAAAGTACGCGAACCGATTGAACGCCTGCGTCGATTCCGCGTTCAGAAACTCTCGCTTGCGCAACAGCATCCCTAGGCCAATAATCGAAAAGATGGGAATCAGGCTGTTGAGAATCTGCACGTCGGTTTTCGGTTTACAGTTTTCGGTGTGTGGTTCAATTCAATCTGCATCCCCATTCACCACACACCGTAAACCGAACACCTCACACCAAACTTTACTCGTCCGTGACACAACCTTCTGAGGCCGACTTCACGTTCTTGATGTACTTATACAACGTGCCACGTTTTACTTTTAACGGCGGTGCAACCCACGCCGCACGACGCGACGAAAGTTCTTCATCGCTGACGTGCAAGTCGATTCGATTTTGCTCGGCGTCGACGGTAATCTTGTCGCCATTTTGAACCAGTGCGATTGGTCCGCCGTCCTGAGCTTCCGGCGTCACGTGGCCAACGATGAAACCATGACTTCCGCCTGAGAATCTTCCGTCAGTCATCAGCGCCACGTCGTTGCCAAGTCCAGCGCCCATAATGGCTGACGTTGGAGTTAGCATCTCCGGCATTCCGGGTCCGCCTTTGGGACCTTCGTAACGAATGATCACGACGTCGCCCTTTTTGATTTTGCTTTCCTCGAGTGCCTTGACCATGTCCTCTTCGGAATCGAACACATTAGCAACCCCTTCAAACACAAGACCTTCCTTGCCCGTGATTTTGGCCACCGAACCGTCAGGAGCAAAGTTTCCTCGCAGAATTTGGAGGTGACCCGTTTCCTTAATCGGATTCGAAAGCGGACGAATGATCTCTTGGCCATCGGCAAGCTCGGGCAAGTCAGCGACATTTTCCGCGAGAGTCTTTCCCGTGCAAGTCACGCAGTCGCCGTGTAACAGACCTTCCGCCAATAGGAATTTCATTACGGCCGGCGTGCCGCCAATCGCGTGCAGGTCTTCTTGGACGAAGCGTCCGCTTGGTTTCAGGTCGGCCAAAAACGGAATCCGATCGCTGACTTTTTGGAAATCGTCCAATCCAAGTTCCACGTCAACACTTCGAGCCATCGCAATCAAGTGCAGCACCGCATTGGTTGATCCACCCAGCGCCGTGATCACAACCATTGCGTTTTCAAACGCTTGTCGGGACATGATGTCGCGCGGTTTGAGGTCCAGCTTCAACAGATTCAAAATCGCGTCACCGCTGCGATGACATTCGTCGATCTTGTCCGGATCTTCCGCGGGAATCGAAGCCGAAAACGGCAGCGACATGCCGAGTGCTTCGATCGCGCTGGCCATCGTGTTTGCCGTGTACATCCCACCGCAGGCTCCCGCACCAGGGCAAGATTTCTTCACGATCTCTTTTCGTTCTTCATCGTCAATTTTTCCAGCAACATATTCCCCGTAGCTTTGAAATGCGGAAACGATATCCAGCTTGCAACCGTTCAGCTTCCCTGCGCGGATCGTGCCACCGTAAACCATCAAGCTCGGTCGATTCAATCGTCCCATCGCAATCAAACAGCCCGGCATATTTTTGTCACAACCGGGCAAAGCGATACACGCGTCGTACCATTGTCCGCCCATGATGGTCTCAATCGAATCTGCGATCACGTCGCGCGACTGAAGCGAGTAGCTCATTCCTTCGGTGCCCATCGAAATGCCATCGCTGACGCCGATCGTGTTGAAACGCATTCCAACAAGCCCAGCATCGACGACTCCTTTTTTGACTTCTTCCGACAGAGCTGCAAGGTGCATGTTGCAAGTGTTACCTTCGTACCAAACGCTGGCGATGCCGACCTGGGCTTTGTTCATGTCCTCGTCGGTCATGCCGGTGCCGTAGAGCATTGCTTGCGACGCGCCTTGGACTCGGGGCTGAGTGATCTTGCGACTGTATTTGTTGAGTTCAGACATGTTTTGGTTTGCGGTTATGGGTTTTGGGTGTGTGGTTTCGTTCAGCAACAAAAAAAGCTCTCAAGCGAATTCCACTTGAGAGCTTCATGACTTTGCCGCGACGGTTACGCCTTTGCCGGTGCAGTTTCTGCTTTATCTTCTGCAGGCTTGGCATCCGCTTTTGCGTCACCTTCCGTTGCGGCTGCTTCGCCTTCAGCCGCTTCCGTTTCTTCGCCTTCTTCTACTTCCGGCTCTTCGACGTAAGTTGGATCTTCGCCGTCGACCAGCTTGTCCAACATTTCGCTGAACTTGCCGACGACTTTGTGACGATTCGGAGCGCCAGAGAACATGTGAGCTTCGGTGCCCATTGAAATGGCTCCAACGTGCTCTTTCGTTTTCAAGAACTGGCATAGCTTGAGTGAAAACGGGTCGCCGCCAGTACAAGGCAAAACGCGATCCGCTGATGTGTATGATCCGGGCGTTGCTTCGGCTCCAACATCAGAAAAGATAACTTCCGAAAGCAAAGCCAAATCCAAATCAGAAATCTGATCCATCGCACCGCCGCCAACAACCCACTCCCAAGTATCAAGCGATAGCCCGACGTTGGCATGGCCAATCGACTTGACCAGCGTCAGAATCTCTTCTGCCGTTTGAATGAACTTGTAGTTCCCGTCTGCTTCGACCGCAGAAGACGCTTGCAGGTACAACCCAAGACGAATTCCGTGCTCTTCGAACTTAGCACCGATGTCTTCGATACGCTCGCGATGGCGATCGAAGTTTTCTTGGAATGGAACCGTCTCACTATTCGGTTGAATTCGAACGCGACATCGCTTGGCGTTAAGCGTCGCAGCCAAGTCCATGATCGTTTCAAGCTTCTCGCAAGAGGCAACGAACTCTTCATCGGTGCCGCCAAAATCAATCGACAGGTCAAACGTACCAATATCCATTTTGGCACTTTGCAGGAATTGACAAGCAAACTCTTTACCGAGCGCATCATGTCGGCCAACAAGATCAGTCATATCGATCTCGACGCCTTGGAAACCATGAGTCAACGCAAGCTCGATCAGTTCATTCTGACGACCGGCAACGCCTAGGCCTTTTGAGTTCAAAACTTTGTACATACTGTTCCGTTTCTTTCTGAAAGTTGGCCTCGGTTGAATCAATGCTAATGTGGATCCAACGAGGCCATTGGACCGCCGCTTTCTAGCGGGGGGCTTGTTATTTTGGACATCCACGCAGATTTGAGCCGCGGATTATCACAAAAGACCCTGATTCGTTCTAGAGGAAAGTTTGCCAATGAGCTCCGAAAACGGGCAGAAATCGACTGTTTTAGCCCCTGAACGTGGTTGTGGCTTCCAGCCGCAATCTCTGGGTGTCTCACGTAGGCTCCGGACGATTATTCGACCGGAGGAACAGGATCGACACGATACTTACCGAAATCCTGCAAAACGTGGCCATCTCGCAAAAACCTTCATTCTGCGTGACCTAAACCACATGCCGAAAACCGAAAACCATACACCGGCTAGGAAACTTCGCACTTCCCACTTTGCATTGCCGAACCTAAGATTGTTTGATTACCACCTTTGTTGGTACTCGATTGATCTATTCTATCGAGCCACAAACCGGGGGCGAATTGGAATCGACCGGATTGACTGAAGGTTTGGTGGCGTGTCGTGGTTGATCAGAGGGCCACGTAAAAATCTGATCAAAACCTTAATTGCTAAAGATAACTCTTTCGCATTGGCTGCGTAGAAATACAAAGCCCCGGCTGATGGGTTCCGCTGGAGAGCCCTGAATGCTGGTCACCAATTCCAGATCGTAGTAAGTCACGTCGGATACGCTTGCTACTAAACAAAGTTTCTGTCTAGTTTGAGTTTCAGAGTGTCGCTGCTCGGTTACTCAGGCGAAATTTAAATCAACGACTACACACGTAGAGGCCAGATTGGAAACTTCGCGGGACGCGGGTTCGATACCCGCCGCCTCCACTT
>CAZORS010000132.1:0-15149 GCA_964582025.1 uncultured Pirellulaceae bacterium | reverse complement strand
GGAGCCAACGACGTCGCGAATGCGATGGGAACTTCCGTTGGGTCCGGAGCTTTGACATTAAAGTGGGCTGTTGTCCTTGCTGCGATTTTTGAATTCGCAGGAGCGTACATCGTCGGCTCGAACGTATCCAAGACGGTCCGCAAAGGCATCTTTGATCCGATGGAGATTTCACCCCAATACTCAGCGGAACACGCCCCGTACATTTTGGCTTGCGGCATGATCGCCGCGCTGCTGGCTGCAGGGACGTGGCTATTGATCGCAACGTGGATGTCGTGGCCGGTTTCGACGACACACTCGATCGTTGGTGCCGTCGTTGGCTTCGGCGTTGTTTCACTGGGAACCAGTGGGATCTTGTGGGGACAAGTCGGCTTCATCAGCGCAGGCTGGGTTATTTCGCCTTTGCTCTCAGCGACGGTGGCCTACTTCGTGTTTGGGATCTTATTGAAAACGGTGTTTTACAAGAAAAATCCGGTCGCGGCCGCGCGGAAAGTCGCTCCGCGGTTGGTGTTTATCCTGATGTTCGTGATGACAGGGCTGACTTGCTTCAAAGGTCTCAAACCAATGTGGAAGGAAATGAAGCGCGATCCAAAAGATCCAATGTTTATGCTCGGAGTGGTTGGAGTCGCGGTCGTTCTTGGATTGATCGGATACGCAATCACAAAATATGCTTTGCGAACCAAGCCTGGACAGCATGTTGGTTCTGAAGATAGTGGATCAAACAATCCCGTTCTCGACGCAGACGTTTCACGCTCGTTGGCGAAAACGGTGAAGCACCTTCAACGTGTGAAGAACAATTCGTCTGGCGAGATGCAGGAAAAAGCCAAGAGCTTGCTGGCTGATGCTGAGACATTGCAAGATGCAGCTTTGGAGCAGATTACGACCAACACCGATTCCGAAGATCTGCGGCAAGTTGAGAAAATATTTAGCGTGCTGCAAATTTTCACCGCTTGCCTCGTTGCGTTTGCTCATGGTTCGAACGACGTTGCCAACGCCATCGGCCCGTTGTCGGCTGCTTACCAAGCCGTAACTGAACATGCGATTTTGAAAACATCCAACACACCAAGCTGGGCGTTGTTGCTTGGTGGATGCGGCATCGTGATTGGATTGGCGACGTGGGGTTGGAAAGTTATCAAGACCGTTGGCGAGAAGATCACGGAACTTACACCAAGCCGCGGATTCTGTGCTGAGTTCGCAGCTGCGATTACGATCCTGTTTGCATCGGTACTTCCGATCGGCCTTCCGATTTCGACGACTCACACGTTAGTCGGAGCAGTTCTCGGAGTTGGACTTGCCAGAGGAATCAACGCGTTGAATTTGAAAACGATGCGTGACATCGTCGCGGGCTGGGCAATTACGATTCCCGCCGGTGCGATCCTCTGCATGCTGTTTTACTTCATCTTGAAGCTGATCTTTATCGATTCGGGTTGGGTCGACACGATCCCAACGAAAGCTTTGTAACGGAATCGGAGGCTGGCCGCTTCCCGTTCGTTACTCAAGTTTTGAACCGTCCGTAACCAATGTCGCTCGGTTCTCCGAACCGATAGCTTGCGAGGGTGACCGGGAAGGCTTCGAGCGCTGGCTTCTTTGGCAAAGACTCATCCAACTGCCCGCTACCAGCTCGGAGAGCTGGACGACAATGTCGGTTCTCCGAACCGAAGGCGGGTGGATGGAAAAACGGACTCATCCGTGGATCGTTGGACAATAGAAAACTTTCTCATTGGCTCGCTATCAGCTCGTAGAGCTAAAACTACAAAAAGCGACAAACTCGGCTTTTGCCTTGTTTTGAGGCAACTTCCCGGAAAACTTTGGGTAATTCAAAATATCACTGCGACGATTTCTGATTGCGTCGTTTTTACGATAGAGCCCAAACAACTGGAACCCTGATGTCGATGCCGATCGAATCGGCGATGAGTGACGCAAAGGAATTCGTGTCCGAATCTGCCGAGCCCAATCCTGAAACGGACTTAGGCGAATCGTGTGCTACTGATGCACGGTTCTTCGACCAACATGCGCCTTCGGTGACTCGGTACGCGATGTCAATCGTACGACGATGGGCCGACGCGGAAGAGATTACGCAAGAAGCGTTTTGCAAGTTGCTCACCAACAGGACGGTAGCCAAAGTGGAATCGAATTCAGAAGCCAAAGCGATTCTTTTTACCACCGTCCGAAACCTGTCAATTGATCGACTTCGAAAGCAGAGTAAACGCAAGTTCGAACCGATCGATGCCCAGACAATTGCAACGCCTCAGTCAGGGCATTCCAAAGTGGGGCTCGAACAACTGGAAGCTGGCATTTCTCAAGCGATGGATGACTTGCCAGAAGAATGGTCCGAAGCGTTGCAGCTGAAAGTCAATGGTGGATTGAGCTATGACGAAATCGCGAAGGTGCTATCCGCATCACACAATCAAATTCGAACTTGGATCTACAGAGCCAGAAAACAATTACAAGCCGATTTGAAGCAGGCAGGTTTGCTAGGGGAAGAATCATGAATCCAAATGAACAAAACTGCGACCAGTTTGAGCCAATGGTCAGCGCGTTGATCGATAACGAGCTTTCGCCCGACGAGCATTCGATTCTTAATGATCACCTTGACCAGTGCGATTCCTGTCGTCAGCTGATGCGTGATTTCGAAAGCGTGAACAGCTCTGTCGATTCGCTTTCGTTCGCCCCAAGCGTTGACCGTGCGAACTCGCAACTGGAGACCTTCGTCGTTACTCGGCAAAAACAATCGCTGAACAATTGGCTTTCCGTTTGGAGACTCGTCCCTTTGGCGGGCGTCGCTTCGCTGTTGATTGGTTTGCTATTGGTGACGGCGCAACCTGCTCCTGAGGCAACAGCGGAACAGTTGACGCTTGAACAATTCGTCAAACCAATGACTGACTTGAATCGAATCAACCACCAGCAGCAGCGTGATCAAGAGTTAATGCTGCGGACGTTGGGCATGGACTTGCGTTCATTGAAGCTGGAATTGATTCAGCTTGAGAACGCTGGACCTGAAGATCGGACCCGGTTCGAGAATCAGATTGAAGAGATGCTCAGTCGTGTTGAGCAATTCGAAACTCGTTGATCAATTCAAGTTATTTGCCGCACAGGTTTCGACTCAGAGGCCAACAAGGTGAATGCTGGAGGCCGACACAACCATTGCCGGCCTCTGGCCTAAATTCGGCAACTACGGCGAGGCGCCGCAGCCACTGCAACCAAAACAAACAACAATTCCTTTGTGGAGAAACAAATGAAATGCTCACTTAAATTCTTGCTGATTCTGCTGGTATCCGTGTTTTCGGTAGTGCAGTTCGCTTCTATCGCAACGGCTCAGGACAAGGAGGATGATCACGAAAGTGGAATCCGAATCATGATCAACGGCAAAGAGCTGGAGATCAACGAAGAGCAGATCGAAAGTTTCTTCGAAGAGAGCGGTGAAGAAATTGAAGAGTGGGCTGAACGCCATGCTGAAGCTTGGGAAAAGTGGGCCGAGAAGTTTGAATCCAAAATGGAACGGTGGGCTGAAGAAACGGAAGAGGAGTGGGAAAAGTGGGCCGAGCAGTATTCTGGTCGGTGGGAAGAATGGGGCGAGAAATTGGAAGCCGGCGAAATCAAAGGTGCAGAGCTCGGTCGGCTTATGGAAAACAATCTCGAGATGCTCAGCGACATGCCTTTGGGCGATTTGATCGAAGGTGCCTTGAAGAACAGCCTCGGAGAACTCGAACACGCTCCTTTGGAAAGCTTGGACGAGCTTGGCGACATCGTTGGTGGTGCGATCGAGCAAACCCTCGAGGCACTCGAACATGAACTCGAAGGCGGAATCTCTGGGCTGGCCATCGATGTCGAAACTCGAGAAAACCGACGTGGCACTGAAAACGTAAACGAGGCCCTTGCAAAGCTCCAGGCATCACTGGAAAAAAAACGTGATCAGCTTGAAGAGGACGCAGATAAAAAATTGGCTCGCATGAAAAAGCTACTTGCTCGCAAGAAAGATCTTGATCAAGAAGACATCGAGAAAATCGTTGAGAAATTGACTGTCGAATTGGCCGAAGCAAACGCCAAAGAGTTGGAGCGAGCGGCACGAAAAATGGACAAAAAACTTCGAGCCATCGAAGAAAGAGCGGCCGTGGATCAAGCCAGAGCAGCGGCAGATGTTGCTCAAAGCAAAGCCCGCGCGGCCGCAGCGAATGCTCGTAACGCACAGGGCAAGGCAGATCGAGAGAGGGCTCTCGCTTCCAATATCGAACAGGAAATTCGCAAAAAAATGCTTGAGGATCGTAAGGCAGCCATGAAAGCAAAACGCGAAAAGGCGCAAAAGGAACAGGCGGCCAAAGAGGATCTAGTAAAATCTGAAATGAACAGCCTTGAAGCAATCTACAAAAAGCTGAAGGCCGAGAAAGAAGGTCTGGAAAAGAAAGAATCGGCAATCGAGGAAATGCGTCGCGAAATCATGGAACTTCGCGAGGAAATCCAACGGATGAAGAAGAGCCAGAAATCCGACTAATCAGCAGTTTCAATGCGTTAGTCGTACACGAAGCGAGGGCCCCAACCGACTCTCGCTTCGTTTTTTTTTCGTCCAAACCGGGAGATTCGACCTATGCTTCCACATGCCAAATGTCGTAAAAAACCAGATACCTACAGCCGAAATTGACGGGGGCAAACCCGTCAATCCGTTTGGAGCTCCGGTTGCAACGGAAGCACCGACAGAAATCTTCGGAGATATCGGGCGAGCAACGAAAGCGGAAATTGCCCGAACCAATTCAAACATGGTCGCTACCGACATTGCTTTCGTCGCCATGTATTCGGCTCTGATCGCTTCATTGGTAACGAATGTAAACCCGGGAGTTACTTCCACAATATTTGCCATCGCCGCAATGGTTGCGTGGTTTTGTTTTGGAAGAATGGTGCTTTCGTGCAATAAGTTGAACGCAAGTTCGATGATGATCATTCTCGCATTCGCTGTGCCCATTCTCGGCTTCTTCATTTTCCTTGCTGCCAAAAAACAAGCCAGCCGATTTTTGATTTGGAATGGTCACCGACCAGGCTTCCTCGGAGCGGAGCCTGCCCCGAGTGAAATTCGTCTGATGAACAGCGACCCAAACTATCGTCCGGTCGCTATGTTTTACTTTTACCGCGATGGTTCAAAACGGAGAATTCCTTGGTCCCTTAGCGACTGGTTCATTGCGTTGGCAACGGCATTGGGAATCGGCGCGATTGTCACTGTCGTTGCATCGTTTTACTAAATGAGTAACTTTGGCCACACGGACCAAACTTAGCTAAAAGCCTCAGCCGCCAGTGTCGCAATCAGCCGCTGCCTTTTTAGTCGCCGTCGGTTTTGTAGCTTGATTCCACGGCATCATCGCCAGCATGCTTCCCATGCCACAAGTGTTCGTCAAACCAGAGAACACCAATCCCGCACCGATGAATGCAGCCAGAAACGCGAACCAAGGATGAACAAAGCTAAGTAGTGCTCCACCCAACGCCAACGAACCCGCCAACAGTTGGACTTGTCGTTGGATCGAAAATGCTTGCTTCTGTCCGCGAACGACAGGCAAGCCGGCAGCATCCCACGCATCCGTTCCTCCAGAAACGTTAACCGCACTGGTCAAACCGGCACTCGAAAGTGCGTCACAGGCTTTCTGCGAACGGCCTCCCATTTTACAAATTATGTACACCGGACTGTCAGAGCTCAGTCCATGTTGCGAAATCACATCTGCCGGATTGAATTTATCCAATGGAATATTGATCGCGCCGACAGCGTGAACTTCTTCGAATTCCGCTGGCGATCGCACATCAATAATCTTCGCACCGGGATTGGTGACTCGAATCGAGTTGAGCTGATTGGGTGTGGTTGAGGACATGATTTCACTTATCAGAAGCGGACTGTTGGGAGGTACATTCTATCAATCGCCAACGCGTTGAAAATGCCCTCTTCACATTGCCGCGAATCCACGCACAATGCCAGCATGGAACTTATAAAAATTGAAAACGCGACAGCTTGGCGAGGTTCAACCAAAGTTTTCGACGGATTGAACTTAAGCATTCCGTCCGATCAGAGCACTGCAGTACTAGGGCCAAATGGTGCTGGAAAATCGACGTTGCTGCGAATCATCACCAAGATGATCTATCCCAACCCGACACCCGGTTGCGTTGTCGAGATCTTCGGCAAAAGTCGTTGGAACGTTTGGGAACTGAGAAAGCAACTCGGAATCGTATCGCAAGACATGCAGCGAACCTATCGGCCGGACGTGAACGGCTTTGATGTCGTCGCATCTGGCTTCTTCAGCACTGTCGGGATTCCAGATCATCTTCACGTCGACCAGCAACAGCGGACTCGAGTCAACGAATTGCTTGGGGATCTAAACATCGATTCCATTCGCGACAAAAATTATGCTGCAATGTCGACAGGTGAGCAGCGTCGCTTCCTTTTGGCTCGCGCTCTCGTGCATGATCCGCAGACGTTGATCCTTGACGAACCGACCGCAGGTTTGGACATTCCAGGGATCTTTCATTATCTCGAAACAGCTCGGCGGTTAATGCAGGCTGGCAAGAATTTAGTCGTGGTCACGCATCACGTGCATGAAATTCCTCCCGAGGTTGAGCATCTCGTTTTGATGAAGAAAGGCGACGTGATGCAAGCCGGACCAAAGACTGAATTGCTCAATGACGAAACGATGAGCAGATTGTTCGACGTTCCGCTGAAAGTCGTTGAGACTGACGGCTACTTCCAAGTGTTACCGGCTTGAGTGGGTGGGTGGCATAGGCTTCCAGCGCTTCCAGCCTGTGATCTGCATGTCCACAAGCTAGAAGCCAATGCCACCAAGCTCGATCAATCTTCTTTAAACATCCAGCCAAATTTATTCTTTGCTCTCGCCTTTTCGAAACACTCACCAATCTTCAAATTCAACAATTCAGTTAGCTCGTCATCGGAAAGATCAGCGTACTCTTCCGGTGGAATCGCATCGCCAAACACGACCTGAATCGTTGCCCCAATGTTGGGGAACCAAGAACCTCTTGGCCACGCGTCCCGAGCACCAGCCAAACCGACAGGAAGAATGGTGACTTTCGTTTTCTTCACCAACGTGCAGAATCCGCGTTTGATCGGCTGGAGTTCGCCATCAATCGAACGTTTCCCTTCTGGAAACATCAGAACCGATTCTTTCTTTTTCAACCGCTTCAACGTCTCTTTTATTCCGCCTAATCCGCTTGACTCACGATCAAGTTCGATCGTGTCATTCCAGCGAAGGAACCACCCAAGTGGTTTGAATTGGAACAATTGTTTCTTCGCAAGATAGTTCACGGGGCGCGGGCAAGCACATCCCAACAACATCGGATCGAGGTTACTCTGATGGTTTGAGCAAACCAATATTGGCCCTGTTCGTGGATAGCGTTTCATCCCGTCGACTCGCAATCGAAATGGCATCGACGAAATGCGAAAAAACCACCGCACCAATGACTGAGCGATGCGAATCGGAAGCGAGCGTCTTGTTTTGTCTAATGGATCGAACATTTGGTGTCAGTTTAGTCGATGCAGCTACGAATTCTATGACCGGAACAACCCTTGCCAACGCTGAGGAACTTTTTTGCGTTGCTTTTTGCCGATCTGAACTGACGGCTGCGAAGAAAAATTAAAACCGTCTCGAAACCATGGGCGGCTGTAAACCAGATAAAGAATCGGCCGGACCGTTTCGCTGTTGTTTGGAAGCCCGCCATGGATCACCCGGTAGTCCATCATGTAGGCGTCGCCGAGCTGCGTTGTCGGCTTGGCGGCATCGGAGTAGTCTGCTGAATCGGCTAACGTTTGCAATCGCTGAAGTCGATCAGGGCTGCAATGAGTCCCCGGCCAGATTGCAGTTGGCCCCATTTGCTCTGTAAGTTCAACCAGAGGAACGACCAACGTCACGGCATACGGCGGCAAAAGTTCACGATCCGCCGAATCAAACAGCGGTGGATGGTCCAGATGGATTGGCTGTGCTTCAGCTCCCGGCCAAGCAACGACGGCCCCAAAGCTCGCGATTCGCAAGTGGTTTGAAAGGAGACTTTCGAGGATCGGCATCAACATCGAGTTCGCGTACAGCTCCGGTTTGTTGAACGGTTTCTTGATATCAATCGTGATCATGTAGCGACGATCACCAACCGTCGCATCACGCTTGCGAAGTTCTCTATTGCTCAGCGTTTGATACTGTTCCGTAAAAGCAGATGCAATCTTCGCAATCAGCTTTTTAGGAAACGCATTTTCAAGAAATAGCGTACCTTGTTCGCGAAACTGCTCAGCCGCTTTATCCACGTCGCCCTGATCAGGAATGCCCGATTGTTGGTCGGAGTCAGAAAATGTGATCCTTGGGTTCATGGGCGATATCATAGCTCGAAGCGTTGCGACGTGTGGTGCCGAAACGCGGAGGCACAGATTGCGCATTACCAGCCCGAAGCGTGAGCTAGTGGATTCCCAGTATGCAAAAACCACTCGCTCGCGCTTCGGGCTCGTACTGAACGGGTTACAGCGCATGAAAAGAGCCACCCCATCAGGCGGCTCTTATCAAATCGTTTATCATGTCACACTTGTTTAATAGTGCGTGTTGTTCTCGCCAAGGTCCGGATTGCCGGCCATGTGGAAGTGGTTGTGGTCGATGTAGATAACTTCGACAGCGTCCTCATCCTCAAGTGTGTGAGGTGTTGGATAGCCAACGATTCGGCGATCGGTGTAATAGATCGTGCACTTGTAGTGAGCGTGGTGCAACTGTGCAGGACCGATCAAAGGATACACACGTGGTGGATCGATGTAGTCAGCGATCTTTTCTTTGATGATCTGAACGTTGTTGCGTTGATGCTCGTAGAGGAATGGCACTCCACCCTGAACAGCGTCAGCTCTCTCGAACGCTCTCATGACTTCGTCGTCACTTGGAGGGTCAAGAGCGATCACTTCGCCATTGGTTGCAGGACCAAGAATCGGCACACGTGCATATCGCTCGTGGATGTGATACTTGTCTTCCTGAATTTTTTGGAAGTACGGCGATACCGGAATCGGAATACTGAAAATACCCAATGATGGGCCAGCAGCCGAAAAACATCCAGAGTTCGTTATGGCGGTTGTCGCTGCCAACAGCATGAAGCAAACTGTCAGTCGTTTCGTAAACATCGCAAGTCCTTTTGGTTTATGCATTGCTAAGGTTGGTTATCGTGTTAAACCTTGCGGGACTTGCGGATTTTATTGTTAGAAACGAAAATTCTGGCTAGTTACGATTGATAGCAGTTCGGTATCGCGATGGAAGAGCACGAAAAATCAACGACTTCAGCCAATGAAAATGCAAGGTCTCCGGCCATCGAAGGACGATCCGCATTGGCGAGAACACTTGCTGTCACTTTTGGTTTGCTGCAAGCCATTTGGCTGGCATGGTTGGGCTGGGTTGCCTGGAAAGTACTCACCGCATGAACATTGTTGCCCTCGACGGACGAGCTCTAGAGCCGGATCGGTCAAAATGGTCACCGATTGAAAACGTGATCCAAGGAGCCAACTTTACTTGGTATCCGACAACAGCTGCGGCCGATGTTATCAATCGATCGACCGATGCCGAAATTCTGGTCGTCAATAAAGTCCAGCTTGGAGCCGAGCAATTTTCCCAACTGCCCAATTTGAAGCTGATCGCGATCACGGCAACCGGCTACGATAAGGTTGACTTGAAAGCTGCGGCCGCTAGCGGCATCACTGTTTGCAACGTGCCGCTGTACAGCACTCAATCGGTGGCTCAGCACGTGTTTGCCTGTTTGTTGCAAGTCCTGCATCGACCTTTTGAACATGATCAGGCGATTCGCGACGGCCAATGGCAAGCTGCTGGCCAATTCACGTTTTGGCTATCGCCAGTGACGGAGCTGGTGGGCAAAACGATCGGCATCGTTGGCTTCGGCCGTATTGGGCAGGCGACAGCAAAGCTTGCGTTGGCGTTCGGCATGGAATTGAAAATCAACAGCCGTACCAAGAAGGAAGTCGCTGGTTTCGAGTCGGCCACGTGGTGCGATATCAACGAACTGTTTGCGACGTCCGATGTAATCAGCCTCCATTGCCCTCAAACGGATTCGAATCAGGGCTTCGTCAACAAGCAACTGCTTTCTCAGATGAAGCCAACTTCGATTTTGATGAACATGGCACGCGGTGGATTGATCAACGAATCGGACTTGGCGGATTGCCTCAACAACGATGTCCTTGCTGCGGCGTGTTTGGACGTTGTCAGCACCGAGCCAATCAGCAGTGACAACCCATTGCTCGAAGCAAAGAACTGTTTGCTGACTCCCCACATTGCGTGGACCACCACCGAGGCCCGTTCACGACTGATGAATTTCGTGGCGGAGAACATTCAGGCGTTCGTCAGCGGGAAACCCATCAACGTTTTGTGATCGCGACGCGGTCTACTCAAGCGTTAGGGCGGTGACGCTTATAACATTGCTTCGTTGGCCAATCCTGACACGAATCGTTTTGCATTGGCGTAGTCCTTGATATTGATCGACTTCGCGACAACTCTTCTTTCAAGCTGTTGATTCAATTGTTGCAGAACTGCATCAAGTTGTGTCGGTTCCGATTTCCCGCTAACGATATCGTCAACGTGTTTCGTCAGCTCTTTGTGCGGAGCGGCATTTAGCGCTCGAGGCCATTTGATATTGCCTGCGTTTCGATTGAAATCCCTCGTCCTTAAAACGAAAATCCGGTTAAGGTTGCGACCAGTGGCGCCAAGCCGCCCGTTGTGAATCGCCATGAACTCTGCCTTTGCATCTTTGAATGCGGCAAGAAACTGAGTCTTGTTTAACTGCGAATTCGGATTGTTGGTGACCTGTTGCAGAGCCTGCTTTCGCTGCGCCGCGATGATTGTTTGTTGCTGCTCGGCAGCCTGTTGTTGCAGAACAGCCAGTTCCTGAGCAGTTAATGAACGACGCTGTTGAGCGGGGCGGTAACTGCTTCGCGACCCGAGGCCATTCCTTGATAACCCGACGCTGTTACGTGATCCCGATTGAGCGTTCACTGCTGGGGGAACTGTTAGTAGAGACACAGAAATCATCACGATTGCGAAAGCCAAAACGTTGCGAAACATCGTCTTCTCCTCAAAACGGAAGTTACCAAAATGCACGACTCTTCGTGTCATACGCATTTGACGGAACTAATTTGCGATGCTTACCGTCAGAATTAAGATTTCGTTTTTTCCTCAAAATCGTAACAATTGATCGAGTTCTTTCGCGCTGAGAGATAGTTGCATATCGCTGGTAAGAAGTTCAATGCTAACCCCCACAAAGAGTCATCGATTTCGATCAGCACTTATATTTTCAGAGGCATAGAAATGAAAACCAAGTTGATGCACTTTTCCATAATCGTTGTGGCCGTCGTTGGCTCGTTCATGTTTTACAAATTGAACAAAGCCTCATCGAAACCAACTCCGCTTGCCGCACAGGCAAAAGTTGAAACTGCCATCTTCGCGGGCGGATGTTTCTGGTGCGTTGAAGCTTCGTTCGAGAAAGTTCGCGGCGTTGCTGAAGTCGAATCCGGGTATACGGGTGGCTCGCTCGAGAACCCGACCTACAAGCAAGTCAGCAATCAGGAAACCAAGCACCTCGAAGCAGTCCGCGTTACCTATGATGCCAACAAAGTCAGCTACGCGGATTTGCTGGAACACTTTTGGCGAATGGTCGACCCAACAGACGATGGAGGGCAATTTGTTGACCGTGGAGAATCCTACAAATCCGCAATCTTCGTACTCAACGATCAACAACGAGACGATGCCAACCGTTCAAAAGACTCGCTCGAAAAGTCGGCTCGCTTTGATTCGCTAATTGTGACGCCCATCATTGATGCGACCGAATTCTATCTTGCAGAGGACTATCACCAAGACTACTACCGAACGCATCCAGCGAAATACAAAACCTATCGCTACCTTTCCGGCAGAGACCAATTTATCAAAAAGCATTGGGGAGACGATGCTCACTATGTTCCTCAGTTGACGAAATTTGCAAAAGCATCCGATGAGGAACTCCGCAAGCGATTGACACCTCTGCAGTATTCAGTGACGCAGAATGAAAAAACTGAAAGACCGTTTTCCAATGAATTCTGGGACAACTCTGCCGCCGGAATCTACGTCGACGTTGTGTCCGGCGAACCACTGTTCAGTTCGAAGGAGAAATTTAAATCGGGAACTGGTTGGCCATCATTCTATCGACCACTGGTTGAAGAGCACATCGTTGAGAAGTCTGACAAAAAGCTATTCTCGGAACGAATCGAAGTTCGCTCCAAGTATGGTGATTCGCACTTGGGACACGTCTTCAATGATGGTCCAGCGCCGACTGGGTTACGTTACTGCATCAATTCGGCGTCACTAAGATTTATTCCGGCCAAAACGTTGCAAGAAGAAGGCTACGGTGAATTCGCAGATCGGTTTTAGCAGGTTGCGGGACATATGGATGAACCCAAGGCGATGTGGTTGTGGCAGCATCTATTTCCACGGGCCATTCTTTCCGACGCGGATAATTGATTCGCCGCTGAAGCGAAACAGCCCTTTGTAACCACCAAGCCAGATTTGACCGTCTTTGTCTTCGAAGATGCATTGAGTCGCATTGGTGATAAGCCCAACTTTTTCGTCGAACACTTTGAACTCTTTGCCGTCGAAACGATACACGCCCGCATTTTCAACCGGGAACCAAATGTTACCTGCGCGATCCGGATACAGATCCCAAGCTTCGGTGCCGTTGACGCCGTCCTTCGCACCGAAATTGGTGAACGATGTGCCGTCGTAGCGACTGACGCCTTTGTAATGCGTCGCGAACCAGACGTTGCCGTCTTTATCCTCAAGCAAACCGTTCACCGAGTTGCAACTAAGGCCATCTTTCTTAGAGAGCTTTGACAGTTTTGTTCCATCGTAGATATAAGCGCCCATGTTACAACCAAACCACATTCGGCCTTTGGAGTCTTGCATAATGCAGTGCACGATCCTCGTGCTTGATACTCCGCGATTGGGATCGAATTCCGATTCGGGCAATTCGAACGGAGAAAACTCTTCACCGTCGAACTTGCTGACGCCGCCGAAAGTGCCGATCCAAAGAATGCCTTCGTTGTCGATCGTCAAAGCCCAAACGTCGTTGTGAGCCAAGCCGTCGGCATCAGTGAAATTCGCAAACGATTTCCCATCGTATTTTGTTAGGCCTTTCTCTGTCCCGAACCAGACGTTCCCATTCTTGTCTTCCACAATTCCGCGAACGGCCACGCCGGCAAAATCTTCATCGACCGAAAATTGATTTAGTTTTTGGCCGTCATAGCGAAATACTCCATCGCCATTGGTTCCAAACCAGAGGTTGCCTTTGCTGTCTTGGAAAATGCGTCGGACAAATTCGCTTAGCGGTTCAAAGTTTTCCTGCGAATCAGTTTTGGCGGACGTCTCAGGTTGTTGAGCGATCGCGCTGGAGTCTATAACGCCAAAAGCGGCGAAGAAAAATAGAATCAACAGAAAGAAGGATGTTTTAAGCACGGAAAATTTCAGTCATTGGATTTGTGTGACGGTCAGCATCACAAGACCTACGGAATCGACTTAAAACGGTTCTTCAAAATCTTGGTTCGGAACAAAATTTGAAAGCAAGCTGCTATTTTTTTCTCGAGGCGTTCGCAAAGCAGGGCGTTTGACCTCAAAAGTCACAATTGGCGGGAGTTACTGGGACCGCCGATTGAAGATTGCCTCAAATCGCGCATCTCTCTAACATGCCCCTCCAATGAAAGGTTCACTGCCATGATCATGTGCGAAAAACGAAAATTTCTGTTCATTCATATTTACAAAAACGCCGGCACGAGCATCCACCGCACATTGTGTCCTTTCGTGCATCCGAGTTGGCACAAGCATTTGAATTCGCTAGTGAAGCGGATTGGCCTGCCTCAGTTCGGATCATTTCAATTCAGAGGCCACATTACTTCAGCTGAATTGATCAGCAAGATCGGTCGAGACAAATTTGATTCCTATTTTAGTTTTGCCTTTGTTCGAAATCCTTGGGATAGAGAAGTCTCACATTACAAACACCTTTTGCGCGACAAACAACATTCAGCACATCGACTGGCAAAGTCCTTTTCCGGGTTCGCCGAATACTTGAATTGGCGGCGCGACAGTCGCAGTCGCCTAGTGCATCACTGCCAGTTGCAAAGCGACTTCATCAAAGTTGGAAATGAAAAAGCAGTCAATTTTGTGGGTCGGTTTGAAAACCTCGCTGATGATTTTGACGCAATCTGCGGTCGAATCGGAATCGATGCGAAATTAATGAAGCGGAACTCAGCCGCACCGACGTCGTACCAAGAATACTATGACCGCCGCTCTATCGACCTTGTGCAAAACATATTCAGAGACGACATCGAAGCCTTCGAATACGAGTTCGGCTCCTAACCCAAGCTAAAAACCCGGAACGGTCACAGACGCTCCATTATCCGCTGCTCCCAACCCAAGGATAAACGGAACCGCATCGTTCGCCCATTGCTCCGGTTTCGGATAGCTCGCTGCCGAATCCCCAAAACAACTCTGCAACATCTCCGTGTGGATGACTCCCGGATTGAACGCCACCGATGCCATGCCGTTAGGCAAATCGTCAGCAAGTCCTCGGCTGAGCCCTTCAATCGCCCACTTGGTTGCACAATACGCGGCGACATCCGACGAAGTTGATCGTCCCCAGTAAGAACTAAAGTTCACGATGACGCCACTTCCGCGTTCCTGCATCGCCGGAACGAAATGTTTGATCGTGTGAAAGACGCCTTTAAGGTTCACGTCAACCAAGTCGGAGAATTCACCTTCGCTCAATTGCCACAGCGGTGCGTTCCTGTTCATCAACGCGGCACAGTTGATGAGGAAATCAGGTGGCCCGAGTTCTTTCGCAGATCCCTGTGCCCATTGTCGTACTTGATTCAAATTGGCAACGTCGACGGCTTCAAACCGATGTGGCGACCCAAGTTCAGTCTGTAAGCTCCCGAGCGATTCTGCATTGCGGGCACAACCAACAACCGTGTGCCCCTGAGCCGCGAATCCAATCGCCATCGCTCGCCCAAGTCCGCGGCTGACTCCAGTTATTGCAATGACCATTCACGTTTCTCATCGGTGGAGGAAAAACCGAAATCATAACCCGAAGCGTGAGCGAGGTGCAGTTGCGTTAATTTTGCCCACGAATCA
>CAZORS010000131.1:0-15274 GCA_964582025.1 uncultured Pirellulaceae bacterium | reverse complement strand
GTTCAGAGTTGCCTCGGTGCCAGTCGGCAAATTGAGAGACAACAGTTCTTCGCTTACGATTGTCAGCTCAAATCGGATTCCATTCGTAAAAGGAATATCCATGGTTGAGTATGAGTCCCTGCGAACCTACCGAGACCTGTTGGAAGCACTCCAAAAAGCAACCGACGAGCAGCTTGACACTCAGATCCAGTGCACCGACAGCCATCCCGTCGATGAGCACGTGTACAAGCTAAAGCCAGCTTAAGCGGGTGATTTGCATGGGAACCGTTGATGAGCTTGATCTCAGATATGCTCGAAGTTCCAAGGACAACCGTCGCCATGGAAACGAGATCGTTCTGTTTTGCGATGGAAGCCCTTTTGGAGAAGATGGAGCTTCCGGCTACGTGATGAAGGACGCCAATGAGACCGATGAAGACACAAAGGCCAAAGATTTCCGTGAGCGCCTTGAACCAGTCTATCCAGAGGATCACGACGACAGTCGCGACTGGACTGGACCCGCTAAGAAGCTCGCTGACCAACAGCCTCGGAAGCGCAGTCGCGGCACACTGCGCGACATTCTCCAAAACCGTACGGGCAGAGACCCGATCACTAATTAAAATGCCGTAGGTGCACGTTGCCGAACGAGGACGCGTTGAAAAATCTGGCAACCACGTTGGCGAGTTTGCTGTTCGGCGGAACGAAGTAGCAAACCAAGGAGAAGGTTTAAAAATGGGACGCAAGCGAAAACTGACTGCCGCTGAAAAAGCGGCAAAGAAAGAGCGAAAGAAGAAGTACGAGTGGATTTTCATCAATGGCAAACAGGTCCGCGTAAAGCGCGAACCAACGATCGACGGAATGCCATTTGAGGAATTCATCCGGGAGAATGCCGATCCAATTTGGCTCCAGCAAAACGAAATGTGGGAGGATATGTAGGGCATTTTTGCCGCAAGGCACTAACGGCCCGACACAACCGCGCTCTTTGGGCGATTTGGATTTCCTTTATGATGTCGTTCCGAAGTGATTGAAACTTCGAGACGAAAGAACGGGCAGGGAATCGGAAATGGCTAAGCAACGCGGTAAGAAAAAGAAGTTGAAAAACAGACTTAGAGACCTTCGCAGAAAAGCAGCTGGCAGAAAAAAAGGAAACGAAGCGCTGATCGAAAAAGGGCGAGAGATCCTGTTGCAAATGATCGAACTCAATGCCCCACCGGAGCTGCTTCACGCCGCTAGTGAAGCCATTGATGCCGCAATGCAGGGCGATCCTCTGTTGCTCGAACACTTCGTTGAGATCGCAGAGGAAGACATGTCGCTGGATCAGCCGACCGAAATCGCATTTCCGTTTTCTTCCGAGAAAGCAGCCGGGTTTCTGCGTGAGGCATGGAGCAATGAAAACCAAAGTGTAACCGTCGAGCTATGCCAACGGGCACTTGCCGCCGATCCGAATTCGGCTGATGCGATGGTTCTGATGGGAGACCTAGCGAGTGTGAACAGGGAGTGCGTTCAGTGGTATCAGAAAGCCAGCGAATCAATTTCTCAACGTCACAAAAAGGCAGATCTGCATGCCGTTTCGGCTTGCCGGTGTCACATGGGACGCCAACTGATGGAGCGGACTTTGTTCGCAGATGCTTTTGAAATCATGACGCCGGTGCTGGAATTCAGTCCCGACACGGTTCGAATCGAGATGCTGCAAATTGCCTTGATGTTGGAATGGCACGACGAGCTCTACACGGTGCTCGGCAAAGGGGAACCCCTGGACGGGCTTGATGACTACGTCGAGGCCATTGCTGCGTTTCAAATTCATGGTGACTCCGAAGTATCCCGTAGGCTGTTGAAAAAAGCCTATCGTGGTCTCCCCGAAACTGCCCGTTACCTGACCAGTCAGGCCATGGTTCCCAAACATGCCCCGAGCGATCCGGCGTCGATGGCAGCAATCGCAACTGCCCAATGTGTCCTTCCAGCGATGCGAACGAAAGCAGGACTCGTGAAGTGGGTTCGCGATACGCTTGACTTGCAATCCTCTCACGAAACTGAAAAGTCTGATGATGGGCGACCGCAAAAGGAGTCTTTTGGCGACCCGCCGCAAGTCGACGAAGTATGGCAGTTCCACATCATAAAGCAGAAAGGGAAGTCGCATCTTCTTTGCCTTAACGAAAATGCTCCGGTGCATTTCGCTGTTCTGGACGATACTCCCGATGATCGAGAGCGAGTTGACTTTCTGTTTCGCGCCCTGAATTTCCCTGCCATTGGTGAGGCGCGAAAGCCTTTGGAAATTAAGTTCGATACAAGAAAAAGCCAGCTGGCTTGCCGGCACTTGCTGGGAAATCTAAACATCAACAGCAGCGTTTTGGAGAAAGACAAGTCTCTAAGAAAGGCACTTAAATTGGTCGTCGACAACATCATGAAAGTCGTCGAGTTGGCAGAAACGCCTTCGCCCGAGACAGCCATCGATCCAAAACAGCTTAAGTCCATTCCTGTTGCTGCGGGTGTACGCTGGATTGTTTCTATTCATCGTGTTCCCATCTGGATTCACGACCAAGCGACTCCGCGCAGATGCTGGAACGTTCATGTCGTTGACGCGGATACGGAGATGATCGTCGGTTTGGCTCAGTCGGAAACGGAACTGTCGCCACAAAACGTCTTTGACGAATTGGGCAACATGATGCTACAGCGCAATCCTCCTCTGAAACCGGAGTGTGTTGTCATTGAGCCCCGCACCGACGAACGTCTCTTCGCCGATTTGTCCGAAGTCGTTCGCTGCGACGTGGGAGATGCTTCAACCAGCGAGGCGATGCTTGGAATTCTTCACCCCATGGTGGAAAGCGTATGTCAGTGCCGCGCTGCGATCGACTTGACTGATGGAATCAGCGACAAAGATCTGGAAAGTTACTACGCAGCGGCGTCAAGATATTTCAAACAGTCACCGTGGCGTCTTGTGCAAGGCGATCGAGTCGTTGGTGTTCGCAGTCTCGATTCGCCGGACCAAAAATGGGGAGTCAGCGTGATCGGGCAAATGGGAGAGACGCTTGGCATTTCGATTGTAGAAGGGATCGAGAATGCTTTCGCCATGATCCGCGGAACCGCAAACATGACGGATTTAAATCTGATTTCCGTTCAGTTTGGAGAAGACTTTGACATGATTCCAACAGATCTGTTGATGCTCGAATGGCGGAAAAGAGAGTTGGCAAACGCAGATGCTTTCCCGTTGTTTTTGAAAATGAAACCAGGAAGCCGCGAGTGTTTTTGCCCGAACCAACAAGAATTGCAGATGACGACCATGCTGTTGAATGAGCTGCCGTCATTTCTGAAGTCCAGCGATGTTAAGTCCGACGCAGTCACGATGGAAACGCCAAACGGGCGGCGATATTCGCTTTCGTTTAACAGTTAAAAACAGGATTTGGATAATACTCTCGCTGAATCCGTTCAATCTAGCCGATTGAGGTAGCTGAATTCGTCAAGACTTTCGACATTGTCGCTTCGGATTCGGAACTCTTGACGAGTTCCGCTACGTTCATTGAACGGTATTGTTGTTAAATGGCAATTTCCGATTTCGATTCTGAGAAACGAGCGACATTGCCGCACAACCGCCCGCGTTTTGGCGTCTTTGCTGGGTTTCTCCTTCGTCAAACGGGATTGCTTCAAATCGGGCTCGACATCGCTTTTTGAAAACAGTCAATTATGGGCAGTTGGAACTGTTCGAACGATCCGAAGAAACATGGCAACACAAAGCAAAAAACGGAAAGCTCAAGCAAGGGCTCAAAAAAGAAGGCGTAAGACTGAAAAACGTCGCAACCAAAAAGCAAAGGCAAAGACCTCTCGAAAATCCATTGGCCAACGCTACCGTCAACAACTGGCAAGTCTTGTTCCAGCAGCTTGGAACGATGAAGACCCATTGGACGTGGCGGTCTTCGATGAAGCCGTCTTTGCCAGTCTTCCCGCCGAACAGCAAGACAGTGTTGCCGCCGTGAGGACCGCGATGGAGCTGATTGGAAATTGCAAATATGTGGAAGCCAACGATGCCTTAAAAGCGATCCCGCGAAAGGACGCAATGAGCGATTGGCGGTTGCTCGTTCGTGGCGTCTCGTCTTGGTTAGACAACGATTTTGATGACGCCGAAAAATCGTTTAGCCGGCTCGATCGTGAGCGTCGCCCCGCCAGAATTGCCAGAGCATTGCAACTCGCGCGACAGGATGACCTTGCCGAATTGGCCGACAACGTTCTGGCCCAATCAAAAACGAAAGCTGGCAAGCCGGGTGAAACGGATGAGGTTGCGGACGACGTAGAACTGGACATGGAACTGGTTAAGTCAGCAAGAATTGTCAGAAAGATCAGGTTTGATCGAGCCGCCATCAAGATCGCCGAAGCCGGTGTCAACTCGACGGTTCCATTTGAAGACGATATTCCAGACTCCACGATTACGCCTGAAAAGATTAAATGGCTCAAGGAGTTTGGTGCCGATTTTCGCGACGTTGAGCCGGAGCTTGTGCGGGCTTTGGAACTTGCGGCTCTCCATCGTGCCAGCGAGCAGCCATACGAAGACGTCTTTCAGGAAACCGCGAGCTCATTTGCGGGCCCCAGCCATGATGCCAAAAATTTGCTGCGTACGTTTCTTTACTATATGTCGTCTGAGGACTCGGATGAGGGGCAAGTCTATCTGGATAAATACGTTACCGAGGATCTGCCATCAAACAAATCGATTTCTGATTCGCTACGACATGCAATGATCAGCTCTATTCGGCACCGGGTGGCTGGGATGGATCTCGTTAAATTCACGGCGACGAAGTCTCCTTTTGGATTCATGTTCGGCGGTCCGGACTTGGCTTCGGCTGACGAACTACTTAAGTCGATCACCAACAATCTTGAGAAGTCGATCAAGGCTTGGCCGGCCAACGAAGAGGCACATGAAGCTTACGTGAAGCTGCTGGAAACAAAGGTCGAAAGTGGCGACCTATCCAAAACGCAAAAAGAACGCGCCATCAAACGTTTGGTCAAAGCGATGCAGCATTGGGCGCGATCCATTCCTAATGCCGCATCGCCGCAAAAGTACCTCGCGAATTTCTTTTTGGAGCAAGAACAGTTTGAAGATGCCGCTCCGCACATTAAGTGGGTGACCGATTCGCGTCCCGATGATCCGCGATTGAAAATTTTGCCATGGAAGTCCAAACTTTGCGAGGCGATGCATCTCTGCCGCCGCAAATCAAATCTTGCTGCGGTGCCCGAAGTCCTCCAGCAAGCGCACGCATTGTGGCCCGCGTGGCTTTCAAGACGCTGGGAGCCGTATTTTTCTGCGGCGGTCCCGTTGCGAGCCGGCGACCAGGCGGCGTTCGCAAAACAGAGAGAGTCTGTGTTTGAATCTGGCAAGGTGAAACGGGGCTCTCTCGCTGACGCCTGCATGATGCTTGGGGCGGCCCAGCGAATGAAAGTTCCGGCTGCGGATTTGAAACAACTGCGCCAACCGGTCGACCTTGCCGTCAAGAATGTGAAGCAGCTCAGTACCGATGAATTGCTCGACGCGGCCAGCTTTTTCTGGGAGATGCATCAAACGGAGTTGCTTTATCCTGCGTTTCGTATGCATGGCAGCAAGTTTGGCAAAGAACTTTTCAATCGTTTCAAAAACGATTTGTCTCTGTTTGGCGCGTACCTAGATGACTCAAGATTTCAGCAAGCGGTGTACTGGTTTTCGGAGCTGCGTTTTTGGGTCGACGGTTACACGTTGAGTTTGCCACCGCATTTTGATCAGGTTTGCACCAAAGAAACATTCATGGCTGCGGCGTACATTAACTGCTGTGTCAAAATGCGTTTTGGGGGTCGGGATAATCGTCTGCAGGAAACCTCAGCATTTTTAAAGGAATCGACTCGCAAAGTCGCCGATCCGTTTTACCGTTTCTGGTTTAACGAACTGATCATCAAGGCACAAGAAAAACAACGTGAGTCGGAAGAACGTTTTGGAGGCGGTGCCTTCGGAAGAATGTTTGGGATGGATAGCTTTGAAGACGAATTCGAGGATGAAGATTGTGATTGCGCTGAATGCCGTGCCCGCCGAGCATATGAATCAGAAACAACGAATGCCGATGACCCATTGGATCTCCTTTTCTAAACAGTCCTAAACAGTTAGGCTTCGACCCTTCATTGAAACCTGTAAACTCAAATCGTGATTGAACATGAATCAAAACACAGCGGACAATCCTTTTGCGATCCTCGGCGTTGAAACAGGTGCTTCGGAAGAAGAAGTGCGCAAACGATACCTTGCTCTCGTCAAAAAATTTCCGCCCGAGACACACGCTGAAAAATTCCGTGAAATTCATCAAGCCTACGAATCTGCTAAGGATCCGCTGATTCTTGCTAGGCAGTTGCTGGATCCCCCGGCAAAGATGCCAGAGTGGAACGATCTGATTGCCGAACAGAAAAAGCGGCCTCCCGCCTTGAGTGCTCAGATGCTGTTGGCTCTTGGAAATCGCGCCGACTCCGACGACAACAAGAACTGAACAGGCAGAACTCTCGATGGAACCTTCGACATTGAACGATCAACAACCAGCGGATTCCGCACCCACTGAAACCACCACAAATGTCCCGTCCGAGACCACTGCCCAGACAGGACTTTTGGAAATCGTGGAAGCCTTCACCAGCATGCGTCATGAGTGGCGGACGCAATCGAAACAGGGTCGCGAACTTGGCCAGTCCATTAAGCAGTCCGCGGAATTGATCGCCGGCATCGAAGCCACGTTGGAGAAAAAACTAACCGCTGTTAACGGCGAAAATAGCGTAAGGAATCTAGTTTCAGTAATCATCGATCTCGACATTGGCTTGACCCGCGCCGTCGAGACCACAGCGGCAATTCGCGAAACGCGAAAGTCTGAAACCACAACTCTGATTCAGAAATCGTTTCAACGATCCGGATTGATCACTCGCTGGTTCGGTCGCCAGTTCTATCGACAACTGATCGAAGATTTTGAAAACAATTTCGACGCGCGACCTGATTCGACGGTCGAAGGTTGGCAACTTTTACTGAACCGTCTACGCAGAAAGATGTCCGAGAACGGTTTGACGCGTGCTGAAACCGTGGGGCTGGCTTTTGATGGCAAAACCATGAAAGCGATCTCGTCTGTCAAAACAGAGCAGTTCGAAGTCGGCGTTGTCGCGGAGCAAATCAATCCTGCCTATCTTTATCGCGGCGAAACGGTTCGGCTGGCTGAAGTCCGTGTTGCCAATTGAGTCTGCCATTTGAGAGCCTGCCACTTTAATCTGCCGAAAAGCCCAATGGAATAAACCCTGAGTCAAGGAAAGCAAATGAGTCAAAACAAAACTCCTATCGTTGGAATCGACTTGGGAACGACCAACAGCATCGTTGCCGGAGTCGTTGACGGCAAAGTCCAAGTGCTCTGCGAAGACGACCAGCCGATCATTCCTTCGGTGGTCGGCCTTGATTCCGAAGGCAAAATGGTCACCGGTGAAGTTGCCCGCAACCAACTGGCGGCGTTCCCTGACCGCACCATTGCATCGGTGAAGCGGAAGATGGGGTCGACCGAAAAAATCAAGCTCGCAGACCAAGAGTTCACGCCGCAGGAAATCAGCGCCATGATCCTCCGCCGACTTCGAGATCGAGCAACTCGCGTATTGGGGCAGCCGGTGGAACGCGCCGTCATTACAGTTCCCGCATTCTTCGATGAAAATCAGCGGCAAGCGACTCGCGAAGCCGGGCTACTGGCAGGTCTAAAAGTTGAAAGGATCATCAACGAGCCGACGGCAGCGACACTGGTCTATCACGCTGACAGCCAGTCGCAGCGGCACGTTGTCGTTTACGATTTCGGTGGAGGCACCTTTGATGTGTCCGTCGTGCGATTTGAATCGGACGTGGTCGAAGTGCTCAGCAGCAAAGGCGATACGCAGCTCGGCGGCGACGATTTGGATGAACTTTTGCTCAACAAAATTGCCGACGATTTCCACACCGAACACGGCATCGATCTGCGAGACAATCTCTCGACACGTTACCGTCTGATTCAGGCCTGCGAAGCCGCCAAAAGAACGCTTTCTGTTTCTTCTACGGCAGATATTGCCGAAGAATTTGTCGCCGAAAAAGATGGTCAGCCACTAAACCTTAGTATAACCATCACGCGTCATGATTTTGAAGAACTGATTGCGCCGTGTATCGAACGAACGCTCAGTAGCCTCGATGAGGCACTGCGAGATTCGAAGCTAACTGTTGAAGGCATCGATGATCTGGTTCTAGTGGGAGGATCGACTCGCATTCCGATGGTTGCCCAGCGACTTGGCGAGGAGTTAAAGCTCGAACCGAGCCGCACGGTCAATCCGGATCTTGCGGTCGCACTTGGTGCAGCAACACAAGCCGCGATGTTTGACGGAAACTCCATCGGTCCAGTACTGGTCGATATCAATAGCCACACGCTGGGCATCGAAGTGGTGGATAGTCTCGCTAACCCTTTCAATCCTAAATTGGTTTTCTCTCCTGTCATCCGTCGCAACAGCCCGCTGCCAGCGAGCTACGAAGAGGTTTATTCGCGCGGTCATGAGGATCAGGAAGTTGCAGAAATTCATGTCATGCAGGGCGAAAGTTCCGACCCATCCCGCAACCGTTCGATTGGCAAATTCATGCTGGACCTCGAACCCGGAAGTGATGTCTCGGATGAGATCGCGGTCCGCTTCGATTTGACACTGGACGGGATTTTGAAAGTGACTGCAACGCAGACTGCGACGGGCAAGAGCGAAGAGCTTGTGATCGACAACGCGTTGAGTAAGTTTCAGGATCAGAATCGCGAACAGGCTGCCGCAAAACTTGGAGCGATGTTTGATGCTTCGGAAGAAATTCTCGCCGTCAGCGACTTACCCGATCAGGACTTGCATTCGAATTCGGATGCTTCGCAGCAGACATCGATTCCCAACCTTGAAAAGTTTCCAGCCGCAGCGGCGTTGCTGCTGGAATGCGATGCTGTGTCGGGAGTTTCTGACGATGACTTCGAAGAGATTCAATCAACCGCCAGTAACCTTCGCACAGCGATTGCCAAAGACGACTCCGTTCGCGTTACTAGTCTTTGCGAAGAACTGGACGACGTTCTGTTTTACATCAAAGGCTAATTTTGACGTGCTTGGATGAACGAGAATTCCTGTGAACTTGATGACGACGATTGTGATGCGTTGATGCAGCGCGCGTCGCGTCGAATGGAAGATTTTCGCTGTCCAGCTTGTAGGGCTCGGCAGCCTCTACAAAGCTCCTGTCGTCGCTGTCGTGCGGATCTTTCACTGCTCGTAACCGTTCGAAATCGGATCGCGTTTCTTCTGAGCCAGCTTGAGCAATCGATGGAAAATTCACCGCAGTTTCGCCAATTCCACGAGGAACTGCGACTCTTGACCGGAAGCGACTGAATCATTTTGAGCCATGAGAACTTTGGTCGTTCATTTCGCTTATTTATTGGATCGATAGTACTCAATGAGCGATTTTGTTGACGCGTCGTGATGCAACTCGGCGTCGCTGTCGAGTTCGGGCAAAATGGCTTTGGCTAAAACTTTCCCAAGTTCGACTCCCCACTGGTCGAAGCTAAAGATCTCCCAGACGATGCCCTGCACAAAAATCTTGTGCTCATAGAGAGCAATTAGCTGGCCCAGCACCGAAGGAGTTAGCTTCTTCGCCATGATTGAATTAGATGGACGATTGCCCTCAAACGTCTTGTGAGGAATCAATTCGGCAGCGACTCCTTCGGCAACGAGTGTCTCTTTCGTTTTTCCAAACGCCAACGCTTCAGTCTGCGCGAAGAAGTTCGCCATCAACTTATTGTGGTGGTCGCCGATAGCGTTTTGAGATTGGCAGAACCCAATGAAGTCACACGGAATCAGTTTGCTTCCCTGATGGATCAGCTGATAGAACGCGTGCTGCCCGTTGGTTCCCGGTTCTCCCCAAATCACTGGGCCAGTTTCCCACTCGACAGGCTGACCGTCTCGAGTCACGGACTTGCCGTTGGACTCCATGTCGCCCTGTTGGAAATAGGCGGCGAATCGAGACATATACTGATCGTAAGGCAAAATCGCGACCGTCTGAAACTCAAAAAAGTTGTTGTACCAAATGCCCAGCAACGCCATGATCACCGGCATGTTTTCAGTCAGCGGAGCCGTTCGAAAATGGGAATCCATTTTGTGATAGCCAGCCAACAGCTCTCGAAAGTTATCTGGGCCGATCGCCAGCATCAAAGGCAACCCGATCGCGGAAGTCAACGAGTAACGACCGCCTACCCAATCCCAAAATTGAAACATGTTGGCCGTGTCGATTCCAAATTCACTGACTGATTTGGCGTTGGTCGACAAAGCCACAAAGTGTTTCGCGATGGCGGCTTCATCCTTTAACGCATCAAGGCACCATGATCGCGCCGTCTGGGCGTTGGTCATGGTTTCTTGAGTCGTGAATGTTTTGGACGCGATGACAAACAAAGTTTCCTCTGGATCGAGATCCCGCAATGTTTCCGAGATGTGGGTGCCATCAACGTTGGAGACAAATCGAACGTGGAGGTCTCGTTGAGCGTAGCTTTTCAATGCTTCGCAAGCCATCACAGGACCGAGGTCCGAACCGCCGATGCCGATGTTGACGATGTTACGAATCTTCTTGCCAGTGAATCCTTTCCAAGTCCCCGATCGGACAGCGTCGGAAAACGTGGCCATTTGATTGAGAACTTGATGCACGTCAGGAACGACATTTTTCCCATCCACTTCGATCGTGGCGTCTTCGGGAGCACGCAAAGCGACGTGCAGGACGGCGCGGTTTTCGGTGCCGTTAATTTTCTCGCCGGTGAACATGGCTTCGATCCAGCGTTTCAGATCGGCCGACTCCGCCAGTGCAAACAGCTTGTCCATCGTCTCGGATGTGATTCGGTTCTTTGAGTAGTCGAGCAACAAGTCACAAGCGTTTAGTGTGAATTGTTTTGCCCGATCATCGTCAGCGAACAGATCGCGCAAATGGCTGGAGCGAACCTCTTCAAAGTGAGTTTGCAACGCTTTCCATTGAAGACGTTCGGTTAGCTTGGTCATGTTTTCGCCTGTAAAGTATGGGAAGCGTGAGGGATAGCTTGTCAAATCTTACCATGTGAACGATTTCTAGCATCTGGCTTTCGATTGATTGGTAGCGACTGAATCTCTTTGAGCCGTGATTCTATGAAAAGCTGAGCCTTGCTAGACAAGTGACTGTGGCTTCCAGCCGCAGTTTTAATAAAGACTGCGACTGGAAGCCTCAGTCACGTGTATCACTACAATATGGCTGTCGCTTATAATCTTTCGTTAGCTCTGAATCATTTTCAACTCTGAGTGAGTTCGACCTTGCAAACGACCGACGAAAAACAAATCGAATCACAGCTCGCCGAAGCGATGAAAGACTACTGGGGCTACGACGGCTTTCGGCCTCAGCAACTTGAAGCCATGACCGCGGTGATGAAAGACCAAGATTCGCTGGCCGTGTTTCCGACCGGTGCGGGTAAATCGCTTTGCTTTCAAGCTCCCGCTGTTTGTCGGGATGGCTTGGCGGTGGTCGTGTCGCCGTTGATTTCGCTGATGAAAGACCAAGTCGATTCGCTAAAATCTTGCGGGATCAAAGCAGCGTCCCTTAACAGCTCTCTTTCACGCGAAGAAGAAAACGAAATCGCCCGTCAAGCTCGCAGCGGGGAACTGAAGTTACTCTACATGGCTCCGGAACGATTGCTGACCGATGCCACGAACCGGTTGCTCGCCGATTCAACGCTTTCTTTTTTCGCCATCGATGAAGCACACTGCGTCAGTCAATGGGGACACGATTTTCGCCCTGAGTACCGGAAGCTTTCGGAGCTGAAACAGCTTTATCCGCAAGTCGCCGTTCACGGGTACACGGCGACCGCGACCGAAAAAGTTCGTGAAGACATCGTCAAGCAATTGGACCAGACAAATTGTGAAGTGTTGGTCGGTTCGATGGATCGACCGAATCTGAATTATCGAATTGCGAGGCGCGAATCCGGCATCGAACAGTTTGTCGATGTGATCAATCGGCACCAGGGCGAAGCGGGAATCGTGTACTGCATCAGCCGCAAAGAAGTCGAATCGACCAGCGCCGCATTTCGTCAGCTGGGCATTGCATCGTTGCCCTACCACGCCGGTATGTCGCCCGAAGAACGGAAACAGAATCAGGACGCTTTCCTCCGCGAGGAATCTCTCGTGATGGTGGCGACGGTTGCCTTTGGGATGGGGATCGACAAATCGAATGTGCGTTTCGTGATCCACGCGGGGATGCCGAAGTCGCTCGAAGCCTATCAGCAGGAAAGCGGCCGCGCGGGTCGCGATGGCTTGGACGCCGAGTGCTGCATGTTCTATCGCGCGGGCGATTTCATGACGTGGAGCCGAATGCTCGACCAGTCCAATTCGGGAACAGAAGGAGCCCAACTGGCGCTCAAGGCGATATCGGACTTTTGCAACGGCACGCGTTGTCGGCACGTCGAACTGGCAGCCTACTTCGGCGAAACGCTGGACGTCCAAGACTGCGGGGCCTGCGATGTGTGTCTTGATCAATTGCCGCTGGTGGAAGATCCGTTGGTCCTTGGCCAGAAGATTGTTTCTTGCGTGTACCGCGTCGATCAGCGTTTCGGTGCGGACTATGTGGCTCAGGTCTTGGTCGGTTCGCGAGATAAACGGATCCTGCAAAACGGCCACGATAACGTCAGCACTTATGGCTTGCTTTCGAATAAAAATAAGCGTGACGTTCGCGATTGGACCGAACAGCTGATCGGCCAAAACTTTCTGGTACGCGTCGGCGAATACAAAACACTTCAGATCACCGACGCAGGAAAGCAGTTGCTAAGAGGCGAGCTTGTGCCACGTTTGTTGAAACCACAACAAGCCTCGTCGACTTCAAAAAGCACCAAACAATCATTGGCGTCGTGGGAGGGCGTGGATCGCGATTTGTTCGAGAAACTTAGATCGCTTCGGGGAGCAAAGTCAGCAGAACAACAGGTTCCGGCCTACGTCGTGTTTAGTGATGCATCGCTTCGTGATATGGCTCGGCGGCGACCGTCGACGCTGGACAAATTTCGGCTGATCAACGGAGTGGGACAGAAGAAACTCGAAGACTACGGAGACGCTTTTTTAGAAGTCATCGTTTCGCATTGCGAGACTGGAGATATAGAAACGAATGTCAAACCGCCACCGCCGTCGAGCGAGACGACGAAAACGAAACTTCTAGGCACGTCGGCAGTTGCCGCGTTTCCACACTTTGAAGCTGGCCTGTCTGTTGCCGATACAGCCACTCAACTCGGCCGAGCTGAATCGACAACGATGGGATACTTGGGCGAGTACATTCAGCACCATGGAATCACTGATTACGCTCCTTGGGTCGATGAAGAAACGGGCAGCAAAATAGAAGCCGCCATTGAGTCCGTCGGCGCCGGACCGCTCAAACCGATCTTCCTTGCGCTCAACGAAGAAGTCGACTACAACAAAATCCGAATCGTGTTGACTTGCGTTGCGAATCGTCAATCAGCCGCGACTTGAGCTTGCTGCTCACGCTTTCTGGGCCCGTTAAGCATACTGCCGACAATCGTGTAGCGGATCAAGTATTCGTAAGTCAGCAACAGAACAGCAGACACCACGACGACGATCCCTACGAATTTGAACATCGCAGGAATCGGCAGGTCTTTCACGAACCACTGAGCAAGAATCACCAGCGGAAGGTGAGCCAAGTACAACCAGTACGACGAATCAGAAATGTATCGCATCGTTTTGCTTTCTGCAGAAAATAGCTGACGAAACATTCCAATCGATCCGAACACCATAAGCCAAACGAAAAGAGCTTGCATCAAGTTCCCCAACAGCCCCTTCATCTTGCCGCCAAAATCCTTCGGTAGAAAACCCAGCGTTCCTGCAACCAAATCCAGTCCGATTGGGAACACGATAAGTAATGCAACCGGAAGACTGACATACCACCGGCGCCCAAGCATGCCTTCGCTGTCATTCAGGTCCCAATAGATCGCACCGAAGAAAAAGAAGATCGCGTAATATCCAAGCACGCGTGGAATCGGCAACAAACCAATCGACGTGTCTGGTCCGAAAACTCCCGGCTGCATGAAGGACTGCAGTAACATCGTCAGTGGTACCAACCACAACAAACTGAGCGGTGAACAGAACAACCATTTTGGAAATTGTTCCACATTCACGATTTTGGCAATCAAAGAATACGCCGCGAACGCCACTACCAGCCAGCAAAGAAACGCCAGAAACCACAGGTGCATGAACGCTGGCAACAGAAACAGAAGTCCATATAGGGCGCCGAAACCCTGCCCAGACGAAGCTCCATCGCCGGCAACCGCAGTGTCCTCACCCAGCATCTGAGCAATTTCGGCACGGTTTGATTTGAGTTCATTTTCGTCCAGAGTCGCGCCGTACCGTTGAGCGATGTAGTTCGTCGTACCAAAATCAACTTTCAAGTTGTCCTTGGGAGTATTTCCGCCTCCGTCTTTGGCTTTAGGGTCGGCGCCGGCTTCCAGCAATTTTTCGACTGCGTCGGCTCGACCCATGAAAACGGCTACATGTAGCGGCGTGCCCGCGTCACCATTTCGCTGGTTCGCGTCGGCTCCTTGCTGCAAAAGAAATTCGACCATTTCTGTTTGACCACTGAACGCAGCGACCGTTAGCAGCGAAGCTCCCGAACCGGGTTGTAAAGCATCAATCGCGATCTCTTCTGATTCGATTGCAGCGCGAACAGCTTCGATATCGCCTGCCGCAGCAGCGTCAAAAAATCTAGTTTCTCTAGCATCAGATGTCGATTGCGATACGAGAATGCTGACTCCCCACATTGCTGGAATGATGGTCAGACACCCAATAATCAGCGGCAATAGAATTCGTTTAGCGCGTTGCTTGAACAACCCGCCAAGCCCTCGCTTTCGCCACAGCATCGCCGTGAAGAAACCGCTTAGTAGGAAAAACAAAGGCATACGAAATCCGTGGATCAAAAACAGAAGCACCACGTAGAAATCGCTCTGCTGAACATCCTTTACGGTCCATGGAATTGCACCGAAGGATTGGGAGGAATGAAGGACAATCCCAAGAAGCATGGCAATCGCACGTAGCGAATCAAGATCGTGTCGCCGCTTCGTTGTTGTTGATGGAACAGGCGAAGGATTGGTAAGTTCAATCGATGTGGACATAGTAAATTTCTCGGGAAATCTCGAATTGTTTTGGCATCACGGCTGAAACCACTCGCCTACGGTTTTTGAAGTTGCACTAATACGAGCCCGAAGCGCGAGCGAGTGGTTTTCCCGCACTCCAGAACCACTCGCTTGCGCTT
>CAZORS010000130.1:0-15409 GCA_964582025.1 uncultured Pirellulaceae bacterium | reverse complement strand
TCCCCATGGCCGTGTTTCGAGTGCATTGGTTCAAAGTCTCGCTGCCAGATGACTTCGCCATCGAAATCCAAACAATACAAACCGTGCGAACCAAAGTACGCGTAAACATGTTCGCCATCGGTAACCAACGAAGCAGTCGCCAGACTCGATGACTCATGGGCACCTTCGTGCGGGACATTCTCGTGGACTTGCTTCTCCCAGAGAATCTTGCCCGATGTGCGACTGACAGCCATGACCAAGTATTGATGTCGCTGGCTCACAGCGAGATTATTGTGCGATCCCGGACGGCCATCGCGGATTGGATCGAACTTCTCTCCTGTCGGAACAGCAGAAGTTAGAAAGATATGATCACTCCATACGGAAGGCGTCGAGTGACCCAACCCTCGAATCGGCGTCTTCCACTTGACGTTTTCCGTCTCGCTCCAGCGGATCGGCGGCGTCGCATCTAGGGATGCTTCTCCGGTTCCCAGCGGACCTCGCCACTGAGTCCAATTTACGGTCCCCTGCCCTGCTGCTTTTTCGGGCTCTTGTGACAACAGCGGTCCGGTCAAATTCGCGCAACAAAAAAGCAATAGCAGTGCAACGGGTAATTTCATCGGTGAACTCATGAAGAACTTCTTCGGTAGAAGCCGGTTGTATTGTTTCTATAAAGTCGCAGTTTGTATAAAGTACGTGCTGCAAACACATTCGTTCAACGCCGTCCCCTAAGTGAAAGTTCCTATGAAAGGCTTCCAATTCCTGATCTTCGTCATTCTGACGTTTTGCGCGTGGGGGCTCTACGGTCCGCTGCTGCACGTAGGACAAGGGATCATGGGTGGCGGAGACGGTGGAAAAAGCATGCTGCGGCCGTTCATCTGCGTCGGCATCGCCTATTTTGCGATCGCGGTTCTGTTTCCGATCTTCGTGCTGGTGACCAAGGGCGAATCCGGTCATTGGTCTGCATCAGGATTCTTCTGGTCGTTCGTTGCCGGCGGCGTCGGAGCAATCGGAGCACTCGGGATTATCTTGGCTTTCAAATTCAACGGCAAACCCTCCTACGTCATGCCGTTGGTATTTGGCTTGGCTCCAATCGTGAACACGTTCGTAACGATGGCGATGGCGCGGACTTTCAAACAGGCCTCTCCAATTTTCTATATCGGTATCCTGATCGCAGCATTGGGCGCCGCGGGAGTGCTTTACAACAAACCAAAGAAACTCAAGACTCCTACCGTCGAAAAAGAAACGACTAGCTACGTCATCAGTGGTCAACGGGACATGGAAGTATCCATCATCAAAGACGACGGTGAAGCGACGTCCAACGACGCACCAATCGAAGGATCTCCTCTGTGGGTCACGCTCAGCATTGCCTTGACCGCTGTCTGTTGGGGAGCCTACGGACCAGTACTCCATAAAGGTCAAGCCAAGATGGGCGGCAGCCGTCTACGTCCGTTCTTGTGCGTCGGGCTGGCGTATTTCGCGATCGCCGTGATTGGGCCAATGTTTATGCTGTCGAGCTTTCAGGAACCTGGCGGTTGGTTTCCCGATGGAAGCGTGATGGGTTTCGTGTGGTCACTCGGAGCTGGTGCGGCCGGCGCGATTGGCGCCCTGGGCATCATCTACGCGTTCAACTTTGGCGGAAAACCGATCTTCATCATGCCGTTGGTTTTCGGGATGGCTCCAGTCGTCAACACGCTGACGACCATCGTTACAGACAACCTTTTTGATCGTGTTGGAACCATGTTTTTTGTATGCTTGGGGACTGTGATCGTCGGATCAATGATTGTGCTGATTTTTGCTCCGCGTGGGAAACCGCCAGCCAAACCGGTTGAACAGAAAGAACCAGAACTCCCGACTGAAGCCGAATGACAGACGAACCTCAAAACGATGATCGAAAACGAGTTGAGCAGATTGATTTACTGCTGAGCCACGTTTGGATGGTGCGTACTTTTCTCAAGCACAGTGAAGAGGCCGAAGAAGACGACGAACTTCGCGAAGTTCATCGGACGCTCTACGACTACATGTTGGCGTTGGGAGGCCCGCTCAAAGAGGGCGACGACGCCAAGTATCTGAAGCAAGCGAAGAAGAAACTGAAAAAGCTCAAGAACGCGACGGAGCTGTTTCAAGAAATCCAACCGGAGATTTCTTCGCACACAAACTTTCAGATGGCTGCCGCCTCACTGAAGCTGGCGGTTGATCAAGTCGCTGTTTTGGTTGACCCGAAATAAGGCATCGACAGGTACTCCGAACTCTTTGCCCGACGAGCAGACGATGCGGACATCACCAAACATCTATGACTCTGAATTCGTCACTTCCCTGTTCGACGAGATGTCGAAAACGTACGGCGTTGTAAACACGATTTCATCTTTCGGATTTTGTGTTTTTTGGCGAAAGCAATGTGCCAAACAACTCGAATACCAAAATGGTGCTCACGTTGTGGACCTGATGGCAGGCATGGCAGAACTTGCGATCACGATTCATCAAACGAATCCCAATTTAAGTTTCGAAGCAATCGATCTTTCGTCGGCGATGTGTGAATTGGCCAGCAAGAGCGCAGAAAGAAACTCGCTGCAGTCATGCAGGGTTTCGCAGAAAGACGCGTTGAATACCGAACTGGCCCCCGCTTCTACCGATGCAGTGGTTTCGACGTTTGGCTTGAAAACGTTTTCCAAAGAACAGCTTGAACAACTTGCTGCCGAAGTCTTTCGAATTCTGAAAAGTGGCGGACAGGTTTCATTCCTCGAGATCTCTGTCCCGCGAATAGCATTGCTTCGCATCGCCTACATGTTCTACCTGAAGTATCTTATTCCGGTCGTTGGGCGTTTTCTAATGGGGAATCCTGACAACTACCGATTGCTGGGAGTCTACACCGAGCAATTCCAATCTTGTGAAGAAGCGATCGAAATCTTTCGCGCTGCAGGCCTCGATATCGAGCCGCTCTCCTTCTTCTTCGGATGCGCGACAGGCTTTCGAGGAAAGAAGCCAATACAAGCCCGACCCGCAAGCGAGTGAATTGACTCAACATCACCCTCCCTCCGGAAGGGTCGGAGCCTAAGCGACGGGGAGGGCGCGGCTACATAAAAAACTTGGCAATCGAAAACACAAGCAGCTACGCCCTCCCCAGCCACTCGTTCCTCGCGTCTGACCCTCCCAGAGGGACGGTGTTGACCTTAGCCTGGACTATTTCACCCTAACGCATTTCGAAAATTAACGGCGGGAAACAGAGAATTGGAATCACCAGAGACACCAATCCCAGCGTCCATCGAAACGCTCCCAGTTTCACACGATCGTTCCGAGTTGGCGGATGGTCAGTCCCGACCAGCAACAGCAACACGACCATGATCACCAAAACGAAGCTCTGGTGATAAACCATAAACGCAATCGCGAAGACCAGAGTCAGTCTCGCTATCTTGTGGGCCAAGTTTCCGAACAGCGTATAAGTCACGTGTCCACCATCGAGCTGCCCCACTGGCATCATGTTCAATCCCGTAATGAGCATCCCCACCCAACCAGCAACAAACAATGGATTCAACTGATTGAGCCAGACAACCGATTCGGACGAGAAGCCGGGAACTTGCGAGCTCTGCGCGAACCATTGCATCAACAGCGGAAGTCGAAACCCAAGACCACCGTAAGGTTGAGTCGTCAAATCTAGCTGCGCCACGCCGAACCAAGCGATTGGAACTGCTGCGACAAGCCCCGCGATCGGACCGGCAATTCCAATATCAAAAATTTGCTTACGGTCCGCAATGTAGCCCTGCATTCCGATCACGGCTCCCAACGTGCCAATTGGATTGATTGGAAACGGCAAGAAAAACGGAAGTGAAGCGGGCACTTTGTAAATCAAGGTGGCAACGAAGTGACCCATTTCATGAAGAAACAAAATCAGCAGCACCGCTCCCATGTACGTCAGTCCCGTCATGGAATTCTCGAGGATCATCAAACGAACGTTCATCATTCGTTGCGCACTGGCCGAGCTATCGAAGCCGAGCAGCGGCTCAAAGAGAGGCCCCAAGATTGCGACTGCAATGTGTATCGATGGCCAAGTAGGATTCCATTCGGTAACGCCAACCCAAAATGTCGAAAGACAAGTCAGCACAAACAGAACTAATGGCAAGACGACTTTGCGTTTGCGGACGGGCGGCCATACTCCGAAGTCACCTGGATCATTTTGTAGTTCGCTCAAATTATTCTGACTCATCCCAAAAGGATACACGACATGGAAAACTGGCAAAGGTCCCGAAAGTAGAAGAGAATCGCCCGCCAATCGTAACGCCGCTGTTCGGTCAGCGCAGTTTAAGTCAGCGCATAAAAAAATGTGGTCGCGACGGGGATTATGTCGGACCACACTTTGGTGGGAAAAGTGAGCGGGCGATAGCCCTTGAGACGGCGGATGGGATGAGAACGCTGAGGGCTCAGCTGCCCGCTCACGATTTGACTTAATGCAAGGTGCGTGCCAAACTCAGAACACATGCCGTAAGCTCGTAAAACCCTTTGTTTGTTGTGGTCTTGAGATCAAATTTCGACAACTAGTCAATTTCAAGTCTCGATATGAGATGGTTCATATCGTAACGAGACTGTGACAGCGGATTTGGGTTTCGCCCTCGATTACCAAGCCTAGACAGGACTGTTAAAATATGTGTGGGATGCCGCCAATTAAGATTTGACTACCGAAGGTTTGTTGCAAAGCAGAATTACAGGCGGTCTAACTTTGGTTTTCAGTTCCGCTGAATATTCCCAAAAAACCGGCGTTCGATTACATGGAGAAAAATCACGTGTTCAATCACAAGAAGATTTTCACAGCACTTGGCCTAGCGATCAGCCTCGGGTTTCTGGCATTCGTGATCGTTGGGCAGGGAATTGGGCAGCAACAGGCTGTTTCAAAACAATTGCAAAGTGGCGCTCAAACCGGCCAAACGACGATTCAGCAAAAAGTCGTCAAGACAGAGGCCGAATGGAAAAAGCAGCTTTCGGCATTGCAGTATCGCGTTACACGTCAGAAAGGAACCGAACCGGCATTCACCGGAAAGTACTGGGACAACAAACAGGAAGGCACCTACCAATGTATCTGTTGCGACCAGCCACTCTTCGAATCGAAAACAAAGTTTAAGTCAGGAACCGGATGGCCCAGCTTTTTCAGCCCCGTCGACGGCAACGCGGTCAAGAACATTTCCGATCGCAGCTTTGGCATGATCCGCACGGAAACCGTCTGTAGTCGTTGCGATTCGCACTTAGGGCACGTTTTCAACGATGGCCCTGCACCAACGGGGCTTCGGTATTGCATGAATTCCGCATCGTTGAAGTTCGTTAAAGCTGGTTCAGAAAAAGATGCCAAAAAAACTGAGACTGAAAACGCCAAAAATGCCAATTCGAGTAGCACCAAACCCGCGGGAAGCGGTACGAAACCCGGAGGAAGCGGTACGAAACCTCAAGGCAGTGGCTCAAAACCAGCGGCAGCGGGATCGAACACCAAAGCAGGCCGCCCCTGATCACGTTAGCGTTCAAATGAAGCCAATTGAAGTAGCGGATGTCGTCAAGACGCCCCTCGCCTGCCCTCAGTTTTGGAACTGTTGACGAGTTCCACCTCGCTCAAAACCAACGAAAAAAGCGGAAATCATTTCTGACCTCCGCTTTTTTCAATGTGTTAACAGTCTCCACGAGACTAAACGTTTGCAGCTGCAGCCGCATTGGCTTTCGCTCGAGACTCTCGCAAACCGCGACTGAGAATATCTCTCAACATCGGTGAGTAATCTTCGTACTTGGCTTCGTCTGGCGAGCCATTGGCGTACTGATAAATGGCGTCACGCGGCTTTTTGCCAACGGCAATCAATGTAGAGCTCACAGTCCCGAAGTCTTCCTCGCGAATAACCATGCTCGGTCGGTTAGGAGCGATCGGCGATCGAGCCAAAACTTTGCTGGCAATCGCGAGAAACTTTACGGGCGAATCGAGCGTCTGTAGGGTTAACAGCCTTTGAGCCATAGAACCCCTCGCATCGTTTCGATCGTTCACGTCTTTATCCGTGATAATCGAAAGACCCTGCTCAAGTTCACAGGCATTCAAATCGTTACCGGCATGAACAACCCAGCCAGAATCTGGATCCGCGATTACGAAATTGGCACCGCGATACTGTCCAGAATGAAGCTCTTCCATCGCCAGATCTAAGCCTTGGCGTGCCGATTCGGCTTTGAGTATTTCTCGTACAAGAAGCTTTCTTGATTTCAGATTGACTTGGCCCTCACCGCGTTTACTGCGGGAAGTCATCCCAACGAAGAGGCCATTTTGGTTGATCCCCAAGCATGTCCCGCCGTTCTGGTCCGGGCTTGCAAGCACTCTTGGCTTGCCAGATTGTATTGAGGGTGAGGGGAATATTTGATCGAGTGGAGAATCGCGGTTAAATGCTACGAGAATTGGGGCTTCAGGGACGAGGTGATATACGATTGCCAAAAGGCTCATGGGCGTCACTTTTCAAAGATCGTTGTTGTCGGTCCGTTAACTCAGACGCCCCCGAATCATGACTCGAAGTGCCTGCTACTGGTCTCCGCCAGCGGTGAGATCAATCTATCCGAATCCCAAACGGCTGACACCCTAAAAAGTAGGGATAAACGATGATTACCTGCCAAAAATGCACGAATTTCCACCAAAAACAACGCTAATGTCGGCCTAGAACACCTAAATCATCTTGCGGCGAGCAGATAGAGTTTTTGACCAACTCTGAACAGGTTTTAAACATTCCAGTAACTCGCTATTCGCGCGTGAAACACTCGGAAACCAAGAAACCCGATTTGCCGTGTAAAGTGATTCAATACCCATATCGGCGTGCTTGCTAGCGACTATTGTTTTCACATTGGCATCGGTCTGCAGCGCACATATCGGTATGGTTCTTCCATGTCCAATACTCTCCCACCAGATGCCTTTAACGGATCGATCATTCCGGTCCCCCTCAGCAAAGAAGCTCTTTCTCAGCGGGTGAAAGAGATTGCCGGACCTCATTTCAAAACAAGTTCGCCGAAGCCTCGAAAATCGCTCAACGGGATCAAAATTCTGGGCACCGGAATCGCAACCGGCTCGAAGAAAGTCGACAATTGCGACTTGGCTGCACTTGGCTGCGACAGCGAATGGATTATTCAAAGAACCGGAATCCAATCAAGATTCCACACGGATGAAAATCAAGCTGTAAGCGACATGTGCATCGCAGCAGCACGGAAATGTCTTGCCAACTCAGATGTCGATCCGAGTATGGTGGACTTGATCGTGATCGGAACGATGACACCAGACCACGCCAGCCCGTCGACTGCGTGCCTTGTCCAAGCAGACCTAGATTGTGCAGCGATGGCAATGGACCTCAACGCTGCTTGTTCTGGATTTGTCTACAGCCTGATTACGGCCAGTCAATTCATCTCGACCGGAAGTGCGAAGTGCGCTTTGGTCGTCGGAGCCGACAGAATATCGATGATTGCGGATCCACAAGACCTGAAAACGTATCCTCTTTTCGGAGATGGAGCCGGAGCCGTTTTGCTAACATCGGATTCAAATCCAAACAGAGACCAAGCTTCAGGAGTTCTCGATTTTCACCTAGCCGCCGAAGGAAAGCTGGGGCACACCCTGCTCACTCCGGCTGGCGGATCGCGAATGCCTCTGTCTCAAGACGTTTTGGATAACCGTTTGCAATATTTGAAAATGGACGGCAGAACTGTTTTCAAATGGGCGGTTCGCATCATTCCAGAAGCCATCCAAGGAGCATTGGATCGCACCGGAATGACGATCGACGACATTGATCTAATAATTCCCCACCAAGCGAACATTCGAATCATCGATGCGGCCATTGAGACACTGGGAATTTCTCCAGACAAATTCTTCGTCAACGTCGACCGCTACGGCAACACTTCAGCGGCAAGTATTCCGATCGCCCTTCATGAAGCCGTCGAACAAGGCCGAATTGAAAGAGGCAGCAATGTACTGATGGTTGGCTTCGGTGCCGGATTGACTTGGGGTAGTAGCCTCTTTCGCTGGTAGCTTCGAGTTTCAATGTGGCCCGGTTCTCCGAACCGAAAGCGAGCGGATTCGAAAGCGGAACCTTCAGCGACGAGTTCCTGATACTCAAACGTTCTGCCTCGGCGCGCCATCAGCTGGGACAGCTGAGCGACACCGGAACTATCTCGCGGCGACTTTATGAGCAGCGCCGATGTCGGAAGCAAAGTCGAAGCCTTCACAGAACTCACGAACCGATTCGATGAAGTTCTTCTGCAGTTGGCCCTGAAAGCGATAGGGGTTCCAACAGACGGCAATCGTTCGCTTCGGTTGCTCACCGGAAATTTTGCGATAGACAATTCTGCCATCGACATCCTGTCGCGTCGCCATTGCAGGCACGAACGACAAACCGTGTCCCATCGCGACCAAATTTTGGACTGTAATGAGTTGTTCAATTCTTGTCGTTCCAATTGGTTGAAAACTGTTGCCATTGCAAAAGCTTGCGATCGAATCCATCAATCCTTGATTATCGCCAAGAAATACAAATGGCTCTTCGTGAACATCGCTAATTGCGATTTCATCCGCATCGGCAAGCCGATGGTTCGCAGGAAGCGCAAGATGCAGAGACTCTTCAAACAGCGGTTCAACTTTCAAATATTTTGACTTGGCGGGCGTCGTCAAGAATCCAAGATCGACTTCGCCGTTGGAAACGCGTTTCATTAGAGTTTCCGCAGAGTCTTCCGACACAACCATGCTGGCGTTAGGAAACTGATCGCCAACTTTGCGAAGCACAACTGGCAACAAGTAAGGAGCAACCGTGGGGACAGCACCAATGCAAATCTGACCGGTCTCACCGTCATCGGTGATTCGTCGTTTGGCATCCTCAACCAGAAACAAAATCTGTTCGGCTTTGTTGTGGAGCAGCTGGCCAGCGGGAGTCAGGCGAATCGTTCTGCCTTGACGTTCAAACAGAGGCTGTCCGAGCTCACGTTCGAGCTTCCCAATTTGTTGGCTCAGTGCCGGCTGAGAGACATGACAATCTTCTGCGGCTCTTGTGAAGCTGCGATGCTCGACAATCTTACTGAAGTAGCGGAGCTGACCGACATCCATTTTCATCACCTAGAAAACTACGAATGCCCCTCTGGTTTGTGCAGAAGAGCGTCTGTCCTGAGGCCATTATGAGGGAACCCAATTCCAGATGCAAACCGTAGAAAATCATTTTCGATTCTTTGTCGTAACAAAGTCCAATGTTTTCGCGCGATGGCAAAGACAGCAATTTATTTTAGCTAAAGTACCTCGCCGTTTTTCGTACCTTCTACGCATTGGTGCATTGGTAAATGCACTGCATTGGCAAAACCTCTGATCAGACAATGATCAAAGGTTCGTTGTTTGATCCGCCCACCAAACCAGCTTTCCTAGCTTTAATGCGAACGTAAGGAGGGATTTTCGTAGACCGATGCCCAAAACTGCCGGCTTCGGCACCGCGTTTTGCATGCATTGGTTCAGAAAGTGCTTCGATGAAAAATCCTGCTGCGCACATCGTGCCGATCAGTTCTTCCCAACGATGCACGTATTCCAACGTTCCATCTTCACGAATCAAATTCGGTTTTGACTCAGCAGGAAGTGGATTTTTTTCGTAGTAACCATGCCGTACGCGATAGTTGCCTTGGTACGGTTCAATATCGCTCTGCAAACTCGTTGGTTGCTTGTGTTGACTAACGTAAATTCCTCCAGCGACCATGATTCGGGCGACTTCTAGGTAAACAGGGCGCACATCGGGAACGTAGCAGGTGCTTACGGGATGGATCACGATGTCAAATGAGCGATCGGCGAGCATCGAAAGATCATCCATCGATGCTTCCACCGTTCGGATCTTTAATTGTCGTTCAAGTGAAACCTCTCGGTCAAGCTCCAGCATCGCGGGACTCAGGTCCACAACGGTCACCTCGGCACCGGCCGCAGCGTATATTGGCCCCTGTCGTCCGCCACCAGCGGCCAGACACAGCAATCTTTTTCCACGAACATCGCCACCGAGCCAGCCCATCCCGTCCACGCTGGCTAACGGGTCGTTAAAATCAACATCCCGCGCAGGTGTCGCCAAGCGGTCCTGTTTTTTTGCCAGCCGATCCCAAGCGGTGCGGTTGTGCCAATGATCGTCTGACGGTTTCATGTTCATTCTTTAATCCGACTTCTGCTTTCCGCTATGCCATCGACTTCCTTGAATCACTCAAACGCGATTAACCGTTTTCAAACCTCGAAGACGGTCCGCTGGGTCGATACCGATGCCAGTGGCATGGTACACACAGCGGCTCTGATTCGCATGATGGAAGAAACCGAGTACGCGTTTCTTCGCAGTCGCGGGTTGAGCGTTGTTTTAACTGACGGCCGAGGAATGATGGGTTTTCCGCGTTTGTCGGCAGAAATCGAGATCGAAAATCTGGTTGGATTTGACAGCGAACTCAAAGTACAGATCTTTCTGACGCTCGTCGACGGAAAATCAGTCCGCTATGATTTTTTGATTTCGGACGAAGAAGGCTCAACGGTTGCGACAGGAATTTTCCGGGTCGCCGTTTGTCGATTTCCAGCCAGCGAACCACCTTACGCAATTTTGACCCCGGACTACGTGATCGAAGCATTGACCAAACCAGGAGCCATCGTTTCGATGTAATCGTGGTTGTGGCTTCCAGCCGCAATCATTTGCATCGATCGTACGCCGTTACTACTACGAACTTAACCAAATCTTATGAACGATCAAAACTACGACGCACTATTTCTCGTCTCCTTCGGTGGCCCGGAAGGCCTCGACGACGTGATGCCCTATCTTGAAAACGTCCTACGCGGGAAGAATGTTCCTCGCGAACGCATGCTGGAAGTGGCCGAGCACTACAATCACTTCGACGGCATCAGCCCCATCAACCAACAAAACCGTGATTTGCTCGAAGCGATTCGCGAGGAATTCAAACAACACAACATCGACTTGCCGGTCTATTGGGGCAACCGAAACTGGCATCCATTGATTCCCGACACAATGCGTCAGATGAAAGACGACGGCATTAAAAAGTCGCTCGCGTTTTTCACCAATGGCTACAGCTGCTACAGCGGCTGTCGTCAGTATCGCGAGAACATCGCCGACGCGCAAGCCTCCATCGGCGAAGGTGCTCCCGAAGTCCACAAGACGCGAATGTTCTTCAACCATCCGTCATATATCGAGGCGACGGTCGATCGAGTTACGGCAGCTTTCGATCAGATTCCAGAAGAACGGCGATCGGCAACGAAGTTCCTCTTCACCGCTCACAGCATTCCGAATTCAATGGCAGACTTCTGCAAGTATTCGACGCAACTGACCGAGTCAAGTCGGTTGATCATGGAAAGCGTTGGCGATTACGATTGGGAACTGGTTTACCAAAGCCGCTCCGGTCCGCCGCATCAACCGTGGCTTGAGCCCGACGTTTGCGATCGAATCAACGAACTTAAAAAGGAAGGCAACACAAATGACATCGTGATGCATCCCGTCGGATTCGTTTCGGATCACATGGAAGTCCTCTATGACCTCGACACGGAGGCCAAAGATCTGTGTGATGAACTGGGCATCAATATGGTTCGTTCATTGGCCGTTGGCGTGCACCCAAAGTTTGTCACGATGATTCGCGAACTGGTTCAAGAGCGAATCGACGGAACCGAAAAGTTGGCTATCGGCGAAATGCCAGCCAACTGGGACGTCTGCCCGCAGGACTGCTGTTTGTACAAGCCGCAGCGGCGCCCGGCAAAGACTCACTGAGCCGGGTCCGAAGTCGTATCGAAAGCAGCTTTACCAGCGGCTTGTTTGAACAATGCGACAACTTTGCGATTGTCTCCTTCTTCAACCACTTCTCCATCCCATGAAATTGCGTATTCCATTTTTGGTTTTGGCAGGGAGCGATCGTAGCCACCTTTGGGAAGCCTCGTTTGCCAGACCCAAGCGCCTTCGCGGTTGATGATCACAAAATAGTTGCTGAGCTTTCCAAAGCCAACTGGCTTATTGAATTTTCCTTTTCCCAGGTTGGGATCGACGGGAATCCAACCATGGGTTTCGAGGTAGCACTCGGCGATGTGATGATTGGGAACTTTCTTACTAATTTGCTTTTTCTTGCTGAAATTAAACACAGAGATTTTTCTAGCTGGAATCTCTTTGGTTCGACAAAGTGCAGCGAACAAGCATGCGAATTCCGTACAATCGCCGACGCCTGTACGGAGCACCTCTTGCGCGCCCAGGCTTCTCTTTTGCAATTTGAACTTCAACACCTTCCGTGGAAACTGATAAGCGAACTTCGCAACGCCTAACTTCGGGTGATCGTCTCTGCATTTGGCAAATGCCTGTTCGGCAGCGGCAACCACTTCCTTGGAATCACTTTCGATCAAATTGGAAGGATCAAGCCAGCGTGACTTCTGGTCGTCTTGGATTTCGAGGTGGTCAACTTCCTTTAGTTTCAAGTAGTCAACTGGACGAACCAAAACCAAAAAGGACACGTCAATCACATGTTCGGAATTGGGCTCGATCGGAAAATGGAACTCGATAAAACGGCAGCAACCATTTTTGTGATCCTTGACGGCGGCGACCGGAGTCGTACTTTTCTCAATGATCGAATACTGGGACTCCGTGTTTGGCGGAATGGTCAAACGGTAGATGTATTTGCTGATCGGAGTTGAGGTTGTATTTTTGGCCGAAAGTTGAGCCGTTAGCCGGATGATGCGAGTCTTCTTACTGGAGGTCGCGATTTTGGCTTGGAAAAACTCCTCAACACCTTCGCGAACGTTCGACTCGCGGATCGACTGCCCGCTGGCCGTGTTCGCCCACAGGAACAGAAATCCAAAAATGAGAATCAAGGCTTTTGATATGCGGAAATAGTTCGGTAAGCGGAAATACATTGCGTTCCTTGAATCGATCAGCGAGTACGTTTGCAATTTAGCAGTTCAAAACGCAGCACGCAAAATCTTCAAAAGCCGCACGAACCACTTCATCTACGCGGCGTAGCAAATGGAAGGTTCGCGATTCGAAGCTTACCAGTCGACAATCCGGCCTCTTGCAAGCAAAATAGCGTTTTCCATTCCCCACTCCAAACCCGGTCGTCGATGTCCGAATCCACCTCCACCGCCGTTGCTCCAGAGAGCAGCCCTGCCCTTCCGTCGGGCGGCGAAAGCGGCACGCCAATGATCGAGGCGATTGGCCTCTCCAAATTCTATGGCATCTTCGCCGCGACGCGTGACATTTCGTTCACGGTCAACAAAGGCGAAGTCGTTGCTTTCCTTGGCCCCAACGGCGCCGGGAAAAGTACAACGATGAAGATGCTGACCGGTTATCTGTCGCCATCAACAGGCGTCGCAAAAATCGCCGGCCACGACATGAGCCACGATCGACTCGCAGGGTCACGGAATCTCGGCTACCTCCCAGAGACCGGACCGCTCTATCCAGAGATGACTCCTTATAGCTTGCTGGACTTCTTCGCAGAAGCTCGCGGCATGAACAAGAAAACCAAACGAAACCAAATCGAAAAAGTCGTCGACCTCTGTGCTCTTTCCAGTGTCATCTATAAACCGATCAACAAACTCTCCAAAGGTTACCGCCAACGCGTCGGGATGGCTCAAGCATTGATCCACGAACCGGAAGTGTTGATCCTTGACGAGCCAACCTCTGGCTTGGACCCGAATCAAATCCGCGGCGTACGTCAAACGATGACGCGACTGGGAAAAGAAAAAACGATTCTCCTGTCGACGCACATTCTTCAAGAAGTCACCGCGATGGCCAGCCGCGTCGTGATGATCAATGAAGGTCGCAAAGTTTACGACGGGCCGATCGATCAAATGGATCCGCAAGGCAACGGGCTCGATCACGTTTTCGCAAACCTGACCGGACACGATCCTGTCAGCGGAGCGAAACTGGTCAGCGAAGACGACCTTCCTCCAACGCGAAATCAAACCCAGCCAACATCAGAAGAGCTCGAAAACGACGAGTCGATCGAGCACGAAAATCTGGAAGACGAGACAACGGAAGAGATTGATGATTAACACCATTCAGATTGTTGAATTCGTCTTCATGCTGGTGATTGACCTTTGCTTTTTGGTCGCGCTGGTGCTGTTGATGCTGCCGCTGGGCATTTGGCGACAGGCTGCGTTTGCGGTCATGAAGCGAAACTTCGTCGGCTACTTCAGTAACCCTACGGGCTATGTGTTCTTGTGCTTGTTCGTATTGCTGACCTCCTTCGCAGCGTTCTGGCCGCACGAATTCTTCACAACCAACCTCGCGAACTTCGACCAGCTAAACAAGTTCCTACCCTACATCATGCTGATCTTCATTCCGGCGATCACGATGAGCATTTGGGCGGAAGAGCGTCGGCAAGGAACGGATGAACTGCTGCTAACGCTACCCGCGAAAGATTTCGATATCGTCATTGGAAAGTACTTCGCTGCTGTTTTGGTTTTCACCGTTTCACTGTTGTTCTCGCAGCTTTCAAACTACGCCGTTCTGCTGGCCATGACCGGAGGTGAGCTCGACAACTTGCTGTTGTTCTCGACGTACATCGGCTATTGGTTCGTCGGCATCGCGATGATTTCACTGGGAATGGTGGCTTCGTTTCTAACAAGCAACTTGACCGTCGGCTTCATTTTCGGAGCCGCGTTGAATGCTCCGCTGGCGTTCTTTTCAAACTCAGACGTGATCCTCTCCAACGGCACATGGATTCAGCGACTGTTCGACTGGTCATTGCTTCAACGCTTCGAACCGTTCGGCCGTGGGTTGATCAGCGCTTCTTCGATTTGTTATTTCCTCGGCATCGTCGTGATCGGCATTTACCTCAGCCTGATTTTGATTGGTCGACGTCACTGGCTGGGAGGCCGTGATGGTACTTCCATGTTCTGGCACTACGTTTTAAGAGCCGCCTTTCTGGTCACGATGGCGATCGGAGCGGTGTTGATCGTGCAGCATAGCCCGCTGAACCGTTTGCGAATGGACATCTCTGACAAAAAGATCAGCACCCTTTCGGACTCGACCATCGCAGTACTCAAAGAGCTGGCTGAAAACGAAGACGGCAAGCCGATTGAAATCGAAGCTTACGTTGGCGGCAGCGTTCCCACCGAATACGTCAAAACGAAATATGACTTGGTCAACTTGCTTCGTGAGTTCGACGTGATGGGCGGATCTCGAATCAACGTCAACGTACATCAAGGTATTGAGCCGTTTAGCGAAGACGCGATTCTGGCCGAAAAGCGATTTGGAATCCGGCCACAAAAAGTTCGCACTGAATCTCGCGGCGCCCCGCGCGAAGAAGATGTGATCCTTGGCGTAGCCGTTTCCAGTGGACAGCGACGAATCATCAATCGCTTTATGGCTTACGGAATGCCGGTCGAGTACGAATTGATGCGAGCGATCAAAACGGTTTCTCGCGACCGACGCAAAGTCGTAGGCATCGTGCAGACGGATGCTCTGATCAC
>CAZORS010000129.1:13987-15440 GCA_964582025.1 uncultured Pirellulaceae bacterium | reverse complement strand
ACTTCGAATCCGGCTCGATATTCGCGCGACATCATCTGGCTTGCCTTTTCGTGCCCCAGCACCTGTTCCGTTTTCGGATCGAACTTGATGTCCGCACCCAACGTCAACGCCGCTCCCGTTTCAATGTCGACTCCATTGGCAATCAAGTGCTGCTTCAGACGCTCAAACGAATCCTTGAAGATTTCGCTCTCGCCACCAATTGAAGTTTCGATTTCAGAAAGTGCAACGTTCTCACCCAACTGATGCGACACGCCACCGGTATGGCAGAGTGCACTCGAAATGTGACCTTCTTCAATCGGTCCGTTGAGTTTACTCTGATCGTTCGTTGCAACCGCCTCCAGGAAGTTCGCGTAGTGATCCCCCGCTCCCTCCCACGATTTGAGTTCGTTGTTGTCGTTGTCAAATGCCTTCGCGGACGAGTAGGAAGGAATGACAACGTAGCCACTCTCACACTGCACGATGACGCCAATTTTTGAGCCGCGATAGTTATCCATATTGCGGTCCCAATATTTCTTGCTCTTCTTCTCGACATCTGCTTGGAACTCTTTTGCTTTTGGAAGTCCTCGTGTTTCGAAAATCAGTGGAGCACCCGGATAGTCATGGATGACGGTCTGAGTATTTGGCGTGTCGGCCGCGTCCTCGTAACCAAGCCTGCCACCGATGCTCAACACTCGCGGCGAGATGCCTTCGTAGCCCAAGAACCAACGAGCGATATCCATCTGATGGATGCCCTGATTGCCCATATCTCCGTTGCCCGTGTTGAAATCCCAATGCCAATCGTAATGCAACTCAGGGCGAAACAATTCACGCTTTTCCGCAGGACCGCACCACAGGTCGTAGTTGACGTTCTTGGCAATCGATAGCGGTGCATCCAGTTTGCCGATGCTCTTGCGAGGTTTGTAGCACGTACCAATGGCGTGCTTGATTTTTCCAAGTGCTCCACCTTGCACCCATGCGACGGCTTCTTGCAAACTTGGGCTGGAACGAGACTGCGTTCCGCATTGAATCACACGATCGAATTTCGTTTGCGCGTCCGAAAGCTGTCGACCTTCCCAGACGTTGTGCGAAACGGGCTTTTCGCAGTACACGTGTTTCCCGGCCATGGCCGCGCGAATTCCCATGATCGAGTGCTGATGGTTAGGCGTCGCGATCGAGACAGCATCAATGTCCTTTTGCTCAAGCAGTTTCCGATAGTCAACATACTTCGCAACGCCTTTGCCTTCAGCGCGTTCGTTAAGGATATTTTCATCACAGTCGCAGTAGGCGACGACATTTTCACCAAGACCTTTGATGTGATTTTTGCCACGATTATTAAGCCCAATAACACCGCAGCGAATTTTCTCATTGGTACCGATCACCCGACCGTAAGCCGCCGCTGGCAAACTAATCGCGGCGCCGGCGGCAATCGTTGATTTCAGAAAACTGCGTCGTTGAATGGTCATGGCATTGTCCT
>CAZORS010000129.1:6203-13887 GCA_964582025.1 uncultured Pirellulaceae bacterium | reverse complement strand
TGGCCCATTTCTTCGAATACAGACCGGTAAGAATTGATCGATTCGAAGTACTGAAACAACGAACCATAAAATTCGTCACTGCCAAGAGTAGCACTATCACCAATGACGATCAGCTTCCGTCGCGCTCGAGTCAACGCAACGTTGGTGCGGCGATAGTCTTTCAAGAATCCGATCTCACATTGCCCGTTGGATCGCACCAGCGATATCACAACGACTTCTTTCTCGCGTCCTTGAAATCCATCAACGGTGTCCACTTCGATATTTGCGACTTCTGAAGCCTCTCCAGATTCCGTCTTGATGTTCCGAAATAATCCACGAATCTTTCGGACTTGTGCCGCGTAAGGTGCGATAACAGCGATGTCGTCAATGTTGACGCCTTGCCCAATCAGCTGTCGCACCTTGATCACCACGAACTCGGCTTCCTTTTCGTTTAGCTTGCTCAAACCTTCGGGTTCAATCATCTCATCCCAACCGGCACCGGCACTATCGAAGAACTCGACCGGTTTCTCTGTTTCATTCGAGGCTTCTATGCCGGGCAAATCACAAAGCAAATGGCCGGCCACATGTTCATCCGCAACGAGTTTCCCATCATAGAATCGATCAGATGAAAACCGCATCACCTCTTCATGCATCCGATACTGTCGGGTCAGCAATCGAGTCGTCGAATCACCATACAAATTCATCAGGCGTTCCAACATGCTGATTGAATAGCCCTTGGCCGTTGCTTCCGCAGAGAGCACTGTTGGAGGCAATTGAAATGGATCGCCAGCCAAAATCAATCGATCGCTGCGCATCATCGGGACCCAGCAACCGGGTTCCGTTGTTTGACAGGCCTCATCGACGACGGCCGTTTGAAACCAACGATCGCCAAGCATCTCTTCGTTGAATGTTGTCGTCGCGCAGAGCACGTCGGCTCGATCGAGAATCGATTCAACCGCTTGTCGTTCGAGTAACTTCGCATCGGCGAGCATTCGTTTGGCATCTCGACGCAATTCCTGTTTTTCACCTCGAGCTGGAGTGCCTCGCGTCCATCGGTCGGCTTTACGAAAAAGATCCTCTGCTTCCCGCCGCATGTCACGAACGATCGGAGCATTTTCGTGATGTTCCGCCAATCCATCAAGCGAATGTTCTCGCAACGATTCGGTAACCCGCGCGGGATGGCCAAGTCGAACCGCACGGACGCCTTCTGCGACAAGTCGTTCGAGCAAATTATCGACCGCCGTGTTGGATGGCGCGCAAGCAAGAACTTTTTCGCCATCGGCAACACATTCGCAAATGAATGCGACAACCGTTGTCGTCTTGCCCGTGCCAGGTGGACCATGAATCAGTGCGAAATCATTTGCTGATGCCGCGAATCGGACGCACTCCTGCTGCACCGCATTCAATTCGATGCGAGATCGAAGCGGTTTTGGCTCCGCGGGCATCTCTCGATACGTGGGCTTTCGCTCGCCCATCAATATCTCGCGCATTTGCCCAAGCCTACCTTTAGACATTCGAACGGTTTCGATTGCAGAAAGGTATCGTTGTCGCGTGACTTCGTCAGCCGTCAAATCGACACGAAAAACTTTGCCTTCCGGCCAACGATCGAGAGCGACTTCAATCGAGTCATTTCTTCGGGCGCTAACAACGCCCGTCCAAGAATCGTTGGAACCGTCACTAAAATCGGAAACCACTACGGGTGATCCGGCTTTCAGTTTGTGCCACGGCATCGGTCGATTTCGATTGCGACGGCAGAACTTCACCAGATGACGACCGCCAAGTCCGCTGCGATGATCTTCGATCGCGAGATCAATAATCGTTTCGCCACTCTTCTCCGCGTGGGCAGCACTAAGCCGCTTTCTGCGGTCGGCCATTCGTTCGATCTCAGCCTGCGATTCGAGCGCAATGCACTCCACCATGTTGACGAAGTGACTCTCAATTTCGACCGACGGCAACCGGGCTCGGCGACGTGACATAAGTCAGACTTCTTCCGGGAAAAACTTAGCGAGCGTTTCTTGGCTTGGTGATTTCGTGATGAAAGAAGTAACCACCATCGCCAGAATCGAGCAAGCGAAAATTGCAACGACAGGCATGACTTGAAATTCAGTATACGGAATCGACAAACTGTAACCGCCATCAAAACCGTACTCGGCATCTCGAAACAGCATGAACCAGCTTCCCGCTGCGGCAAGGATACCCGAGATCGCACCAGCCGCCGTCAGCTTCCGCCAATAGAGCGCCGCAAAGACGATCGGAAACAGTGCTGCGAATCCGGAAAAACACCAAACGCCCAATACAAAGACGCTCAGTTCATATTGTGCTAACACGTAAGTCACAGCAACCACCAACACAATGAACGTTCTGGCGATCAGAACCTGAGCCTTGTCAGAAAACCGGTCCTTACCAAGATAGTGCGTCACAATGTCGTTCGTGAACATGCTTCCGATACAAAGAAACTGACTATCAAGTGACGACATGATCGCCGCCAGAATTCCCGCCGTAAGCAATCCGCCAAGCAGCGGCGTTGTTTGCGTCTTTACCAGAAACGGAAGCACCTTGTTTGCGTTTTCAGCAATCGAAGGAGGGATCGGCTGCGTTGTTGCCCAAATTCCGATCAGCACACAAGGCACCCAAACGATCATGATAAAGATCGGATGCATCACGACTGAAAGCTTGAAACTCTTTGCACTTTTGGCCGTCAACCAGTGCTGAAACAGGTGCGGGAACATCCCGACCGAAAGAGGAATCAACATATAAGTAAAGAACTTCGTGGGGCTCATCGACATTCGAGTCGTGAATTCCGGATTCACCTTCGAGGTCGCGATCGACAGGCTTTCCAGTAACGTCTCACCGCCACCGATCTTGTCCGCCAACACAAAGAACGTCACCACGCCCAACACCATGAACACGATTGTTTGAAATGCGTTAGCCCACGCCGTCCCGCGCATTCCGCCAAAGAAGACGTAAACTAAAACGACGAAGCAAACCAACGCGCTGCCCAACCACTTCGGCAATCCACCGGCCAGCGGGGCAGCATCATTGGGAAAGATTTCCGGAAAGGCGCCTGCGGTCATCGCTTGAATCACTCCGCCACCGGCCATCACGCCGATCAGCAGATAGGGAATCACGAGCATGACCAGAATCGGAAATAGCAACAGGCCGACTAGGTCACTGTCGAGCCGATCACGAAAGAATTGGCACTGCGTCGAGTAACCGTACTTCCGCCCATAGCCATAGATTTTCACGCCGATCACGAAGAAGCACAGCGAGTGAATGATCCCACTGCTGGAAGCCAGCATGCCGTAAACGCCAATGCCTTGTTTGAATGCTTCACCGGACGAACCAACAAGCGCAAACGCAGTCATCGTCGTCCCGAAGATACTCATCAACAGCAGGAACGGTCCGATTGAATGGCTGGCCAAAAGGTAGTCCTGTTTGGTGCCTCGAAACATTTTGCTGGCAACGAAACCGAGCAGCAGCAGTAGCGACAGATAAACGAGGATCACTGTGAGACGAGTTTGGCCTTCGTTGAGTGCGAGCAACAGTTCCATTATTGCTTCTCCCCAACGTTGGTTTTATTTTCGTAGTCTTCTCCGAGATCCTTTGGCCATGCGAAGGTGCAAACAAAAAGCCAAAAGGCACCTGCCGCGAGCGAAAGACAGGCGTGATAAAACAGGCCGATCGGCAAGAAACCGAACACTAATGTGTTGTCAGTCCAATACCAAGAATCCTGATGAGCAATCAACAGGGCAGCCACCAACAGCCAGATCAGAATTTTCATGAAGGCTCAAACGAAATTTGCGTTGCGGTCAGATTTAACAGTTTAGTCGTTATGGGAGCCAAAAAGTAGTACGGGGAAATGCGTAGCCGGACTGGCAACAGTTCGGTTGAAGCTGGACAAATGCTGCGACTCCTGTCATTCCCGCAGTCTTGCGACTCCGGCTACGTTTGTTCAGCAGTCAGGTCAGGTAAATGGTTACGATTGTTCTGACGGAAATTTGCCCGATCAAGAGTTTTACTCCCCCAAGCAATTCACAGCTTCCTGCAGCCAAGTCAGAATATGTGAACTCAGGAACATTCCACTCGATAACAGGCTCACCAAGCGATGATTAGAAACGAAACCACAGCCGCCCCTCAGTCAGTCAATCTTTTCCCCGTCACAGCGCTCGCGTTTCTGACATTGCTAGGCGTCATCGCTGGCCTCGTGATGCTGTTCGGCCTGCACAACAAAATTCAGAAGTCGCCTGAAATGGAGACAATTGTCGTCGCAGACGAAATCGGCGAAATCAAACTCGACCAAGACATGGTGCGCATCAACTTGATGAAACGAACGGCCAGCGGCAGCGTTGAGAAACTGCAAGAAGTTGAACTGCCACTGGAAAAGTTCGCGGCAGGCTATCCTCGTCTTCAATCGTTCATGGACCAGATGATTGAAAAAGGAATCATTTCCGAGCAGTAGTCTCTCACGCTGACCGCAAACGGTGAGCGTACAACTGAGTATAGATTGCTTCGCATTCAGCCAGCACGGACTCAAGCTGCGCCGGCACGTCGATCTCTTTCGGTCGATACTCACCGAAGCGAGTGGTCTTATAAACTTTCGCGCACCAATAGCTGGCCCATGCTCCGTCAGTTTCTCTTGGCCCTTCAGCCCACTCAAGCATGCTGCCGAGGAACGGAACTTCCAGAACATCGCAGAGTTGCCTCATCATCTTCGGCGGATCTGCGAGAACGTCACGCCCGTCGATCACAGGCAACGTCGACCCCATGCGTTGAAACAATTCCAACTGCTGAGGCAATCCTGTGTCGCGAACCGTCGGTGACGGAATAAACTCAATCAGAGAGGTTAACATTTCCCTCGGTTCGCGAATAAGCAAACAATTCGTCAACGATTCGATCCAGTCGGTTGGCATACCTGGCAGAAGATGATGAGCCATCTGCGTTTGATACCAGTAGTTTTTTCCGTTTGGAATCGAACCTGTAAGCGTTTTGACTCTCTCTTCAAAGTCCGCCGACAGGGAAGCCAAAGTTTCCTTTCGCCCCGGATGATCTAGGCCCGTTTCGCTGAGGTAATGAGCATAAAGTGGCTCATCGGAAACATGGCAATCGCCGCGACTCTCCCATGAACGCATCATGGCAGTAGAAATGTTTCGTGGCCCCGACCACATGGCAATTGTTTTCGGCATTGGCAATCGTTACTTTGGTCAAACAGTTTTGGCAGCAGTATCGGCGTCTTGATATATTATCAGCTTCAAATTCCTTTCTTCGGCATGATTCGATGAGCAGCTACCAAAAAATTGTAATTCTCACCGGGGCGGGGATTTCTGCCGAATCGGGAATTCGAACTTTTCGCGACGGAAACGGCCTTTGGGAAGATCATCGCGTTGAAGACGTTGCCTCCCCAGAGGGATTTGCTCGCGACCCGAAACTGGTTTTGAATTTTTACAACCAACGTAGACAACAACTGCTCTCCAATGAAGTAAAAGAAAATGCGGGTCACGAGGCGCTGGCCAAACTGGAACGCGAACATGCAGGAGAAGTTCTATTGGTGACTCAGAATGTCGACGACCTTCACGAACGGGCCGGAAGCAAGAATCTGATCCACATCCACGGTGAACTATTGCAGAAGCGGTGCAGTCGCAGCCAAACGGTCACCGAAGTTCGCACGGATTTGAATATTGATAACGTTTGTGATTGCTGTGGATTAAGTGGAACGCTTCGGCCCAACATCGTCTGGTTTGGAGAAATGCCGTTTCAGATGGAACGAATCGAAGCGGCGTTACAACAGTGCGATCTGTTCATCTCGATAGGAACTTCTGGTGCCGTGTATCCTGCGGCGGGTTTCGTCAGTGTGGCTAATGCATGCGGCGCGGAAACTGTGATGCTGAATCTGGATCCCAGTGACAATGAAGGGGCTTTCAAACGAAGTGAATTCGGACCAGCGACGGAAGTAGTACCGAAGTTTGTTGACGAGTTGCTCGGCTGACGAGTGAAGCTCTGCCGAAAGCGTGATGTCAATACAAGCCCGAAGCGCAAGAGCGCAAGCGAGTGTTTTTGGGTAAAGACAAACATCAATCCGAGATCGCCGCACAATTCACAACAGAACCACTCGCTTGCGCTCTTGCGCTTCGGGCTGGTACTTATTTACGCTGGCTGTTGCTGGGACAAACAATGAAACGAACCAAGCCCCACCGAGAGATTCCGCGAGGCTAACGGCACAATGTTTCTGTTGCTGAAAAGTGATCTCAACACCTCCACCGCTGCCTCATCTCCAGGCACATCAAACTGCGGAACGATAACCGAATCATTCGTGATCAAAAAGTTGCAATAGCTGGCCGGAATCATCCGGTCGCAAAACTCGAAAGCCTCCGGCAACATCAATGGCACCAGTTGTACGCTCGGCAATTGCGCTTTTATCGCGGCAACATTTAGCTTCAAAGCCTCAAATCGCGAATCAGACTCGGTCGTCCACGCGTGAACGATCGTGTCGTCATCGACAAACCTAGCCAATTGATCGATATGACAATCGGTGTCATCGCCAATCAGCGTCTTGCTTTCGCCAAGGTCTCCCGGCAACCAGACAACTTCACTGCAGCCTAAACGTTCGATCAGAATCGACTCCACTTCCAATCGCGACTTCCCTGCGTTGCGATTTGGATCTAGAGCACAAGATTCAGTCGTCATCAAAACGCCCCTTTGATTGATCTCGATCGCTCCACCTTCGAAGCACAGTCCACCGGCAATATTTCGAATGCGCAGATGATCGGCAACCTTACTTGACACCCGTTGATCAAGATCAAACGGCGGATACTTTCCACCCCAGGCGTTGTAATACCAATCGATCGAAACCAATTCCCCTGACTCAACGTCTTTCACAAATGTCGGCGCGTAATCACGAGCCCACGCGTCGTTAGTTTCAATCGGGACCACATTTGCGTTCGAAATTCTTTCAAGCTGCAATCCTGCCAATGCGAGCTTGCGTTGCGGGACCATCACTTGAACGAGCTGGCTTTCTGATACAGTCCTCACCAACGCGACGAACTCAGATTGCGCGGCGGCCAGATTCAACGGCCAAGTCTCAACGTTATGAGGCCAGCCTAACCAGATTGCCGCTTGAAGTTCCCATTCAGCGGGCATACGAAAACGGCTCATGTCAGCTCGATCCTTCGATGCATCTACCGCGAATCCTTCGACCTAGAAAAACGTCGCATCAAGCGATCACAGAACCAATATTCGAAAAAGATCATTAGAATAGGAAGGCCAAACTGAAGCGGCTGGTAAATCCGAGCATCGATCATCGAAGTTCTTGGTGACAGGAACGCTCTCACGAAAACGCCGTTGGCAACGAACAGGGCAACCATGATCATCCCAACAAAGAACGTAAACGAGCAGCCATCAAAGCGATTGGATTTGTTGGATTTGGCCATTAACCGAAAAAATTGAACGCATGAGTGAACCGCATCGACCCGATGATTCTGACCACGATACTCCGCAAAAGCAACCGTCAGCAGCAATGACCTACGCTCTGTTTGCATTGCTGGTCGTATGGGTGATTTCGATTGCAACAGGAACCGTAATCTACGGCAGCACTTTGGACTGGCGGAAGCCGCTGCTGGTGGTTTTTCCAATGAGCCTGTTTTTAGCGTTGTGGGCTGGCCTGTTGCTCAAAAGTCACTCTCGACAATCGAAGTAACCTACTAGTGCTCTG
>CAZORS010000129.1:4084-6103 GCA_964582025.1 uncultured Pirellulaceae bacterium | reverse complement strand
TCATCTTCAATGCGTTGCTCGGGTCACCGCTCATGTCGGTCATATTTTTCGCACAACAATCTCAATACACACTTGCCTACGCACTGATCTTTGCGATCGTGTTTTTGGGTTTTCTTGTCGTCTGCGTTCCTCGTCCTCGGAAACGAGCCTACAAATCGGCAGAAGAAGAAAAGCAATCGCAAAAGAAAGCTGAGATCAACAAGCTGAAAGCAAAGAAGAAGAAAGCTCGCGACAAGCAAAATAAAAAGCGAAACAAAGCCAGAAAGAAAGCCCTGAAGAATTAGGACTGATACTACTTGGGCTTCGAATCCTTTAGTCTCGCCGTCCGCACTGCGTCCTCGGCTTTACGTTTCTTGCGAGACTGACGATCCGAAAGAATCTGGATCGGAACGGAATCGACGGCGACTTCTTTTGCATTGAGCAACATCGCGCGAACATCGCATTTGCCTTTACAGCCATTTGGCACCGCCAAGCTAACATCGAATGCACCAGGCGTAACGCTAATTTGTTTCCGAACGCACACCGAGCTGTTGGCTTTCAAGTAGTCCTCGTGGATCTTTGAAAACGCTTCGTCTGACGAATCGTACTGGCGTCGAAATGAAGGACGCTGCCTAAGCCGACCACGCTGATACGCAATCTCAACCAAAATCGTCCCTGCATGCTCCGTCGTCCCAGTGACCGAGACCGTATCGCCGACGGAAAACTGTCGGGGAGTGTCTTTGGATCCGTTGACCAATTTCAGACCAAGCGACTTCGGGCGTTTGAGTCGCAATAGCGGATCACCAATTAGCTGCATCAAATGCATGTGCTCCTTACATTCGTCGACCAACAGATTTGGCATCGGACTGAAAGTTTCACCAAGTGCATCGATCGACTGACGGTAGGTATTTTTAGGGTCTGGCTTTTCAGCCATTCGCTGCTTTGCCTTCAACATCAACTGACCAAGCGTCTCGCACTCACCTCGAAAGTATTCGTTCATCATCTCCACCGACAGAATACTCATCGCGTACGGCATCGTGACGCGTGAACCGCAGACAACGGCGACAGGTCCGTTTGGTTGCCGCATCATGTGTTCGGCAAGACAATCATCAGCCCCATCATGAGCTCCGGTGTAACAGGAAAGACAAATCGCGATCGGACTTCCGGTTTTGCAATTGAGCTGATCTACGCTTTCGCAATCGAGGATCTGATGACTTTGATCCGGAAGTTTGATTCGGTCGAGTCGATCACGATTACCGTGGCCACAATACACCCAAAAAAGACAGCCTTCATTGAATCGCCCAATTGCGGTCTCAGAGAAACGTCGCGGATCAGGACAGTAAGGACTGGTCCAGCTTCCATACGTCATGCTCGTTTGATATCCCGATGGAATCAGTTCCGTCACGATCTTGCGGGTTGTATTTTCAACAATCGTGTCAACCAATCGACCTAGTCCACCAACGCCAGCGATCAGGTTAATGTTTCGTTGCCAAGGTTGGCCGGTTGCCTGCTGTTCGTACCTCATGATCCGATTGACGGTTTGAGTTAGCTCAGCCGGTGTGTCAGCAGTCAGCCTACCAACGGATAACTCGGGGATTCCGTCAGCGTTGAGGTCGCCATAGGGATTGTCGGTCCCGATTTTCGGTTCCGACCCAAACAGAACATTTACTTTCGCTGGCACGAGATCGGTCGGCACCAATTTGCGAGGATCCATCCAACGATCTCCGGCGTCCCCCACCAAAAGCACGTTCTTTAAATGATTGCCAATCGCATAACTCGCAATCAACTTTTTGTTCTGTTCAACGGTTGGCTTGGAAAATCGCACTGCGATCTTATGGCCTTGCTTACGGCGATAGTCGACCCATGGGCCAAGAGCTGTTTGCAGGTCACTGCTACAAAGAACCAACGTATCTACGAGCTGCTTTTTAACTTGAGCAGTCGACCGAGCGGGGAAAACGAGGACGGACATCAAAGCGCAAATTGACCAAAACATCACGCGTTGATTGAGCATCCGATCTGACTCCTGAGAGAACATCTTGC
>CAZORS010000129.1:0-3984 GCA_964582025.1 uncultured Pirellulaceae bacterium | reverse complement strand
TTTGGCACGACTTTTGGTTTCGGAACAGCTTCTTCTTCCGGCGTTGGCTTCTCCGGTTCAGCACCTGGCGTTTTCTTATCAGCTGGTGTGCTGTCAGGAGTCGCCGAAGTGCCAGCTGGCGTCGGCGCCATTGGTGCCGCTCCGCCAGCAGGCGTTGGCGACGTCGCGCCGGGCAACAAAGTTGCGCCCGGCATCTGATTCGGTGGCACGACTGCCGCTGGCTTCAAACGGGGCTGATCAACGACGAAGAAACTCGCCCAGAAAAATGGATGCTTGAGCGAAATATCGCCGGGATCTTTTTCCTTTTTGATCTGTGGCTCCTTCTCAATTTCGAACTTGAGATCACGAGCTTCAATCATTGCCTTTCGCAACGCTTTGGCACCAGACATTGGCTCCGTTAAATGCTCGGCGTACAAACGGGTCAGTCCCAAGCTGGTTGCGCCGCCAGTTGGCCAGCGTGGCAACATGATCGTTCGTGATCCAGCAGACATCAGCGTAACCGTTGTCAAAAACATTTCCGAACCATTGGCTTTGCGGCCTTTGCCAAACGTTTGCAAACCAGGCAACGAAAGAAATTCTGGGCCGTACCATGGAAGCGACATCCATGAATTGATCGAAGCATGATCTGAGACTTCAAAAGGAATCGGTCGAAAATCATAACCATTCGCTGGAAGGAATGAATTACTCCAAATCATCAAGTGATCCGTCAACCAAGCACTCAGGCCGCTAGGCGTTTTCTGCTTTTCGAATGAATCCACATCAGGAATCTTCTTTTTCAGTTCCTCCAACTCAGCCAACGTCAATTCCAACTCACCACGCGGATGCATTGAAGCTAGCGCAACCGAAGTCCGTTGCAGCTGCCCGCCCCCGGGCGATTCGACAGAAAGGTAAGCCGTTGGTGCGTATCGAATCGGGCACAAGTCGACCAGAAACTTTTCTTCTCCGTCGACTTCCATCGGAAGCAACTCAAACGGCATGTACCAAAGCATCCCGTCCGGGATCACCACCAGCTCAACGATATTTTGAAACGAATCATCAGGAATGTCTGTGAAGATTCCTTGCTTGATTTTAGTCGCAGGCTCTTTCCATTGTTCTTCAGCCAAATATTTCGCATCGGTTCCAGCCCCACCAATCGCTCCGATACTTCTCAACAGCTTCGTGATCGCAGATTCGAGCCCGCGTGACGAACCGAGATTCACGTAGCGAATCCTTTCGCGACTGACGAAAAACAGATGGTAACCGCTGAAGGTTTTCAACGTTGAAAGCGTTAGCGTTCCCTTGGGAATCAATCGTTTGAAACTCTCGAGCGGCAGCTGTGGCGGAAAAGCCAGATTCGATGGCTCGCGACTGAGAGCATAGCTGGCCATCAAAGCTTCTTGGGATGAAGATACTTGGGCGAGCTGTGCTAAAAGCTGACGACGCTTGCGAGCATCTTCAGAATCTGGTTTCGGAGCCAGTGGAAGTTTCACCAACTCTTTCTGAATCGTGAGTGCACCAGTCAACAATTCCCGATAGCCTCCGTTTCGATTTAGGAAACTTTCACGTTGCCGCGCCGTGGCAGGATCAAGCGCCTTCGTTTCCGCGTTGAGTGAATGACGGAACGCCATCAGCCGCCCGCCAAGTGGCAGCGTTGAATAAAATCGATGGCGGCGAATCAATTCAGAAACCTGCAGGGCTCGTTCGTACTGTCGACGACGAACCAGGATATCGAACCAAGTCTCCATGGCTGTCACGTGATCGGTGGCCAGAAATGACATCGGTTCGATCGGATCGAACTTCCATTCCGCGTCCGTCGGGTCGTGCAGCAGACTCCCAAACAATTTGTCCGCATCCAGTTCACTGACGGCCTTGCTCGCAACGAGGTCCGATGCCAGACGCAAGCGATACAGCCACAGCGAACCGTTTTGATACTGTTGCAATGCTCCTGATAAATCGCTCAAACCCGCTGCAAAGTTTCCTTCAGTGAAACTGGCGACAGCTGAGGTGTATTGCAAACGTGAATTCGCAACCGATTTAGACAGTGTGTTTCGGCGACGGTCGGCGGTATTGGCCAGCGCGATCGTTTCACGAGCCGCAACAATGTTCCCACTTTCGGCATGACTCTCGGCAAGTCGCTGGATCAGCGATAGTTGAGTCAATCGAAATCTTTCGCGATTGGCCCATTGGATGGCATTCGCCAAAGGAGGGTAGGGCGTTTTCAAAGTCGTCAGATGGTTGGTCGTTCCCAACGAAAGGGACTCGTTGACCAAGTCGTACTGGTTGAAGACTCCCGCCGAGTAACTTGCTTCCAATGCCAATGTTGCCGCAGTCGACGTCTTTCCGTTGGCCATCGCCAATCGAGTTAACTCGGTCAAGGCAACTGGCGTCAACGGATGATCGAATTGTCCGGAAATCTGTAACGAACCGGTCAGCATTCGCGCCGCTTCTTCGAACCGCTCCATCGAAGCCAACGCGATGCCAAGGACGACTCCGTTGTAGGCTCCCATGATTGAACCATCGCCCGCGCCGCGAAGCCTTAGTCCCGCCAACAATTGTTTGGACAGCGGGTCGAGCCGATTCATCGCACCGAGCAGATTTCTTCGGCGGTGCATCGACAGCGCTACACAACGCATGACTTCGGTTACATCAACGGGTCGAAGTCGCGCCGGATCCCAAGCTCCACCTTCTTGGATGACTCGGGACGCATCGACGCGGCCCATCAGCACCATAAACGTGGCTGGCATTTTAGGGATCTGGGCAGTTCGAGTCGGCGTGCCCCAATTCACTCTTGATCGCACAAAAGCGCCAGCATCAGCAGGCAATACTTTCGGTGGGTCAATTCGAGCTTGCCAGCCGCTTTTGACGAACGACAGGTACAGTTTGAGCGCCTGTTCATAGTTGGTCAAAGCATCCGCGTAGTTGCCCATGTGAAAATGGCACTCGCCCATCATCGTCAGAAAGCAGATCGAATCCACGTAGCGGGCGTCGCCTTCTTGGTAGGCAGTATTGTAGCCTTGCTGGAATTCGCGACCCGCTCTCTGGAAATTGCCATCGCGATAAAACGAAAACGCTTGGTAGTAAGATCGCTTCGGCAGGGAGCTGCCTGATTGTTGGAGTTGTGCAGAGGAAGATTGGCTCAGCAACGCACTGACGGACCAGGCAATGATCACCAACAGAAAAGTGACAGCATTCATGCGACGTGAAAGCATGATGTCTCCTGGGATAACTAGAAAAAGCGACGACGCATATTTGATCGACCAAATAGGTAGTGTCTCGTGTCGAAAGATAGCGCCGCCATCAACCTTGCCCTCCTCTATCTTACCAGCGTTGGGAACGGAGGCAAAATAGAATGATTGAATAACTGATCCGGGTTCGGTGCTCGTTTCAGGCCAGCGAAGATGTACGGATTTTTTGTGTAATTGGTTCAAAGTTGGACAGTCACGTGGACGATAAAGCTTGTGACGGTTATCCCGTGGCAAGGATTTATCGCTGTGTATGTAGTTCCACGGGTCCCACAAATGGAGTTTTCCAAACCATGAATTCCCAGAAAAAACAAAACACTCTCGTCTGCGTGATGCTTGCCGCCAGCTTTGGGGCCGGCATGCTGCTCACCGGATGCCAAACAAGCGTCGGCGGACAAACATTACCTAGCGCATATTACTTGCGTGATGATGTGCAGTATCACTCCAAAGGGCCAGAGTTCAAACTGGCCCGCGAGGCCGCCGCTTTGAAAGAAGCCCGCGCGGAAGAAACGCGAAACCGATAGCGTTCGGCCTGTCGTTCTTGGTAGCGGCAATCCGTTTGCATCTGAGCAACCGATACATCGCAGCAGCCCGCCCAGTCTGGTTTTGATCAGCTGGCGGGTTTTTTCTGCGCGCTTCAGGAGTCCGTTTTGCGGTTCATTGGGACACTTTTGAGCTTGTCTGGATTTACCAAACTGCTCAATTAAGCTAAAACTCGTAAACGTTTCGTTTTTTACGACACATTGTCGTACATAATTCCGTT
>CAZORS010000128.1:0-15625 GCA_964582025.1 uncultured Pirellulaceae bacterium | reverse complement strand
TTGTGCCAAGCCATCGACATTAATATTGGTGGTGACGCCATCGTAGATACCTCCGTCGGAACGCAATGTCAGTGAACCAACATCACTGGAAATCAAGATGGTATTGGAGTCTTCCTGAACTTCTACATGGCCCGTCGCGTTGTAAGACGAGCGATGAAAGTTCGTCGTGTCGCCAGCATTGTCGCCCAAATGGATTGCCGATGCTGTAAATCTGGCTGTTCCTTTGACTTCGATCGAAGTGTTAGCAGCATCTTGGATGAAGCCACCTGCATCCAATACGAAATCTCCTGCTGTTTGAACACCCGTAAGTATGACGCCCGTTTGGTCCGTGATCATTGCGTCGGAAATGCTGGTCGTCGTCACGTTCAATCGATTGAAGTCGTTGCCAGCGTTATCCAAACCGATCGTGTTTGCACCAGCGTTGATTGTCGCTGTTCCAGCTACGGTCAATTGACCGCCAGTTGAATCGCTGATTTCACCATTGATTCCCGCCATTCGCACATTGAGATTGCCTGCTATCGCAAGTTCACTGTTGATCGAAATCCGATTGACATTGGTCAATTCAAGCGATTGAAGTCCACGTTGTCCAGCGAAGTTCGCGTTGAATGCGACCGTCTGAGGCGTGCGGTTACTCCGGCCATCGATCATCACGCTATTCAAGTCATTGGCTGACAAAGACTGAACTCCAGCGACAGCTGTATTCAAATCCTGACTTCCATTGATGGTCACGTTTCCGTTGGTTGCGATGTCGAAGACTGCTGTGTCTTCTGCTGCAGTCATGTCGACGGTCAAACTGCCGCTGCCAACATTTACTTCGATAAGTGTGGCAAGAAGATTTCGATCTTCCAGAGTGCCGTAGTTATGATTCGTGTTCTTTCGTCGCTTCTGTTGCGACAAGCGGGATTTTGAGCGCATAGTATCTTCCTTGATTCAACCGTTTCTGGGGGAAGCGGGGGATCTGCCAACACGACAGATCGTCTGGGTTTGGGACTTCCTCGCGGGAGTGTCAGAATGCTAGCTGACTGGTCGTAGGCATTATGAAGAAGTCACGGTTTTAATCGGTAAGAACACTTGCTGAGGTTCAGGCAAAACTATAAAGTCCGCCACCATTTTCTTTTTCGTGGTAGCAGTTCGTTATGCAGCAGTTCGACTTTCGACGCGGTGGAAAGAAGTGCTCTGTCACCGAACGTCCGCTAGAACCTGGCGAGACCTATTGGTCGGCGCTAATTGAACTGGCTGATGGACAAACCTCTCGACAAGATTTTTCTGATGACAGTTGGGAAGGTCCTAGTGATGATTGCATTGGATTTTGGCGCCAGCAAGTTCCTGATTTAGATACTGGCAAAGTCTATTGGGCTCCGAAAAGTGTGTTGCTTTCATATTTCAAACATCAGCTGGAAAAGAACCAACGTGAGGCAGCTTTTGTGATGAGTCTACTATTGCTGCAAAAGAGAATCCTCACGCTTAAAGATACCGTTGATTCCGAAGAAGGTACATTTTCGATTTTGCATGAGCGGAAAGACGGTGAAACCTTCGAGGTTCCTGAAGTTGATATCTCGGACGAAAAAATCGTGTCGATCCAGAATGAACTCGGTGAGCACTTGTTCTCCAATCAACCCATCATCGCGGACGAAGAGGCTGAATCGTGAATCTGAATCCGATGCCGAATTTAAAGTCTGGATGGATGATCGTTGCAATAATCGTTGCCTCTCTGATTCCCAGTACCAGCAACGCACAACTGTTCAGGTTGTTTAAGAAAGCTGATACCATCCCGGTTGTCTTCAGCAGAACTCCAACTCAAGCCGAACTTCTTCAGCATCTCTTGGCGAACAACTCCAAGTTCAAACAACTCAGCAGCAGCATCCGAATTTCGCTCGACGGGACACCGAAACTCCGCGGCACGATGCAGCTGGAGTTACCTCGCCGATTAAGAATCAAAGCCGGCGTGATGGGCGTGTCACAGTTCGGCGTTGATGTCGGTAGCAATGATCAGGATTTCTGGGTTTGGACCAAAGTCAATTTGCCAAATCAGAAACCAGCGATCTTTCACGCCAGCCATGAAGGTTTCCGAAACGCGAATTCCAAAGTTCGCCAAGCGATTCCGCTGGAGCCAGTTTGGCTATTGGAAGGTTTGGGTTTAATTCAGTTCGAAGTCACCGACAGACATCAACTTGATCGTGAACTGACACCGGAAGGTTTTCTGAGACTGGTTTCGACCCGCCAAACTCCCAATGGTCCGAACTATCGTGTGACTCTTGTCCATCCGCGACAAGGTATCGTTCGTCAACAAGCTCTTTACAACAGTCAACTTCAACGAATCGCTTACACCGATTCGAACGACTACAAGTCGTTTCCAAACCTGGGCATTTCACTACCCGAGAAGATTGAAATGCATCTTTTCAGCAACGGCCAGCAGTCAAAGATGGTAATCGAAGTAGGCGACTATCAGTTTGATTCGCTCTACGGTGATCCGATGCAAATGTGGGCGTTACCGCAACCCGATGGTGTTCCTGCGATTGACCTAACGAAGCTGCAATAGCTGTAATCTCGCAGCAGCTTCAAACTCTGCCCCAACACTACTGCTGCTGCTCTTTGTACAGTTGTCTGCGATGATCGCGTTTCTTTTTCAGTGCCAAGTGCTGTTCGATCAAATGCGGCAAACGGATCCCCAACCAGCCGATGTATACGATCGCGATCACTGTGAAAATAATGATCGAGATAATGATCCAAGCTCGGCTGTTACCGCGAGCAAACTCCCAGTTGCCGGCGATAAGATCAAGCAGGCCAACCAAGTCCGCTAATTTGAACACGACCGAAGCTACGATCATTGTCCAAAACAATCGCTTGATCGAAAATTGGTTCGATGTTGAAGCTGGACTGGTTGACATCAATCGCCCCGAAACAGACTTGAAAACTGTGACGGCTAAAAGCCATCACTACGTCTGGTGTTCTGCACGCTAAACATCCAGTTCGCGTACATCTAACGCGTACTTCTCAATGAACTCGCGACGTGGTTCGACCTTGTCACCCATCAGAATGCGGAACATGTCGTCGGCTTCAGCGACGTTCGGCATTTTGATCTGAATCAGTGTGCGATTTTCTGGATCAAGCGTCGTTTCTCGCAACTCTTCCGCGTTCATTTCACCGAGGCCTTTGAAACGCGTCAGGTGGATTCCTTTCTCTCCAAGGGCTCGGACGCCCGCGATCAAACCGCGAAGGTCAGCCACTGGGTTCTCGCTGTCGCCCTTGTAAAGAATAAATCGTGGATTCTCCAAACCGGTTCGATCAACGGGTAACATCGCTTCGATACCCAAACCAAACTGGTCGAGTGCTTTCAAACCGGCGTTAATTGTACGAACTTCGTGGAATTCGTTGATACGAAGTGTGTTGGCGACATCCACTTCTTCGCCTTCTGTTTTAGCTGAGTCATCTTCTGATTCGACAGTGACTTCGACACCCGATTCTGATTCGTGCTGCTTGATGAATTCATCCAACTTCTTGCGATCGGTGAACCACTTTTCGGTTGTGCCCAGAAACGCGTGGAAGACCGGCAAACGGCCGTCGTTATCCATGCGATTGGAATGAGCTCGCAGGTTAATGCCGCGACGTTCGAGTGCAAGAATTGCATCTTCCATGCTGGCCAACGTCACGCAGAGAGTCCGCATATCCTCGCCTTCGACGCGGATGCCTTCACCTTCGAAAGAGGTGTTTTCAAGACCGCGATCCAGTAGTTGAGCTCGCATCTCTTCGTCGGTTTGAACGTAGTAAGTCTTCTTTCCCTGCTTCACGCGGAACAGGGGAGGGCAGGCGACATAAACGTGGCCGTGTTCGATCAGCTGATACATCTGACGATAGAAGAAACACAACAGCAACGTTCGAATGTGTGAACCGTCGACGTCGGCATCGGTCATGATGATGACTTTTTCGTAGCGTCGTTTGGAAAGATCCTGCGTTTCGCCGACACCAATTCGTAGCGCGTTGATGATGCTCTGAACCTCTTCATTGGCCAAGACTTTGTCTTCGCGAGCTTTATAAGCGTTAATGATCTTACCTCGCAGCGGCAGGATCGCTTGAAACTCTTTCAGTCGTCCACCTTCGGCCGAACCGCCGGCCGAGTCACCTTCCACTAGGTAAATTTCGCACTTGTCGACTTCATCGCTGAGGCAATCTCGAAGCTTTCCCGGTAGACCACTTCCGCCAAGGACAGACTTGCGGCGAATCTTTTCGCGAGCGGCGCGGGCGGCTTCACGAGCCTCCGCGGCTTGGATACCTTTCTTGATGATCGTCTTGGCGATCTTTGGGTTCTCTTCGAGATAAACCTTGAGAAACTCGCCGAATGCCGAACTGATAATTCCGTCGACTTCGTTGTTACCAAGTTTCGTTTTCGTTTGACCTTCGAATTGTGGCTCTGGTACTTTCACCGAAAGAATCGCGGTGATCCCTTCGCGAAAATCTTCACCGCCAACATTGAGGTCTTTGGGATAGAGCTTGTTGTTCTTGCCGTAAGAATTCAGCGTCCGGGTCAGGGCCGATCGGAAACCGGATACGTGCGTACCGCCTTCATGTGTGTTGATATTGTTGGCGAACGAGTGAACTTTTTCGGTATGGTCCGTCGTGTACTGCAATGCCAGTTCATATCCGACGCCATCTGATTCACCGGTGAGATAAATGACGTCGTTGTGTATCGAATCGCTGGCTCGGTTGAGGTGTTCAACGTACTCGATGATTCCACGCTCGTAGTAGAATTCATCCGACTCATCCGTACGAGCATCCTTATAAACGATTCGAACGCCACTGTTGAGGAATGCCAACTCCTGGAGACGTTTAAACAGAATTCCGTGTTCAAATTTCGTGATCGGGAAAATCTGCGGGTCGGGTTTGAAGGTGGTTTTCGTACCACGCTTGTTCGTCTTGCCGCTTTGCACGACGGGACCGGTCGGCACACCACGCTCGTAAGCTTGTTGGTAGATGTGACCTTCGCGATAGACTTCGACTTCTGCCCATTCTGATAGGAAATTCACGACCGTGACACCTACGCCGTGCAATCCACCGGATACTTTGTAAGCATTTTCTTCTTCGTCCGCGTCCGGGCCCTTTTCGCCGAACTTACCACCGAATTTAAGCATCGTCATCACGCCTTCGAGAGCGGTGATCTCGCGATCTTCCTGCTCCGATAGCTGATCGTGGCGAGCGACTGGAATCCCTCGACCATCATCGATACACGTTACCGAACCATCTGTGTTAATGATCACGGTGACCGTCGAAGCGTATTTCGCCATCGCTTCATCGATCGAGTTATCGACGACTTCATAGACCAAGTGATGCAAACCACGAGGCGTCGTATCACCAATGTACATACCTGGACGCTTGCGAACGTGCTGAAGGTCCGACAGTCGTTTCATACTGTCCGAATCGTAATCCTTCGAACTTTTATCGTTGTCGTCTGGTTCTGGTGCGGCTGTATCAGTACTCATTATTTTGCAACGTTTCCAAGTTTGAAGCGTAGGTCTTTAATTTTGTTTTGTGGCAACTGTTGCTGCATCGCAGAAAGCAGTTGTCGTTTTTGAAAGCTGAGTTGATTAATGGCTGCGGAACTGGCGACGAATACTTCAAGTGTTCCGCGGTTTATTCGAGCAGCCTTCGTGTTTTTGTTGAACTTTGGCCCGGCAGCAATCTCCCAAGCCTCGTTCAGGTCATCATTTGATTTCGTTTGAGCATATCCTTGGCGAGCCATCATTTGCGAAATAATGTTCGCCGCGTTTTTCGGTCGACGACGAAAACGCTGACGCTGGTTAACCAGATCTTTGGCGTTGTCGAAGTCGAGTTCGTCATACTGCTCGGGATCCATTGTTACTTTCGATCTCGCGAAAGCGGCATGATCACATAGCCATAGTTGTCATCGGTGTGACAGTAGGCCGCCGAGTCACCACTTTCGATATCGAAAGTGAACGTTCGATCTGTTTGCAGCACTTTCAAAAAGTCTGCCAAGTATCGATGGTCCAGCGTGATCGTCAGTTCATCTTTGTCGTAAGGCACCGGGATCTCGACGCGAGATTGTCCGACTTCTGCGGTGCTGTTACTCATGACAAGCGAACCGTTGCCAAACGTGAAATCGACTCCGCGGCTTTCATCGCTGGAAACGATGGCTGCCTGACGAAGTGCCGAATACATTGGGCCGACCGGGATATCGATCTTGTTCGTGTCATCTCGCTTTGGAATGACGTCCTGCCATGGTGGAAAACGTCCTTCGACCAATCGGGTATAGAAGACTCCGCTGCCATCTCGCATCAACAATTCGTTGGCTTGCGGCAGAAGATGTACTTTCTCGTCACCATCTGGCAGAATGCGTTCCATCAGCTGCATTGAACGCGAAGGCACGATCGTTGCGGCTCCAGCATCCTTCGGCGAACCGACTTTTCCGATCGCTCCGCTCATTTTCGCCAGCCGCCGACCATCGGTGCCGACTGCGGTTAACGAATCGCCATCGATTTCCAATAACACGCCACCAAGTGCGTAACGAGCACTTTCTGCATCGGTTGCGAACAGTGTGCGTTTGATTAGCTCGCGAAGCACGTTAGCCGAGATCTCGTAGTGATCCTTACTAGTGAATTCGGCGACTTCCGGGAACTCGTCTGGGTTCTGAGCCTGAAGTTCGAAACGACTGCTTTGCCCTGTGACGGTTGTCTTTTCGCCATCCGCTTCGATCTCCAGAAATTCATCGCTGGACTCGCGAAGAATCAGGCTGAGCCGCTGCACGGGAATGACCGCACTCCCTGGTGTCGTGACTTCGATGTCCGCCAACTGAAGACGTACGCCGACTTCCATATCGGTAGCTGAAAGCTCACCACCGTCTTTGTCGACTTTGAGTTTAATGTTCTGCAGGATCGTCTTTGGGCTGCGTACCGGTGCAACAGCTGCTGCAATCTGGAACGTCTTAAAGAAGCTTTCGCGATTGATCTTTATTTTCACGTTGATTCTCTGAGGGGTCTGTTTGAACGCGTAAGCGTTATTGGAACTAAGTTCTTTTAAAGTATTTGTAATGTAGTACCGGTCGAAATTGTCAGGAACTGAAAGTTTAATGATCTAAGTCACTGATCGACAGTTGTTTATGTCAATTGTTTGGCTGGGGAAAAGCCGTTAGTTTTAAGTAGTTAGTCGTGTAGGTAACACGTGATTAAAAATGTCAGGTATCAAATTTTGCGAAACGTCTGTTTGTAACTTGGATGAATCAGGAAAGAGTAAACCGTTGTTGAACAGGTTTTCCCGAAACAGACCACTACGGGATCAGAGTCATCTCGCCAGCAAATGTTTCATCAAGCCGCTGCTTCAAAATACGGATGCGACTACACAGCGTCGCGTTTACTTCCGGGTCTTTCGTGTTTTCCTGAATCAGTCCGTCGTATTTATGGAACGCGTGTAGGATCGTCGTGTGATCACGGCCACCAAATCGAGTCCCGATGTTTTGATAACTACTACCAAGCATTGTTCTCAGCAGCCAAATAGCCACACCACGAGCCATTACAACCGTTTGCTTTCGCGAATTGCTGCACAATACAGCGGAAGTCATTTCGAACTCGTCCGCGACAGAATCGATAATCTGCGAGGTCATTGCTTCAATGGCGTTTTTGTCTTGTTGGAAGATCAAGCCAAGCATCACCATGTCGACAGGGTTAATGTCGGCAACAGGAGAGGCTTGATCGCGAGCTTTGAGCTCCGTTTTCAGCTGAACGAAAAAGTGATTTAGTTTCGGTACCGATACACTCATTCGCTGAGCCACCCATTCGGCAGCCTCAGCAGTCAATGGTATTCGATGCAGCGATTGAAGCAGTTCGATGATCTTGCGACGAGCTCGCAGTCCAGGAGGAAATACTGGAAACCCGATGCCGCCGCTGAGTCGAGACAACAATTGCGGAACCAGATGATTGGCTTCCAAGGGCGAATATTGCATCGTGATGATAATGGGCTTCGAAACGCGATTGAGCTGATCGATCAAATAAACCAGTTCACGCTGAGCCGCAGGTTTACTTTCGAGCTGATCAATGTTGTCGATCACCAATCCAGAACAGGAAAGAATCTTCTGACGGAACTCGTTGATTGTCTGCCGATCCATGGCGGCAACGTAGCGGCGATAGAATTCGCTGCCAGCGAGGCAAGCCGGTTCGCGATCTGTTTCGTTCGAAGAGTCATTGGATGAAGTCACCCGCGCGATCAACGACAACGCAAGCGATGTCTTGCCCGTACCCGTTTCGCCGTAGAGCACGATGGGAGAAAGATTTCTGATTGGTTGAAAATCGTCCGCTTCTCCTGCTTCACTAGGCTGCGAATTCGAATCGATCTTTGAATGATTGGATGGATTGAAGCTTTCCGCTTTTACCAAGCATCGCAACCAACGATTGTTTTCGTCGCCGATAAATTCGTTCAAGCCACCAACGACCGCCGAGACTGATTTGGCGTCATCACCGGACTGTGCCCAGTTCTCAAACCGCGATCGATTCAGAACATCCAATGGAATTCCGAAGATCGAAGAGTCAGAAGACTCGGGTGAAAAATTGGCGGTGCCAAGCGGCATAAAACGGGCACTTCGAAGGAGTGTAAAAAACGTTCAAATCCAGCCCCACAGTGTACCACTTTTTAGGGCTTTCCACGAGGACCCAGTCAGCATTTTAAACCCGAATTTTCCCGATTGAAATTGAGTTTAGACCAACGTTTATTAACGCTTTGTTGGACCTGCGATCAGCCAAGAAATCTCAGTCATAATATTGCTCGATTTTCCAAGCCATATTCGTTGCCAGAATTGACAAATAACCAACGTTTCAGCAACAGGTTCTAAACACTATTTCAACAGCTTTTCCACAATTGCGCTAATTCGAACGATCGCTTCCTCGATTTCATCCCGAGTCGTCGTCGCTCCGAGGCTGATGCGAATTGAGCCCTCCACAACATCGTTGTTGGCTTTCATCGCCAGTAGCACCGGTGAGAGCTCACTAGAGCCGCTGGCACAGGCAGAACCGGTCGATATCGCCAGACCCTCAATGTCGGCAGCCATCAGAAAAACCTGCCGGTCGATTCCCGTAAACGAGACATTGGAAGTGTGCGGCATTCTTGTAGCCGTCAGTCCATTGATCGTCATGTCGAACCGGTCAGTCAGTTTCGATTCCAGCAGATCACGCAGTTGACCCATTCTTGCCGCACGATCAGGATCGCCGATCGCGATTTCGAGTCCGCGATGCATTCCCGCCAGCAGCGCGACATCTTCAGTGCCAGGTCGCATCGCCATCTGTTGAAAGCCACCAAAGAGAATTGGTTCGACAACCAATCCGTGCTTCAAAATCAAACCGCCAATCCCGCGCGGACCGTGGAGTTTGTGAGCCGTGAACGTCATCGCGTCGCAGCCGATTTCGGTGAAGCTGACAGGAAGCTTTCCGACCATCTGCACGGCGTCGGTGTGCAGCAACGCCGAATGCTCATGACATAAAGCAACGGCTTGTGACACCGGTTGAATGACTCCCGTTTCGTTGTTGGCCAACATGATGCTGACCAGTGTCACGCTTTGTTTGCTCGAATCTTTCAAGCGGCTTTCAAGGTCGAGCAGGCAGACGACACCGTTTGAATCGACATCAATATGTTCGACTTCGAAGCCTTCACGTTGCAACGCTTCGGCAGCGCCGATGATGCTGGGATGTTCGATAGCCGAAACGAGAACTCGACCTTTGGATTTGCCCGACGGATCCATTTTAGCCGAGGATTGCCGAGCCAAACCAATCAGAGCAAGGTTATTACTTTCGGTGCCGCCGCTGGTGATGATCAGCTGATCGGCTTGCATGCCGCGGCTCTGACCGCCCAATAAATCGATGATTTTCGTTCGAAGTGATTCCAGCTCACGCCTCGCCCGCTGGCCTTCTCTGTGTTGGCTGGCCGGGTTTAAAAAGCCTTCTTTGAGGACACTGGCAATGGTATCGACGACGCGCGGATCGATCGGAGTCGTTGAATTGTGATCGAGGTAAATTGGGCTCATGGCGTTTGATCATCGCCATTGTAGACATCTGTAGACGATTTAACTTTTAGTTGTTCCGCCTCGGGATGGTCGCCACCGATCTTGATTGCCACATCAAAGCGCTTGATTGCTCGCTCATGACGACCATTGAGCTGATCGGTCTTCGCGGCTTCGAACCAAGCGTTGGCGACCAACTGTTCAAACTCAGAGTTGAACCGTTCAGTATCGTCCATTTTTGGAAACTCAATGGCGAATTCCATCAGCTGTGGAATGGGCAGATACAAATTGTCTCGAGCCAATTCAGCGATCAACGGCCAAAAGACTTTGGCAGCTTTGGGATGATCGTCAGTCCATTTCATGATGTAGTTTTCACCATCGGTATTGGTCAGTTCCAAATATTTGGTCAAAAACCGGGCATCGCATTCAGGTGGCGAATTCTTGCCACCAGTAGAGCTGTCAAATCCACTGGTTGCTCTGACCAGATGCCATCGTTTAGGTGTGCGTCCGCTGGCTCGAATCCAGTCGTCATCGATCAATACTTGAAAAGATTCGGTCGGGACAGCGTCGTATTCGATACCGCGTTTTGTCCAATTGATCAAAGGAAGGCGACAGTAAGTGAACCTTCTCATGGTGAAATCGTCAGGAGAGAACTCAACGCCAGAACGTTCACCCATCGCGGACAGGATGAAGAAGGAAGCCACGAGCAACAAGACGGTGAACACCGCGATGATCACGAAAAGTGGGCCATTTTGTTTTTTCTTGGCCATCATGAATTTCGGGTGAAGGAAGCAGCAAAAAATAGGCATCCAAAACGTATTGATTTTGGATTGCACACGCGACATACTTCGCGAGTTGTACAAAGCCATTCTAGGACTTTCATTGGCATTTTATGTCAGAATCATCGACAAACCAGAGCGCTTCTGCGGAGCAAGATCCAAACTCGGCAGAACCGGACCTTAAAGCGGCACGTCGCCGACTTGAGGCAGTGCTGGTGATGGCTCGAGGTCCATTGACTTCTCGGAAGCTCAGTCAGTTGGCGGGGCTTGAAGACGGTACGCAGTCACGTACCATGATTCGCGAACTGAACCAGCTTTACGATGGATCCGGTCGTGCGTTTCAAATCAAGCGGATTGCCGGAGGCTATCAAATGCTAACGCGTCCGCAGTTTTCCGACTGGATCGGGAGATTGGACCAGATACCGCGTCGACCGAAAATCTCCAAATCGGCGATGGAAACGCTAACCATTGTTGCTTACCGACAGCCGATCATTAAAGCTGATATAGAGGCCGTACGAGGTGTCAGTAGCGGCGAAATGCTGCGACAATTACTGGAAGCTGGCCAGATTCGAATCGTTGGACGTAGTGAAAATCTTGGGCGGCCTTATTTGTATGGAACATCCAAAGAATTTCTGGCTACTTTTGGGTTTGCAAGCATTCGCGAGCTACCGCGAGCCGATCAATTGGCTGGACAAGGGTTGCCAGACTGGCCCTCACCCGACGAGAATCAAACGAGCGAAACAGACTCTTTATTGATCGACGAAAGCAGTGACGTTAAGGCGACTGGAACCTAACAATCATCGCCTTCAACCAAGGAGACCCAAACGTGAATCTGTGCATTGATAATTCAAACACCATTGACCAACTAACTAGGCGAAATTCTTTGCAAACCCTCAACCATCAAGAGGATCCTTGGGATCTAACGTCGACGCCGTTTATCGTCGCTGAAGTTGACGAAGAAAATGATGACGAAATCGAGGAAGAAGAATTAGGCGACGACGAGGAATATGAAGACGAAGAGTTCGAGGACGAAGAAGAGTCCGGCGACGAAGAAACCGAAGATGAACTCGAAGACGATGAAGAATACGAGTACATCGACGACGACGATGAAGAAGAATCAGAAGAGGAAGACCACGAAGAAGATGAATATGAGTACGTCGACGTCGATGAAGATGGTGAAGAGGAAGATGGCGTCGAATACGAGTACGTCGATGAAGACGACGAGGAAGCCGACGACGATGACTTCGAAGATGACGAGTGGGAAGAAGTCGACGACGACGATCTAGACGAAGACGACGATGAACTTGATGACGACGCTGAATGGGAAGACGATGACGACGATGAGTGGGAAGACGAATAGCGAATAGTAGCATCACCCTCCCACTGGAAGGGGCGGAGCCTAAGCGACGGGGAGGGAGCGGAGGTTACAAGCACGCCATTGGCAACTTGGGCAACTGCGCCTCCGCAGCCACTCGTTCCTTGCGTCTGATCTTCCCAAGGCGAGGGCGATCAACAAATCTACGGTCTCGGCGAGACCAGTTTCCCTAATCCCGCCGGCCACCAAGCAATCCAGACTTCATCAGGAAATACGCAAGCGTCAAAAGCGAAGAAACGAATGCGGCGACGTAAGTCATCGCGGCCGCGTTGAGTACTTTGTCGATGCCTTCTCGTTCCTGTTCGCCGACAATACCGGCTTCAACTACCAGACGCTTGGCACGGTTGCTGGCGTTGAATTCGACTGGTAGCGTTACCAATTGAAACAGAACAAACATCAGAAACGCGAGTGCTCCGACGACAAAGACCGCTTTGCCGAATACTGATCCGCCATACAAAAACGCCAGTCCGATCATCATTCCGTAGGTGCCAAATTTTGTGCCGATATTGGCGACAGGAACGATCGCACTTCGCCACTTCAGCGGAAAGTAACCGGTCGCATGTTGGATAGCGTGCCCGGCTTCATGTGTTGCTACGCCGATCGCAGCGACAGATGTTCGGTCGAAAACATCAGACGACAACGCAAGCTTTTTTGTGGTCGGATTGTAGTGGTCAGTAAGCACACCGTCGACGCGAACGACTTGCACGTCCGTGATGTTCGCGAATTCGAGCAATCGCTGAGCCGCCATCTGCCCAGTGTATCCGCGTGTCGAGGGGATTTTGGAATACTTTGCGAATCGAGTGCGCACCAACCACGAGGCGCCGCCGGAAAGAACCATCCCAGGAAGGAGAACCATCAAAAGGTACTCTATGTTGATAAAACCAAGCAGAAGGGAATCCATAGGAACTCAATGACGGTAAATTAGTTTGGCGGCCCTTTTTTACCGTGTTCGTCGTCGCCGAAAAAGGCAGGTAGCTTCTACGTCCGGTGTGGAAAATGAAAACAGAAAATGTTAAGTCACAACCGAAATCTCATGTACTAACTCAACCAATCGGGTGCTGACAAAGCTTTTCAAATCGAGGTGAGAATCTAGTCGCCGTCGTTTTCACGAGACCCAGTCAGATTAGGTTGCGACAACCAACTTTCCAGATGAATACAGGCAGGTGACCCACCTTTGCTAAATCGTTTCCTTGGCCAGCCAGTTTAGATAGGCTTCCAAAAACCCTTGGATATCACCGTCGAGAACTTTTTGAAAGTCTCCGACGTAATGTCCGGTGCGAGCATCCTTTACACGTTGGTCGGGATGTAAAAAATAATTGCGAATTTGCGATCCAAAGCCAACTTGAGCTTTCTGGCGATAGCTCTCGGCGTTTTCGGCTTCGCGCTTTTCATCTTCGATCCGAGCCAGTGCCGCTCGCAGCATCTTCCACGCTTGGGCACGATTTTTGTGCTGTGACCGTTGCGTTTGACACTGGACCACAGTGTTTGTTGGCTCATGGGTCAGACGAATGGCACTATCGGTCTTGTTCACATGTTGACCACCGGCACCGCTTGCGCGATAGGTGTCGACGCGAACTTCGCTTTCGTCAATTTCAATTTCCACTGAATCAGAAATTTCCGGCGTGACATCAACGGCCGCGAAACTGGTCTGTCGTTTTCCTTCCGAGTTGTAAGGACTGATGCGAACCAGTCGATGGACCCCGTTTTCGCCTTTGAGGTAGCCGTAAGCCATCGGGCCTCGAATCAGGATCGTAGCACTGTTGATACCAGCGTCAGGGTTTGGATTGCGATCCAGCAGCACGACCGAGTAATCGTTTTTCTGAGCCCACTGCGAGTACATTCGCAGCATCATTTCGGCCCAATCGTTGGCGTCGGTGCCGCCATCCCGCGCGTTGATCGTCAGAATCGCGCCGCATCCATCATGAGCTCCATTGAGCAACGCTTTGAGTTCGAGATCATCCAGCTCTTTTTCGAGCCGCTTTATTTCAGCCGTGATCTCAGCCGCGATATCCGGATCTTCTTCGGCCATCTCCAGCAGCGCATCAAGGTCTTCTCCGGCGGATAGCAGTTCGGTCATAGGAGACACGATCGCCTTAATTGCCTTCAGTTGACCGACCGTCTCCTGAGCTTTCTCTTGATTGTCCCAAAAATCGGTAGCTGCCATTCGTTCTTCGATGACGGCGGTTTCGGAAATTTTGACGTCGTAGTCAAAGACTGTCTCGCAGCTGAGTAATGCGCTGGCGGATTGAGTTGGAACGGTCGAGAAGTTCAGTGTCCATGGATACGATCGAATAATCGAAGGGTGATGAAATAGAAGCTCAAGCTAAATATGGAAGATCAAGATGATAGCCGCCCAAGTAAAGATCGGCCAACGGTGATTGGATTCGCCCCTCAAAATGGCATCAGGAATCCCCGAGACCAGACTCTCAAAGATGGAAATACCTCTTCCAGCTGTTATTATTGGAATGGCCCGACCTCTGATTGGCTACCTAGGGTCTATTTTGCTACTGAAAAAGGGGCTTGGTTGACCCATTGAAACACCCGACTTAGAGTACACAAAGCAAGGTTTTTCGCGGATTTGCTGTCTCCCACTTCCGCAGACACTTCAGGCTGTCAGTTTCCTTCTGGCGCCGCTTGCTCTCCTACGGAAATCGAAATGAAACCGAAACCAAAACCCCAAAAGCAAAAACCGACTGACGATCACGAAGCAGCAACCAATGGCCAGACCGACGGCGAATCCAATGGTGCACCCAAGCTCGATGACAAAATCGAAGCGATGGTCAAGCGCTTTACGCAAAAGCGTGAAGACAATGCGGTCGACAAATACTTCCGGGCGCTGGTGAAGCTGCAGGGCAGTGACTTGCACATGAAAGTTGGCAAGGCACCGATCATTCGTGTCAATGGAACGCTCAAGCCGTTGAACTCCGATCCGATTGAAATCGAAGAGATGGCTCGCTTGCTGTTTCCGATGATGAACGAGCGTACTCGTGACGTGTTCGAAGAAGAAGGCGGTGCTGACTTTGCTTACACCGTCGAAGTGGACGGCGTCGATTGGCGTTTCCGTGTCAACATGCTGCAACAGTTGGGAAAGATCGGACTTGTTGCCCGTCGCGTGAACAACTTCATTCCCGACTTCGAAGGCCTCTACCTTCCTCCTTCGATCGAAAAACTGTGTCACTACGAACAAGGCATGATTCTGCTGGCCGGAGTGACGGGTTCAGGTAAGAGTACGACGATTGCGTCGATGTTGAACTACATCAACAAGATCTACTACAAGCACATTCTTACGCTCGAAGATCCGATCGAATTTGTCTACAAGGACGACAAGTGCCTGATCAACCAGCGTGAAGTTTATGTCGACGTTGTTGACTTCAGTGTTGGCATGAAGCACGCGGTACGTGAAGACCCCGACATCATCCTCGTCGGTGAGCTTCGTGACGAAGAGACCTTCATGACGGCGATCCACGCTGCGGAAACGGG
>CAZORS010000127.1:8251-15772 GCA_964582025.1 uncultured Pirellulaceae bacterium | reverse complement strand
GTGAATTGGCGGGTCAGACTTCGATTGAGTCGATCTTGGCCGCGAGGATGAAATCGTTTTCGCTCAATCCACCGATGGCATGCGTCCAGATTTCGATAGAGACGTTTTTGTAGCTTTCCAGATGCAAGTCCGGATGATGGGCTTCGGCTTCAGCGATCTTTCCAACCGCTTCGAAGAAGGCGAGTCCTGCGACAAAGTTTTTCACCGTCCAATCCTTGCGGATTCGCTGATTTTCATGCGTCAGGTACCAGCCAGGCAGTTTTTCGAGCTGTTGAGTGATAAACGGCAGCGGACAAGGATCGACGCCGCCTTCGCATGGAACGCATTTCTTGGTGTTGAGTTGATCAGCTGACTGAACGTCCATCGCTATTTATCCTCGTCCTTGTCGTCCGAATCTTCTTTATCTTTCTTAGCTTTCTCTTTTTCTGCCTTAATTTTGGCAGCATCTTCTTCCGCTTGATCCTCGCGCCAAGGCTTTTCTTCCTTGTAGCTTTCGAGTTCTTTATTGAGGCTATCTAGCTGGCGTTTGATTTCTTCTTCGGTAACGATTTCGGTGATTTCACGTTCCGCGTTGACTTCGATCCCTTTCTCAATCCACTCGATTGCTTTCTCAAAGTCTCCCTTTTCAGCGTAGGCCGAAGCAAGCGTACTAAGAATGTGCGGTGCCTTGTAGTCGGTTACTTCACAAGCCAACGTGGCAAGTTCGACTGCACGATCGCCGTCACGAAGTTCGTCATTGGTCGAAGTCGAAAGAACCCAAGCTAGATTGTTTAGTACACCATCGTCTGGAGTGTATTCGACTTCGTTTGCGCCAAGCCCCAAGGAAGCTTGCATTTCCTCGATTTGATCACCGAGATCGAGCGCCTCTTCGTAGTCTTCGATTGCCTTTTCGTGTTCGCTCGTTGATAGGTAAGCATCACCTCGCGAACGAAGTGTTCCAATTTTCTGTGCCAAAAACAATGGTCGATTTCGAGGCGGAAGCTGGGATACGAGGCTCATTGGCATTCGACGCAATACACCGTTGTAGATTTCGATCGCCTTCTTGGGCTTTTGCTCAAGCGAATAGAGCAATGCAAGCCGTTCCATGATGCCAACATTGGTCGGTTCCTTTTCAATGATTTTTTCGCCTTCTTCGATGGCTTCGGAGAACTGGCTGCGAGCACTAAAAAACGCCATCCGCAGTCGTCGCGTGTCCATGTCGTAAGGGTCAAGCTTGGCCGCTCGGTCGAGAACTTTGACGGTCTCGTCGTCGTTCTCTTCATCGACAAGCAGTATCTGGGCTTTCTTTCGCAATGCCATAATTGACTTGTCGTCGCGTTCGATCAACTTGTTAATCGTTTCCAGAGCTTCGTCATTTCTCTCAAGGCTGATCAGCGTATTCGCTTTGCCCACGTACATCTCGTTTCTTTCGGGAGCAAGCTTTAAAGCTGTCTCGAAAGCATCCAAAACGGACTCTCGAATTTTTGTTTCGTCGGCTTTCAATTCTTCGACAGTTTGCGTCGGTTCTTCGTCTTCCGGATCTTCATCTCCGTTCTCTTGTTGGAAAGCCGCTGCCTGTTTTGCATCCGCGAGTCGCGACAGTACGGCGCTTTGAGCCAACAGGATGTCGACGTTACCTTCGTTGAGTTCAAGAATTCGTTCGTGATCTTTTAAGCCTTCGTCAACGTCGCCATCAAGGATCAGAACCGTGCAACGAGTTCTCAGTGCACCCATGCTGGTGTCATTCAACTCAATCGATTTGTCGAGTGATTCACGACTGGCTTCGCGGTCGTCTGGCTGAATCAACATCGAACGAAGAAGATATGCTTCGGATTGCTTTTTCGGTTGTTCGTCCATCAGACCGATGGCCTGTTCGACCGCGGACAGGGCCTCATCACGATCGCCACCGCGTATCAGGTTTAGCTGAGCGATTAGCAACCAAGCGTCGCCCATCTCGGGATTGAAATCGACAGCCTCTTTGAGCAACTTGACAGCTTCATTGCGATAGAAAGTCGGATCTCGTTGCCCACGGAGCCGCAGCTTCAATTGTTCGGCTTGTTGAAACAGGGCTGAACTGGCGAGTGATTTGGCTTCGTTTTCTCCCTCTTCGTTGAGTCCTTTTTTGATCGCTGATTTGCACAGCTTGACCACGTCCTCGTAGTCGCCAACTTTCTCGGCTTTGAGTTTGAGGTCGAAGGCAGCTTCCAGATCGTCCTCGCCTTCTGACTGAGCCAATGCAAGTGATGAGCTCAGTAGCAGTAGAAAGAGGCTCGTAATCCTGATTGTGATTGAAGGCCGCATATTGGATCCAAAAATTAGGGATAGGTGTCTTTGTCGTTTCGCTGATTTTAGCCAATCATGTTCGATTTAAGAATCGCACTGTGTCAGCATCTCTGCAGCTTCTGTCTTAAACAACATCTTGCTACAAAAGGCTCGCCAACTGCGACTTTTTGGCCAGCAGCTTTATTGCTACGTACGGTTTGTCACATTGACTGTTCCTAAATGTTCAAACGTACCGGCGATTCTGGAAAATTTTCAACTTCGCAAACCAAACGTGGCAATTGATACAGAAGCCAATGCTAAAGATTTCCTTTCACAACCGGGCTTTCTTTTGATTATAAAAGGTTGTTTAATACCCGTTTTTTGTCCGTTAGACGCATTTTAGGTCCACGGATCCGCTGATGTTTCTTCCGTAATGTCTACTATCTTCCCTTTGTTGTCACAAATTGAAGGCAAAGGGTGAGTTCCACTCCATTCGTCGATTTTCATATGAGCAAATCAAAGATCTCGATCGCTTGTTCCGCGGTTCTAATTTCCAACTTTTTTCTACTCAGTTCCGCGTGGGCGCAAGAAGGGGCACCGGCGGAATCGCTTGTCAGCGACCCAAGTTTGCCTTGGTTTAGCTACCTGATTCCTATTCTGGGCGTGATCGGGCTCGTGTTTACGTTTTGGAAATCAAAATGGGTAAGTGCGCAAGATCCCGGTTCTGAAAAGATGCAACGCATCGCCACGAATATTACAGAGGGAGCAATGTCGTTCCTAAAAGCTGAGTACAGCGTGTTGATCGTGTTCGTGGTTGCAGTCGCAGTGCTGCTCGGTTTGGCGGGAAGTCAACAGGGAGATTCTTCTTCTCCGTTGATCGCGCTTTCGTTTGTGTTGGGGGCGTTTTGTTCGGCCTTGGCCGGATTCATTGGAATGCGTGTCGCGACCAAAGCCAACGTGCGTACCACCAACGCGGCACGAACTGGATTGGGCACGGCTCTGGAAGTCGCCTTCGCTGGCGGGAGCGTGATGGGAATGGGAGTCGTTGGACTTGGTGTGCTCGGACTGAGTGTGCTCTTCATTGTCTACGCATCGATGTTTGGAATCACGTCGCAAGCAGAACTGACTCGCATCATTACTATCCTGACGGGCTTCAGTTTTGGTGCTTCTTCGATTGCGTTGTTTGCACGTGTCGGCGGAGGAATCTATACAAAGGCTGCCGATGTTGGCGCTGACTTGGTTGGCAAAGTCGAAGCTGGAATCCCTGAAGATCACCCGCTGAACCCTGCGACAATCGCTGACAATGTTGGAGACAACGTTGGAGACGTTGCAGGAATGGGAGCTGACTTGTTCGAGTCATACGTTGGTTCGATCATTGGAACGATGGTTCTCGGTGCAATGTTTTTTGATTTGCCAGAATTTGAAGGCGCCAGACTTGGAGCCGTCATGTTGCCACTGGTTCTCGCCGGCGTCGGAATACTCACATCGATCGCAGGTACGTTTCTCGTGAAAGTCAAAGAAGGCGGAAGTCCCCACTTCGCCTTGAATCTTGGAGAGTTCGCGTCGGCAATCATTCTGCTTGTGCTAACTTTTTTGATCATCAAAGGCATGTTGCCCGAAAGCTGGGCCTTTGGTGAAGGTGAAAAGGCGATGACGATTACTAGTACAGGAGTCTTTTTCGCGATCGTGTTCGGGCTTGGCGCTGGCTTGGCAATTGGGAAAATTACGGAGCACTACACTGGTACCGACACCGGTCCTGTCAAGAAAATCGTGCGTCAATCAGTCACCGGCGAAGCGACAAACATCATTGCCGGACTTGGTGTTGGCATGATGTCGACAGCGCTTCCAATCGTGATCATTGCGATTGCTATTATTGCGGCGTACTCGTTTGCCGGACTTTATGGAATCGCGATCGCTGCCGTTGGCATGCTCTCCAATACTGGAATTCAATTGGCCGTTGACGCTTATGGACCGATCTCAGACAACGCCGGCGGCATCGCTCAAATGGCAGATCTTCCAGCGGAAGTTCGTGAACGCACCGACAAGTTGGACGCGGTTGGAAATACGACAGCTGCCATTGGAAAAGGTTTTGCGATCGGTTCCGCTGCGTTGACCGCTTTGGCACTGTTTGCTGCATTCATGGCAACTTACAACGCAACCCACCTAACGACGCCGATCGAGTCCATCGATATTACGAACCCATACGTGATGGCGTCATTGTTTATCGGAGCGATGCTTCCGTTTCTGTTTTCAGCGATGTCAATGGACGCCGTTGGTCGCGCGGCGATGGCGATGATCAAAGAAGTTCGACGCCAGTTCAAAGACATTCCGGAGCTTAAGAAAGCTTTGGATGTGATGAACTCGAACGAGGGAAAAGATTTCGACAGTTGGACCAAAGCGGACCAAGAAACGTTTGACTCCGCAGATGGCAAAGCGGAGTACGGCAAGTGTGTCGCGATTTCAACTCGAGCTTCGATTCGAGAAATGATTTTGCCGGGCTTGGTTGCGGTTGCGGTTCCGGTCGCGTTTGGTTTCTTGCCGAAGTACGCGGGACTTACTGGAAACACAAACGCGTTGATGCTTGGCGGTTTGTTGGCGGGTGTCACGGTCAGTGGCGTTTTGATGGCTCTGTTTCAGTCAAACGCTGGCGGTGCTTGGGACAACGCCAAGAAAATGATCGAAGAAGGCTTCGAAGTTGACGGCAAGCCATTGGGTAAAGGCAGTGCGGCTCACAAGGCTGCGGTTGTCGGCGATACGGTTGGCGATCCGTTCAAGGATACGTCAGGTCCGTCACTGAATATTTTACTGAAGCTGATGAGCGTCGTGGCGCTGGTCATCGCGACGTTGATCTAGAGCCGTTGGCAGTGTGGGGTACAGCGAACGCTTGATGATTCGCTAGGCTTTTTAGCTTTTTCATCTTTCGCAATATGAGTTGCTGGCCGAATAGCATGTCAGGATAGAGATGGAAACTTGAATCTTGCGATCGGACACAATAACATCAGTGCTCTTAAGGAAACGCGACCCCATGATGTGGCGTCGCCATACTATTTCTTATCTGTGCTTGGACGATCACGATGACAAACAGTTGGCAAAGACAATTTTCATTAGCCCTAGTCGCGTTATTTCTATTGTCGATCATCCAGTCGGCTCTGATGTCGCAAGAAGAAGCGAAGCGACCTCGCAAGTTTGATTCGGAGGTCGCCAACGAATTGTTGCGGGATTTTAATGCTGCCGAACGCGATTTGCGAAAAACGAAGGATGAACAGGATAAACAATCTGCCAAGGACTTCGCGGAATCACACGATAAGCTGCGAGAAGAGCTTGTTGCTGAACTCGAAAAAAGCCTTGTGGCAGAAACCAAAAAAGGCAACCTCGACAGTGCTCTGGAAATCCGATCCGCAGTTCGCTACTTCAAAAAACTAAGGCCCGGTGCAGCAGACTCGAAAACTTTGACGCTCGAGAATCAGAGGCTTCGCAAAAGAGTCGCGGAGTTGGAAAAAGGACTCTCTAAGTCGACGCAAACTTCAGCCAAGAAGGATCAAACAGAGCCCTCGTTGAAACCGTCCGAGCTTACCGACAGTGTTGGAATGAAGCTTCGCTTGATCCCTGCTGGCAAATTCATGATGGGCGTGTCGCAAGACAAGTTGGTCGCGATGTTCAAGGGAGTTCAGACAGGACATTATGCCAACGAAATGCCAAAACATAGGATCCGCATCAGCAAACCGTTCTACATGGGAGTTCACGAAGTAACGGTGGCGCAGTTTCGGCAGTTTGTCGATGATACAAAGTACGTCACAAACGCCGAGCGGGATGCAAGCGGCGGTTGGGGCTACGACGGCAAAGGCGCGTTCATCAACGGCAAACAGTTCTCATGGCGTAGTACTGGATTTGAACAGGAAGGCGATCAACCTGTGGTCAACGTGAGTTGGTTTGACGCGGTTGAATTCTGTAAGTGGCTAAGCGAGAAAGAGGGTGTCGAGTATCAGTTGCCTACTGAAGCACAGTGGGAATACGCATGCCGGGCTGGGACGGACAGCATGTTCTCAGGCGACGAGAGCCCTTCCGTTCTTATGTCGATTGCAAATATTGCCGACGCCACGTTGAATCCGAAACTGACAAAGGGTGTACGCAATAAATTGTCCGACAGCTGCGCATTCACGAATGTGGTGGGACAGTACCAAGCCAATCGTTTTGGATTGCACGACATGGTGGGCAACGTGAGCGAATGGTGTCGGGACTGGCACGACAAAGACTACTACAAGCGATCACCATCGCGTGACCCAACCGGAGCCAATCGCGGACAAAGCCGTGTGATTCGCGGTTCGGGTTTTCAGGGCTCGACGTGGCAGAGTCGTTCCGCAGACCGATCCGATTTTGCCCCGAACCATCGCACCATCGATCTTGGTTTTCGCGTGATTCGCGTATCCGACAAGTGATTAATGCGTTAGGGACCGGTTTGAAAAGATATCCCAGCCAATCGGATTGCTCCATGGTTTTGATAGTTGGAACGCAAAAGCGAATGGATCGTTCAGATCGTACGGGTTCGGATGTTCGAGGTTGCCTTTTGGCATCGGTGAAGCTCAAGCCATCTCGACCTAACGGTGGTCCCAGCCTCAATATCCTCATCAAGCTCACGTGAATCGAAAGTGCTATCGCGGCGGGATTGTTCGTCCGATACTCACTGATACCGCTAGGATTGCGTTTTTCCCGGGCTTATCTCCGATTTGAGCACGCTGATTTGCGATTCGAGTAAGCTCAACGTCAAAATCTGAGCTCGAAGTCAATTCGAGCACCGGTCCGACAAGGCAACGTGAAATTGCAGTGAATTTGCCAACAGGAATTCGTGGCAATCCGCGTTTTTCGAATTATTCTGGATTACTCAGGTTGGGGCTCAGTCCAGACAATATATTTAAAGAAGTCGTTTACTCCGACGTATGCAAGGTGCGTCGGTCGAAATTAGGAGTTCTTCATTATGAGAACATCGATGACAAAACTTTCTCTCACCCTCGCGGTGACGGCAATGATGGCGATTGGTTCGCTGTGCTACGCCCAAGAATCGACTTCAACCGTAGAAGCAGATCGTGCTGCCGCGGTGAAAGCGAAAAAAGAAGCTAAGCAAATTGCCAAGGAAAAGCGGATTGCTGAAAAGCGGTTGAAGCGTATCTGGAAAACGGCACAACCCGTTGAAGGATTCGAATCGACCGAGATGTTTCAAGCCATGAAAGATGGCAACATCGAAGTGTTGATCAAGACGATCGACGAAAAGAAATCGAACGTGAT
>CAZORS010000127.1:0-8151 GCA_964582025.1 uncultured Pirellulaceae bacterium | reverse complement strand
GGCGGCGGTGGTCGAGGTGGCGGAGGCGGTGGCGTCTTCAACATTCCTCCTGGCAAAGTTGGCAAAGTTTCACTCACAACAGTCTGCCTTGAGCACGGTAAGCCAAATCCAACATTGAAGATGGACTACACGATTGCTCCACTTTCAACGGTGACTTCGGATCCTTCCGTTGCAGAGATCTGTCGAATGATCGCTGCCGATGAAGTTGCTCAACCGGTAGCACAAGCTTCGGCATGGAATATCACTGACAAACTTTCGTGGCAGAAGATGCTTGTCCTGAATCGCCTTGAGCGAATGGACGGCTATTTTGAGCGATTCTTCACTCCAAACCAGTTGGCGTTTGCTCAACGGGTGGTCGCCGTTGCGGCAGAGCGAGCTGAAGAGCGAAAGAAGTACACGCAAGACGATGAGATGACTGTCTCTGTCGATCAAGCGAAAGAAATTTACTCTCAACAGGACTAACGTCCTGAGAGACTCGAGAAGCTCGGTCAAAATTGGCCGGGCTTTTTTTGTGCCATGACAACTCAAAAGCCTGCCCTTACAGGCGGCAGCTGGATAGTGAAACGTCTACAATGAAACCCATTGAACATTGATCTCTTGGGAACTTCGGTATGCGAAACAGTTTCACCTTGGCCTTATTCTTCTTTTTTACACTGACACTTTCGGCAGTCGTCGCTCAACAGACGATGGAGCCCATTGTCGGCACAGATTTCATCGCCGAAGAGCAAAACGGCGTTGTTGCCGTCGAAGCGGAACATTTCGTCAGCCAAGAAAAGGCAGGCGTTCGAGCGTTCCATATCACGACCCCGACACAACACCCCAAAGCAGAATCCGATGGTGACGATCCGCATTGGATTGGAGCCAGCGGCAACGCTTACGTCGAAGTCCTTCCCGATACTCGCCGCAACCACAGCGAAAAGTTAACGGGAGGCGTGAACTTTTCCAACGTGCCTGGAAAGCTTGCGATCCTGAATTACAAAGTTCACTTCAACAATCCCGGTCGCTACTACGTTTGGGTTCGAGCCTATTCAACGGGTTCAGAAGACAACGGTTTGCATGTTGGCATCGATGGCACTTGGCCGGATCACGGTCAGAGAATGCAATGGTGCGACGGCAAGCATTCGTGGTGGTGGGAGAGCAAGCAGCGAACCCAGAAAGTTCACTGCGGCGTTGAGGACGAAATCTACATCGATGTTCCAACCGCCGGCGAGCACACGATTTCATTTTCGATGCGAGAGGACGGTTTTGAGTTCGATCGTTGGTTGATGACTCGTGATCGCGACTTTCAGCGTCCCGCCAACGCCGGTCCGGCTTCGGTGAACAAATCTGGTGATGCTCCTGAATTCAAATTGCCCGCAGGAGAAAATGGTGACGGTTCGGTTACCGTTGTGGCAGACAAACTGTGGCACCCGGTGACTTTGTCGCAATCCGGTCCGTTTGCCTATGAGCAACACGATGTTCTCGAATCGGGCATGCCGAATCCGTTTGCGGACTATCGAATGGCAGTCACGTTCTCACAGAAAGAAAAATCGTTCACGGTCCCGGGCTACTTTGCGGCAGACGGCAATGCTGCTGAAACTTCTGCGAAGTCGGGGAATGTTTGGAGAGCTCATTTTAGTCCGCCGACCGCTGGCGAGTGGAACTACGAAGTTTCCTTCGTCAGAGGGGAAGGTGTTGCGATTGACGGAAGTGCAAACGGTAAAGCAGTTGAATCCTGCGATGCGAAAAAAGGAACATTTCAGGTTAAGCGGTCTTCAAAACCTCAATTCGGTGATCAGCATTCTGGGATGCTGCTTCCGAGAGGAACGCATCTTGTTTTCCAAGAAACAGGCAGGCCTTTTTTTAAAGTCGGACCCGACGCACCGGAAACGATGCTCGCATTCAAAGACTTCGACGAAACTCGAACTCGCAAATGGAAACAGGGACCGCTCAAGACTTGGAAAAACCACGTCCAAGATTGGAGAGAAACGGATCCAACTTGGAAAAATGGAAAAGGCAAAGGCCTGATAGGGGCGATCAATTACCTCGGTCGCAAAGGTCTCAATTCAGTTTCATTTTTGACTTACAACGTTGACGGCGACGGTGACAATGTCTGGCCACATGTTTCTGCGACCGACAAAGTACACTTCGACTGTTCCAAATTGGATCAATGGGGGATCGTTTTCAATCACGCTCAGGCGCATCACCTGCTGTTGCACTTCAAACTACAGGAAACGGAAAACGACGACTGGCGAAATGGACCTAAAGGGAAAGAGAGCAAAGTTACTGGCGCTCTCGATGGCGGCAAATGTGGTCCGCAACGGAAGCTCTACTTGCGAGAGCTGGTTGCTCGATTTGGTCATCTGAACATGTTGGAGTGGAACCTTGGCGAAGAGAACACTCAATCCTTCGATGAGCAAATGGCGATGGCCAAGTATCTCAAAAGGATTGACGCCTACGGTCACAACATCTCGCTTCATACCTATCCCGATCAACAGGATAGGAAATATGAGCCTTGGTTGGGCAAAGCTCCGTTGACCGGTTTGTCACTACAGAACATGTGGGACCAGGTTCACAAACGAACATTGCTCTGGGCGCGTAAGTCACGTGAAACTGGCCGGCTGTGGGTTCTGGCGAATGACGAACAGGGCCAAGCCGATCAAGGCGTGCCTCCGGATCCGGGGTATGCTGAATTCAACGGCACAGTAACCATGAAGAATGGATCGACTTACGATCTCCACGACATTCGCAAGAAAACGCTGTGGGGCAATCTGATGGCTGGCGGAGCCGGAGTCATGTACTACTTTGGCTATGCTTTGCCTGAAAACGATTTGAAGTGCGAAGACTTTCGATCTCGCGAAAAATCATGGGACTACTGCCGATTCGCAATGCAGTTTCTGGCAGACAACGAAATTCCGATCCATCAGATGCAGAACATGAACGCCCTCGTTGGAAACACGGACGACAGTTACGGGCCCTGGTGTTTGGCAAAACCCGGCAACATCTATTTGGTGTATTTGCCAGAAGGCGGCAAAGTGTCGCTTGATCTGTCGAAAGAGACCAAAGACTTCGAAGCTTTCTGGTTCGACCCTGAAAACGGTGGCGAACTTGAGCCGACAAATGTCGCGTCACAACGTGCGGCTTGCGAATTCGATTCTTCACAAGCTGGCAAAGATCGTGTCTTGTTGTTGCAAGCGAAATAGGGCTGTACGTTGGCTGGCGGAAAGGCGAATCGAACCTAGAATGGGAACTTCGTGTCCTCACCCGAACACGACTTTCCCATTCCGCCACGTCATCCCAAAGTGCTATTTCGATGTCAGATTCCAATGTCCTCGCGTCCGACAAACTAAAAGCCGATCCGCGACTACAACAAGCCAGACAGCTCATTCTCGACGCCGTTGCCGATCATCAGGCTGAACTTTCGGCGGTACGTGATCCAAATCCAGAGCTTGCGGCCGGCTACGAAGAAACGTTGGCGGCATTCGGAGCGATCCGCAGCGGCAATCTTTACTTTCCGTACCTTTCCAGCGGGCTCGGCAACGGACCGTTTGTGGAACTTGGTGACGGAAGCGTGAAGCTCGATTTCATCACCGGCATCGGAGTCCACGGTTACGGTCACTCGCATCCTCTATTGGTCGGAGCCGCGATCGATAGTGCGATTGGCGATACCGTGATGCAGGGTAATCTCCAACAGAATGGTGAAAGCTACGAATTGGTCAAACTGCTGACCGAAACGGCAAACGAGTCGGGAGCCAAACTCAATCATTGTTTCCTTTCCACCAGTGGCGCGATGGCGAACGAGAATTCTCTGAAGCTCGCGTTTCAAAACAATCATCCAGCCAACCGAGTGATCGCGTTTTCACATTGCTTCGCCGGACGAACACTGGCACTGGCCCAAGTCACTGACAAGGCCAAGTATCGTGTCGGACTGCCGGATACGCTTAACGTTGACTACATTCCGTTTTTCAAAGAAGACGATCCTGATCGCAGCACCGAAATTGCGGCCAATCATCTGAACTATCTACTAGAACGAAATCCTGGCAAGCACGCGGCTCTGTGGATGGAGCTGATCCAAGGAGAAGGCGGCTACTATCCTGGCACCACGAAGTTCTTCAAGGCACTCACCTCCGTCGCCAAGCAACACAAAATCTGCGTCATCGCTGATGAAGTCCAAACCTTCTGTCGTACGACTCGTCCCTACGCGTTCCAACACTTCGAACTCGATCAGGACGTCGACGTTGTCACCATCGGAAAAATCTCGCAGGTCTGTGCGACGCTGTTTACCGACGAGTACAAATTCAAACCTGGTTTGATTAGTCAAACGTTCACCAGCAGTACGATGGCGATCAATTCCGCGCTTGCAATCGTCAAAGGACTGATTGCGAACGGGAATTTTGGTCCCAGCGGCAAGAACCAACAACTGCACGATCACTTCGTGGCCGGTCTGAAGAAAATTGGTGCCAAACATCCGGGAACGATTTCGGGTCCTCACGGTTGTGGCGGCATGGTCGCACTCACGCCGCTTGATGGTTCAGCTGAAGTTGCGGCGGCGTTGGCGAAGCGGCTGTTTGCGGCGGGCCTGATGTCATTCATGGCTGGCGGCAATCCTTCGCGACTTCGATTCTTGATGCCGCTTGGCTGCACCGAAACATCGCACATCGATCTTGCCTGCGAGATCATTGACAACGTGATCGGTGAAATGAAAGAAGACGCTTCGATGGCGAAACACTTCAACGCGTAGTCGTCGAAAATACCAGCACGAAGCGCAAGAGCGCAAGCGAGTGAGTTCGCCGCGCCTGACTCTCTCTTCATTCCAAGTATAAACGGTAGAAAATGCTGATCGTAAGATGTGTTCGCGAAGATGACCTCGATTCGCTTTTTGATTTGATTCAAAAATCCGAATTCGGTCTGACGACTCTGAAAATCTCCAAAGATGAACTCGAGTCACGGATCGAGCGATCGTTGTTCGCGTTTCGCCAAAAGGATGCTCGTCCCCAAGGTCAGCCTTATGTTTTCGTGATGGAAGACATGAGCAACGGACGGTTAGTTGGCACGTGCGCGATCTATTCGAAGGTTGGTGGCTTCGAGCCGATGTATTCCTATGAGATCAAGAAGTCGATCCACACCAGCGAAGGCCTTGGCATAAAGAAGGAAGTCGACACACTTCATCTTCGTGCTCAGCATGACGGCCCTACTGAAATCGGCAGCCTGTTCCTGTCGCCTGATTATTGGGGCGGCGGCCATGGCCGATTGTTGAGCATGTCACGCTTTCTGTTTCTGGCGGAATTTCGCGAACGGTTTGAAGAAAAAGTAATCGCCGAGATGCGAGGCGTCGTGGATTCCAACGGCGTTTCTCCGCTTTGGTCGGCTCTCGGTTCGCACTTCTTTCAAATGGATTTCCCCAAGGCCGAAACGCTGACGACTCAATCAAAGAAAGTAATCGGAGACCTGATGCCGAAGCATCCGATCTACCTTCCGTTGCTGCCACAGGAAGCGCAGGACGTGATCGGTAAAGTTCACTCCAACACTGAACCCGCGTTGGCGATGTTGCTCAAGGAAGGTTTTGAAAACCGTGGCCTTGTCGATTTGTTCGACGGTGGACCAACGATCGAATGCGAACTCGACAACATTCGAGCCGTCCGCGAGAGCAAGTTTGGAACCGTAGGAGCGATTGCTGAAACGGTTGACGGCGGCACACAGCAAATCATTTCCAACACCCGACTCGATTTTCGTACTTGCCTAGGACAAGTTTTTTGGGACGGTGACGAGGCAACGATCGATCAAATTTCGGCATTGCGATTGGACCTGAAAAATGGCGACTCGATTCGTAGTGTAAATTTGAAGCCGACCTAGAGGAAGAGACATAACTCTCCCAGAGACTCTGCGAATTCTCATCACCCTCCCTTTGGGAGGGTCGGAGCCTAAGCGACGGGGAGGGCGCTGATGTTGAAGCTGTCCGATGGAAAACACTAACAGCTACACCCTCCCTAGCCACTCGTTCCTCGTGCCTGACCCTCCCAGAGGGAGGGTGATGTTTCCTTAAACTTACCGCTGTTTGTTAAACGATTAATGAAAGTCAAACATGCTCTCACCCAAACCAGAACTCCGCATCGGCAATCAATGGATCGCCGGCCAAGGCCCAGCCCTTGAATCGATCAGCCCCATCGACGACCAGTGCGTGTGGAACACCACCGAAGCGTCCGCCGACCAGGTCGAACAAGCCTTCACCGCCGCGCGAGATGCCTTTGGTTCATGGTGGGATCAAGACCTCGAAAACCGAATCGCGATCGTTAAAAGGTACGCCGAACTGGTTCGCGAGTCTGCTGATGAACTCGCTGAAATCATCTCAACCGAAACGGGCAAAATTCTTTGGGAAGCCAAAACAGAAGCCGGCGCCGTTGCCGGAAAAGTCGACGTTTCGATCGACGCACTTAAGACCCGTCGCGACACGACCTCGTTTGAGTTGGGCGAGATGAAAGCCGTCACGCGATTCAAACCGCACGGAGTCGTTGGCGTTTTGGGTCCGTTCAACTTTCCAGCTCACTTGCCCAACGGCCATATCGTTCCAGCACTGTTGGCTGGCAACACCGTCGTCTTCAAGCCCAGCGAACAAGCGCCTGCCGTTGGTGCCTGGATGATGCAAAATTGGATCGAAGCTGGATTGCCGGATGGTGTTTTGAATCTGGTCCAGGGAACTCGCGATGTCGGAAAAGCGATCTGTCAGAGCAAAGAACTCGACGGATTGTTCTTCACCGGTTCCAGCGTCGCCGGTGCGGCGCTCAATCAATCTCTCGCCTCGCAGCCCGGAAAAATTTTGGCACTCGAAATGGGAGGCAATAATCCGCTGATCATGACCGAAGCCGCGGATGTTCAGGCCGCTGCTTACCAGACGATTCTTTCAGCCTACATCACCGCTGGCCAACGATGTACTTGTGCTCGCCGTTTGATCGTGGTCGACAATGACGAATCGAAAACATTCGTTGACGTACTTGCAGAGATGACTCGCAAGGTCACGTTTGGATTTAGCGACGACAAAGAACCGCCGTTTATCGGAACGGTAATTTCGGGCGCGATGGGCCGTCACATTCTTGATACGCAATCTAAGTTGATTGCTCGCGGCGCTGTGCCAATCGTTGAAATGGCATCGCATCGAGATTGCGACGCTCTGATTTCGCCGGGTTTGCTGGACGTCACCGACATCGCGGATCGTGAGGACGAGGAACTCTTTGGTCCAATGCTCAGCATCATTCGAGTTGCCGATTTCGACGCCGCGATCGCAGAAGCCAATAACACTGCCTACGGTTTATCCGCAGGAATCTTGACCGACAATCGCGAACGCTATCAGCAATTCATCCATCAAATCCGTGCCGGGATTGTGAACTGGAATCGCCAAACGACCGGAGCCTCCGGCAAGCTTCCTTTCGGTGGTTGCGGTCGCAGCGGCAACAATCGCCCAAGCGCCTATTTCGCCGCAGACTACTGTTCGTTTCCTGTAGCGTCGCTTGAAAGTGAGACTTTGGAATTGCCAGAGAAATTGCAGACAGGCTTGGACGGTTTGGTTGACTAAACGATATCGTCCAGCAATGCAGCCGCTGTTTAACCATGTCGTCACAACTGCTCTTCTTCTTCTTCTTCTTCTTCGTCTGGTTTGCCAACCACGGGGTCGTCTGTTGACGGTGTCCTTCGAGGCGGATGGTCAACGAGCGACAAAAACAGAATTAATGCCAGCCACCCTGCGATTGCCACTAGCGAAAGCTGGCCGATCTGAACGATGGTGTCCGTTACATTTGGCATGCGACTTATCCGATACTAGACTAGGAAGTTGGCCACGTTTCAAGAGATCAGTATTTCGAATTGGGGCTACGAGCTACGAATCCTGAATCTGAATGCTCGTTGGCTTCTGCCTTTGAACACCCATCCATGTCAAAAGTCGTCGGACCGAAATTATCTGCACGCCATTGGCTTTCGCGTCAAGCAGTAACTGATTCGATTTTCGTTCCGCTGCGGGTAATTTACCGACAACGCAAAACCTTGTGCTGGGATCAACCATCCCGATAACGCCCCCGTTGGATTCTTGGGACGCGACGACAGCACCTCCATTTCACCCTCCCTCTGGGAGCATTGGTACCTACACAAGTTTGAACAACGAAAGCTTTGCTCCCCTCTCCCCGT
>CAZORS010000126.1:4341-15966 GCA_964582025.1 uncultured Pirellulaceae bacterium | reverse complement strand
GGCGTTGCGAAGCTGGTTGTGTTTGCTTACGACAGAGAAACACGCGAACCAGTTTGGCAGTCCGGTTTGGCAAAAGCTGAGAGCACCAGCAGTAACACTTGGATTCTTGGAGCCGGACCGTTTCAAAGGGGAACGATTCATGAAGGTGTCCGATTCGCTGGCCGAAAATTTGATCGGGCACCAGTGCAGACACAGCTTTCGCCCCAAAGTGACGGGATGAACATTCCAGATGATCTGCATTACGATCAGGCGTTTTTGTTCAAGCCGGATCCGGGACGTCCAAAACTCGATACGGTTCAGCATGCCAGTTTTGAAGAAGATGTCGACGAGCCGAATTCAAAAGAAGAACCGGACTCAAAAGAAGAGCAGACTAATGCGAGTCCTTAAACGTCGTCCTAGGATTTCTTCGAGCCCGATTCCAGCTTCAGCATGACTTGGTCAATGTCAGCACGCGTGATGCCGCTGATCCGCTGAGCTTGATCGATGTTCGCAGGCCGGAATTTCGTGAGCTTCTCTTTGGCTTCTCGACGCAGATGAGACATCCCTTCGTAATCAAACTGGTCGGGTATTTTCTTCTCCGCCAAACGACGGCGACGATCAATCATGGTCTGCTGTCGCGTGACGTAACCGGAATATTTAACGTCGTAGTTGACTTGCTGCTGCACGTCTGATGAAACTGAGGCAAGCTCGGGACAATGTTCGACCAATTCGCTCCAAACAGTTTCAGGCCGACGAAGCAAATGCTCCAGCGTGATCTGGCCAGCTCGTTTCTTGGCGATCAATTCGCATACGCGTGTGATTTCAGTTTCCTTTTCTTTCACCGCCATAGCTCGAGACGCATCGACGAGACCAAAGTCCGCCGCGATTTGAGTCAAGCGACGATCGGCGTTGTCTTGGCGAAGGAGCAGTCGAAAATCAGCGCGACTGGTAAACATGCGATACGGCTCATCAACGCTCAACGTTACGAGATCGTCCGTGAGCACTCCGATGTAAGCCGCATTTCGCTCCAGTATCAGCTCGCCGCCGTCTGCCACTGCAGACGCCGCATTGGCTCCCGCGATCAGTCCTTGAGCACCGGCTTCTTCGTAACCCGTAGTGCCGTTTATTTGGCCAGCGAAGTAAAGTCCGCTGACGGTTTTCGTCTCCAGTGTTGGACGTAGCTGATTTGGAGGACAAAAATCGTATTCGACGGCGTAGCCGTAACGCATGATCTGAGCATTCTCGAGTCCGGGAATCAGCTTGAACATCTGATCCTGAACGTCACGCGGCAGGCTGGTCGAAATTCCGTTGACGTAAACTTCCTGAGTCGTTCGCCCTTCGGGTTCAAGGAACAGCTGATGGCGATCGCGGTCAGCGAACTTGACGATTTTGTCTTCGATCGAAGGGCAATAGCGTGGTCCCGATCCATGGATTTGCCCTGTATACATCGGTGCACGATGTAAGTTGGCTTCGATCAATTTGTGAACGTCTGGATTGGTGTACGAAATCCAGCAAGGAATCTGTTCGACTGAAAAATCCTTCGACAGAAACGAAAACGGTTGCGGAGCTTCATCCCCGGGTTGAATTTCCGTTTTGTCGTAGTCGATCGTGCGGCTGTTGAGCCGCGGAGGCGTTCCAGTTTTGAAACGTGCGAGCTCAAAGCCCATTCGATTCAGTGCGGCACTGATTCCTGTCGTTGTACCTTCACCAGCACGTCCGCCTTTGATTTTTGATTCGCCAGTGTGCATCAATGCTGACAGAAAAGTTCCCGTCGTCAAAATCACAGCTGGAGCCCGATATTCGTAGCCGCCTTTGACACGGATGCCGATCGCTTTTTCACCGTCAGCCGTCGATTCGGTGAGGATGTCTTCGACAATCTCCTGTCGCAAATCAAGGTTCTCTTGTTGTTCGAGCTCGCACTTAATCCAGTGTTGATAGGCGCGTTTGTCACATTGAGCCCGTGGGCTGTGCATTGCCGGACCTTTACGCATATTGAGCATGCGAAACTGAATTCCGTTCGCGTCAGTCGCCCGCCCCATCAATCCACCAAGCGCATCGATCTCACGGACAAGATGCCCTTTGGCGACGCCGCCGATCGCCGGATTGCAACTCATCTGGCCGATGGTATCGAGGTTCGTTGTCACGAGAGCAGTTTTCGCTCCCATACGTGCCGCAGCGGAGGCGGCTTCGGTGCCAGCGTGCCCTGCCCCGACCACGATAACGTCGTAATGATACTGGTTTGAGTTCATGGGTCATAGACTGTTTGAAGGCGGCCTGATTCCTTATCATACCAGCGTATCGCAGCAAGAGAACGCCATAAATCTGAGTTCACGTTTGACGCTTTTGAGGTTCGCATCACGCTGGAAATCTGAATCCATCTCGTCCTCGCCGACTGCCAGCTTAAAGCTGGTAAGCCTTCAGCTGATCAACTGTTTCAGAAAGGTCTTTTCGCATGTCACCGGTTAGAGACTTAAGTTTCCGTTGGCAGCTTTCCACCATGTTTGAATAGGCGTCTGAGAAATCCTTGGGCCACTCATTCGATAACCCTTCCTCCTTCAACGCTTTCATATAGGAGAGCAATCTGTTGGCCATTGTATTGACCTGATCGGAGCCTTCGAGTTGTTTTGACTGAAAGTCTAGGTTTCTTGTGAGCAGATTTAACCCGCGTTCGAACTCTTTCACTTCGAATAGCAATCCAATCTGGCTGTCAAGAAAAGTCGCCAGCTCGAGCTTTAGCGCAAGATCATCTGGTCGAAGGTCAAACACTTCCCGGTCAAACCGAATTCGATTGTCAATGAACTCAATTTGCTTCTCGTAATTTTGAAGCAGACACCAAAAGGTTGCCCTTGAGCCAATGTTGGAGGATTTCACCGTCGCCAAAGCGAGCCAGTTAGCTGGGTCATCAGACTTTGTGTGAAGTAAGAATTGAGCGCCGAGAAGCTCGTCAACGGTGTCGAAGCAAGTCATGGCAACTTGATCCTTCTCATTGGCCAACATTCCGCCCAGATTGACTAGGCCATTGGCATACTCGTATTGGCGGCTCAAGTTGTTTGGGTTGCGGCTGGCAAGTGTTTTGAGTTCTTCAACCGTTTGTTGTTGAATCTCAATCGCTCTTCCGATTTTGAATTCGGAATTGCCTTTCTGGCTCAATTGGACAAGAGTTGGTACAAGATTTCCAGATCCGTACGTCGCGTTGGCAAGGTAATCATCATGCGGCTCGATAGAATTGGCTTTCAACGCATAGTTTCTACATTTTTCATACAACTCGACGGCCGCCTCAGGATCGCCTGACTTTGCATGCAAGATGCCAACCCAGTTTGAAGCCTGCGAAACCCTGAACTGTAGTCGAGCGTCTTCCGGAAATTTAAGGGCAAACTTTTCGAAATTCAGAAACTCTTTGTGTGCATTTGATCTGGCTCGATTCTGTTGGCCGGTTTTATGAAGTCTTCGATATTTGATAATCGTTGCAAGGAAGTGCTTGGCCGCATCAGCCCCTTCAATACCGTCGTTGCCCATTTCAGCCGCCGCTGGTAGCCGCTCAGTCACTTGTGCGGCTTTTTCGAAAAATGGCAAGGCAGCTTCAAAACCGTCAAACGCGCTCGACATTTCTGCTTCAATCAGCAGTGCGTTGCCAAATTCGTTGCAAACCAGCAGGTTCTCCGGCGACGCTTCGTGCAAGGACTGAAAGATGATGATCGCTTTATTGTTCGCTTCACGCTGCATTTTATAGTTGCGGGTTCTGTTGTAGAGGCTGACAAGAGAGCCATACGCGGAACCCAATTCAAACTGCAAATCCTGATTGTCTTTGTTCTCTTCAATGAATGATTGCAGGTAAGTAACGCCTTGGTCCAGCATGCGATTGCGAAAGCCAAGTCCAGTTTCAGTGTCTGCAAGAAAGTTGGCATTTCCGAATTCAACATAAAACTCTTTGATTGCAGAAATACTCTTTCCCAAACTGTCATTCGATTTTAGTGTCAGTTCCTTTTGCCGATGCAACGAATCGGCGAGCTGCGAGTTGGAGCGGTCGATTGCAATGAAGGAGTATATTCCTCCACAAATAGCGGCCAGACAGGCTGCGATTGCGAGCGAACTGGCCGCTGCCAGTCCCTTGTTGCGTTTGGCCCAGCGCTCCAGTCTCTCAATCCATCCAACAGGACGGGCGACGACCGGTTCATCATTGAGAAAGCGATTGAGATCATTTTGGACTGCAGTTGCGCTGCCGTATCGTCGATTCGGCTGCCCGTGCATGCATTTTAAACAAATGCTCTCGAGATCCTGTGGAATCATTGGATTGATTTTCCGTGGCGATGCTGGCTCTGAATTCATCGCAAGAAGAAGCGACTCCGCTGGAGTTGCCGCTTTGAAAGGAGCTACGCCCGTCAGCATTGCGTACATGGTTGCGCCGACAGAATAAATGTCTGTAAGCTCGTCACCTTTGCTATTCCCTCGAATGATCTCTGGTGCGATATATCCAACAGTTCCAACGATGTCACCCGTTTCGGTAAAACGGTCAGATTGATCCCATACGGCGAGCCCAAAATCTGAGAGCTTGCACTTGTGGAGCGAGCCATCGATCAAAATGTTGCCAGGCTTGATGTCGCGATGGATGATTCTTTGGCCGTGAGCGATTTGAAGCGCTTTGAGAACTCTTAGTAGGACGGCAGTGACATCCTCATGCTGCAATGGATTTCCCCGGATGATGCTGGAGAGCGAATCCTTGGAAACCAGTGGCATAACCATATATGGAATTCCATTGACGTCTCCAAAATCGATCACATCGACGATCGTGTCATCTCTTAGTTGAGCGATGAGTTTTGCTTCGGCAGTGAATCGCTGCTTTCCAGCTACCGAAGCAAGAGCAACGTTCTTTAAGACTTTGATTGCAACGCGTCGTTCGAGACTAGTTTGAATTGCCTCAAAGACAACGCCCATGCCGCCTCTTCCAATCTCGCCGATGATTTCATATCCGTCGATCTTTAGATCGGGCAAGCTGTTCGTGTCGAGTAAAACGGCGATATTCTTCTTCGTGGAAAAGTATTCACGGATTGCATCGGCGTGTTGCGGGTGAGTCTCGCAAAGCGTTTCAACGTCCAAGTTATCGAGATCTGTGTCACTCTCTTTTTTGAGTAGAAACTCAGCTACGATTTTGTCGACAGGAGACGTAGGTGACGGCGTGTCGTTCATGAAGTTCGCTAATTGAAAGGGGTCAAGCGTGCAAATCGATGATAGCCGATTATCCAAGTCGAGGCGAGCAATTTGGACTGCGATATGACTGCCACAGGTTCCTTAAGCGAATTAAACTTGGGACGTTTGAAGGCGTCTGCGTTGACGGTGAAGTCGCGGGTCGATGATGCGAGCCATTTCGTCGGCCCGCGGAAGAGTATCTGTACCAAAGAAATCTACCAGAGTCTGGCAAACGTCTCCCGGCGATCTGAGTAGGTCGTGATAGTCGATTACAAGGAGATCAAACTCGGCGCGAGAGTTTAGGTAGTCAAGTACACTCTGTCGGTGCTGTTCAAGCTGCGTCATGGAAATTTGATTCTGGTGGCCGTCACTTGGCACCTGTTGCGATGAGAGGCCTTCCAGCAATTTCTGTTGAGAGGCGAAGACTTCTTCAATGGGACGAGTCATGAAGATGGTTTTGTAGCGATGACGCAGAGGGAGGTGTTCCAATAACGGCGAAACGATTTTGATGGCTTGATCGTCAAGCTGAGGGTCGTCAAGAATTCGGGGAGACTGCTTAATCTTTTTAATTTCTTCCCATTCGAAATAGCCATTGGGGTTACCTTGATCAGCCGTGCGAAGGTTGTCTGTTTTTGGTTTCAAGCCGCCGGCTTCGAGCATGCTCATCATTAGAGATGTCCCAGATCTGGGCAATCCAGAAACGATGTTCAATGTCCTGCCTGATTGGGATTTCGGGTCGCGTTTCCGGGGTCGTTTTTCGTTTAGCGATTCGTTGCGTTCCGATTCGGGAAGTGGTGTTGGCGTCGTTCTGCTCTCGCGCCGGTCGTTCGGTGGGCTGTCCGTCGATTGCCGTTGACGCATGCGTGCTCCTTCAAGTCGATACCATCCGGCCATATGTCTATCACCGGACTTTCGATATGCATGCGCTAGCCACGAGTATGCCTGAACCAGTTGTGGATTTAGCTCAATTGTATTTTTCAGTGCAATGATGGCTCTGTCGTATTGTCCTAGGCGAGCAGCCGCGATGCCCAGATAGAGATGAGCTTTGGGTTTTTGGTAGATAAGGCTGATAGCTCGCATTGCGGCATCCATGGCTTCTTCGTTTCGGCAGCTCTTCGTCAAAGTAGCAGCCAAGCCGCTAAATGCCTCGGCGTTATCGCCGTCGAAAACCAGCGAACGGCGAAAAGCAATCTCTGCTTTTTCGACGTCGCGAATCTTCAGATGCAGACGGCCAACTCGATTCAGAATTCCAGAATGCGTAGATCCTGACAGGTCACTAAGGCGTGAGTCGAACAAGTCTCCGTAGTTTTTCAACTCGTGGTTGCACTCGCACCACAACAGTTTGATGTAGGTGTTGGGCGTGGAATTCAAGTCGTAGCTTTTGCCAATCATCGCGACGCAGTTCTCGAAGTCTCTTTCTGCAAAATAGCTTGAAGCGAGGTGTGAGACGAATCGAGACTCCCACGGATGCTGCTCGACAAGTGCCTCAAAGATTTCGGTTGCTTCAGAATGTCGCCGCAGGAAGGCAAGGCTGCGAGCCAAGTTGAAAGAAGTCTCCGTAACCGCCGCAGCCTTCCGTGATTCGAGGTTGTCAGTATGCTCAACATAGCCAAGATTCTCAAAGTGCTGCAGCAACGCATCCTGATTGACCGAATCGTTGCAATTGGTTGGCGATTCTGAGTCTTCCGCAAGCACGTTGGAGGTTCCAAGTTCGCGATACTTCTCCCATGTTTCGATCCATTGAACGTCTGGGGGTTCACGAAATATTTCAAGCAACGGGCGGCCATCCATGTCGCGCCCCACAGGTAAGTCAAGTAACGTCAACAGTGTTGGGCAGAGATCAATAAGGCTGGCGCCGCAAAGCGTGTCACTTTGCCGAATGTTCGGTCCGGCGGCCACGAAGATTCCAAATTCGCGATGCCATGCCGCGGGACCAGCTGGCTCACGCGGTGTATCACGGAGTCGACGACGTCCTGAATGAAAACCATGATCGCTGCATAGGACAACGGATGTCTCTTCGTCGCAAAAGCTGAGCAATCGTCCCAAAGTCATGTCACTGAATCGGTAACAGGCCTCGATGACATCTTTGAAGATTTCGAAATCCGAATCTGCGATGTGTGACTGTTGAGGTTCCGCATACTGCATGAATGCGTGGCAGAAGTGATCGATTGCTGTGTAGTAAACGGCTGAAAAGTCCCATTCTTCTTGCTCCAGAACGGCTGTTGCGACCGAGTGAGTCGTAAGCATTTCTGCAATTGTTCGAGCCAGGATATCCAACCTCGAATCGTTGAGTTGGTCAATCTTGTTTGCCAATGGGACGAAGGCACAAAGCTGCTCCGAAGTCAATTCTTCTGGAAAGACCTTGAACTGTTGATAGTGCTTTTGCTTCGACGCGGGATGAACGGTGCCAGTGGCAACTTGTAGTCCTTTTTCCGTTCGGCGAATTCCTTCAAACAGGTTGCTGATGACGCAGCCGTTAATCGATTCTGCAGGATGGCTTGCCCACCAGTTGATGACGTTGCTTTTCAGGTTCTTGGCGGTCAGCATGTTCCAGATTGCCATGCAATTTCTGGATGTGCTACTGTAAGGTCGGCTTCCATGCGAATGATCGGGTTCTGAGAAACCCAAAATGTTGTGCGCCGGAGCATGTTTTCCGGTGGCGGCCGAAGTCCACAGCATTGGAGAAAGCGCCGGCTGAAGCGTGGCCAAATTTCCACTGACTCCTCGCTGAATCAGTCCCTCCAAATTCGGCAGCAGCCCTTGGTCAAGCAGCGGCCGGATATGATTCCAGTCCGCTCCGTCCCAACCGATCCACAGTAAACGTTTGTTCTTTGGGTTCCGCACGGGGCATTAACTCTTGATCAAGCCAGAACGTCTACGCCGCCACGTCACAAGGCCTGCCGCTCCAAGGGCCAACAAAGCCATTGATCCGACTTCCGGTACTGCCGTTGTTTGACCGACAAAGATCGATTCACCCGCATCCGCGTAGGCAAGTTCCGTTAGAGTGAAGATGTTTTCTGGAGTTCCAGAATTCAGCTCCAATTTTGCCCATCCAAACTGAGTGCCGTTGCCGACGTCAAACTGAAAGCCGAGGTAACCGTCGCGGTCGACAAACTGGCTGTTCGAGTAGCCATCAGCCCACGCGAGATTTCCTTGAAACGACGAAGACGCTGAAACGAAATCGCGTCCCGGGATCTGTTGACCGAAGTTCAGGTTCTGGCCGTAGACGTATCCGTTGGTACTAAAACCGGCGAACAAAATGTTGGATCCGGCAAGGACCAATTGGCCTTCTCCTGGTGCAGTTTCGCTAAACCCGTGAAGGAAATCCAGCTCGACGCCAACTCCTGGCGAAAATTGGTAAGCCAAACCAAACTCGCCATCTCCGGGATTGTCATCAATTAGTTCAACAGACGGTTCGATATGCGTAATGTCTGCGGCGGCCGTCCCGGGCATGAGTGTTGCAGCTGCTCCGGCCAAAGCGTAGGTCGACCATCGTCGTGACAGGCTCATTGGTTCGGCGTTTTTGTCTTGGCTGTCGACTATGCTTTTTTCTTGTTTCATTTGAGCCTCTCTGAAGTTTGTTTGGGAGCTGTTTTTGAGTCTGGAATCTGCGGGTGGCGACAATGGGGACACGTGCAAATCGGCTCTATCGGCGGCGCTGAAAGGATTGTTCTTGGAGCTGAACTCTCTGGGCTCGCCTGTTCGATAATGAATATGCCCTGATCGATGGAGGCAGTGAATTTCTGTCGGTTTCTATTTGCAATGAACTCGACTCGAGCCTCAACTCGTCTCGTGTCGGGATCAAGAAAGCGACTCAAATCGCCCGAAGCTTCAACGACGCGATCGTCGTAATTAATGCGGGTGGTGACGCTTGAATCCAATTCCTCAAACTGGTCTGTTTGAAAGTTAAAAAGGCTGATCTTTTGCGTGATGTTGCTGCGAGAAAATACCCGCGTCGATACATGAAACTCCAACTTAGTTGGATTAGCTGGAGCGGAGACGGTTCGAATTCGGACGTCCGCTCTCGACTGTGGATTGATTGGATTGCGTCTTACGCGATACGGCAAGTCATCTCGCTCCAACAGCGAAAGCCTGTTTCCGGAAGTAAGAAGACCCCGCTCTATCGTGACTTCGTCTGCGGTGTGCTCGCTGGTATGTAAGCCACGACCCTCAATGATCGATGCATCCCAGTCATGGATGTGTCGCCACCAGTTCTCCATTTTCCGATTGCCATGCGGAATCTGGTTCATCGGCCCCGGCATGTTCTGCATCCAGTAGATGTAGAAGTTGGATTCGCCCAATTGCCACGGAAGAACTCCGTAGGGCCAGTCATAGGTGATCTGCCCCCAAGTATCGGCGTTGACCAGTTCTGTTGGTCCACCCGAATGCTGCCATTCCTCTGCGTCACTGGCAACGAGCGTGCCATTGTAGTAGTCATAGTCAACCGTTGTGTTGGGGGGATGGTGAGTGTCACCTACTCGTCCCAAGGGCGGCTCGTTGTTGGGTCCCCGCCCGACAAAGTCTTTCCAAAAGAGATCGACATTGCCGTCCTGCAACCAGTTCAAATGACTGAACATGGATTCCAGTTGGTGTCCATGATTGTGCACGTTCTCCGCATTCGTACGGTGGTAGTTATATCCGTAGACGAGGTATGTCTTGGACGCAATAGGCAAGTCATCGTTGGAGCGATCGCTGTTGGATACATCTCCAGTGACTGGGCTCGACATATTTGATTCCCAGCCGGCAAACGCTGCTGTATGGTAGGCATTGATCCAAACTTCCTTTACGCCGTTCAGATCAACTTCGTCTTCTATTCCAAACCTTTTCATAATCGGCCAATAGTCCATTAAGCTGCCCGTCTGATGGGGCTTCAGTCTTGGTACAGGTTCGTATACGTAAATGTGCTTTGTGATTCTGTAGCCCAAGTAAGGGTTACTGTCTGTGTTTTTGTAGCCGCGAAACTTGGTGCGTTCTTCAAGCATAAATTTGGTCTGAATGGCCAACCGGTCCACGCGGTCTTTGAGTTGCTGGATCGTGAGAGGTCCATGTACATTACTTGCCTCATCAGTGTCGAGGGTCGCGCCGTCTAGTGTTGGTATGTACGTGATGACAACAACTGGCATCTCTTTGAGTGAACCTTCCATTGGAGTCGTTAGCGATGGATCAATGTTTTGCTCAAGATCCGGCTCTAGCAATGGGGCCGCGACGTTAACAGTTACGGTCGATGTAAGATCTCCAATGCTTGCCGTTAGTGTGGCGGTCCCGGGAGAATGGGCCGTGATATAGCCTTGCTCAAAATCGAAATCGGCAACGTCGGGATTGTCAGATGACCAGTCCAGCGACGAAGGATCAATGTTCAGGTCTCCATCGCCCGTTTCAACGTGTCCAGTTAGCCAATGACGCCACGTCGGATAAAGTTCCGCTTCGGGTTGATCAAGAACGAACCCTTGCACGTCAGTGCCGGCCAGAAATGATTCGAAAATTTCCTGCGACGACCGTACTCGATCGCTAATTCGTAGTTCGTCGACATCGCCAAGGAATCGTCTACCTCCCCCGTCTCCCAAAAGGCGAAAGACAGTATCGGTAACCGGGAAAACGCCTACATCATGAGATCGCTGACTGACTCTTCGTCCGTTAACGTAAATTTCGGATTCAGTTGGCGACCAAGTAAACGCAATGTGATACCACTGCTCTGCTTGCCAATTACCGGCAAACCAGCCTAATCCTGAGTTCAAAAACTCTGGTGGAGCGAAGTCTTTCAACATCACCCAGTGTCTTCCCCCGTCTTTTTCCAACAGCATTCCATTGCCCCACTGATAGTAGAACAATGTTCGGTTTTCCAAATCGTTGCCGGCCCATCGCGTTTTGACCCAAGCTTCAAACGTGCCCTGTTCCTGATCCAGTTCACCGTCTGCCAGAAAGGCCAAATCTGAGCTATCTCCTCCACGTATTGCCTGTCCGTGGACTCCTTCAACATACGAAGTTGCCGTGTTGACGACGGGAGTCTCACCATTAACTCCGTCAGCCGAACCGTCAAAGTGAAGCAGAAGCAGTGTGTTCACATCTGGTTCCAACTCTTGCGCGGCTAAATTTATCTGGCAGCAAAGAATCACCGCAAGGGCCATCAAAACTGTTTTCGACATTGCTGTTCCTGTTTCGGGGGAGTCTGGAAGTGTGCCTCGCTAGGCGGCATAGTGCATAAGGACACCATGCCTTCCAAAACCCGTCGGCTAAATTAGGAAATTCCAAATTTTGGCTCAAGCGTCGTGCTGGTTTGATTGGCTGCCGGATGAGAAATCCGCGCCCCAATCGCGGCGACTCTTTTCTCAAACGGAAGAATAACTATACTAATTTCGCGCCACCAATCCTTTCCTGCCTTATTGTCCGATCCGCCTTGAATCATAACCATCTGAATAACGAGAGCGACGAAGGGCCGAATATTGACCGGGAAGAGATTGACCG
>CAZORS010000126.1:0-4241 GCA_964582025.1 uncultured Pirellulaceae bacterium | reverse complement strand
ATTGACCGGGAAGAGATTGACCGAGAAGAGATTGGCCGGCTACTCGAATCCTACCGCCCTTGGTCGCGAGTCTTTGTTCGCCAACAACTGGCCGGGAATCTGAGGCAACGGGTTGATGAATCGGATGTCATTCAGAATGCATGGCTTAGCGTGGTTCGTAATCTTGATCAGTTCCGTGGAGCGACGGAACAGGAATTTTTCGTTTGGCTCCGAACCATTCTGCAAAACGATCTTAAAAATACGTTTCGAGAACACATGGCAGAAAAGCGGGATATCCGCAAGGAACAGGCCATGGCCGTTTTGGACGACGATGTTTCCATTCAATGGGTCATTCCAACCGCTGACGATTCGACGCCCAGTAATCGTATGATTCGGGGCGAACGAGCATTGCAATTGGCAAAGGCACTTGAAGAGTTGCCGGAATCGCAACGTCAAGCAATTGAACTCAGGCATCTGCAAGGTTTGAAGCTCGCCGACGTGGCTGACGAAATGGAAAGGACCGCAGACTCTGTGGTATCATTGCTTCGCCGCGGCATGATCAAATTGAACACGCTGCTGGCAGAATAATCCGTTCTAAGGGATCACTTGCCATGAGTAATCGACGACATTTTCTCGCTGCATCATCCGTCGGTGCTGTCTCGGCGTTTCTTGCGACAACCAATGGAGTTGGCTCATGCCCATCAACTGCATCGGCCGCGACGCCTCGAGACAAGTCCAAGATTCGATATTGCCTCAATATGAGCACCGTTCGCGGGCATGAGCTTTCGGTTCCCGAGCAAATCAAGCTCGCTGGGGACGCCGGCTACGATGCGATCGAACCATGGATTCGCGACGTGCGAAAGTTCATTGAATCCGGTGGCTCGTTGGCGGACCTCAAAAAGCAAATTGACGATGCTGGTTTGACGGTCGAAAGTGCCATCGGGTTCGCGCAATGGATTGTTGATGACGATGCGGCGCGAGCAAAAGGTCTGGCTGAGGCTCGTGCCGACATGGAACTGCTCAAAAGTATCGGCGGCAAGCGAATTGCTGCTCCTCCGATTGGCGCTCACAAGAAACCCGGGCCTGATTTGCCGACGATCGCGCGACGATATCGGAAATTGTTGGAGCTTGGCGCTGAAATGGAAGTCACGCCACAGCTTGAGTTGTGGGGATTTTCAAAGACGCTTTCGAAGCTGGGCGAACTCGCATACGTTGCAACCGAAGCCGGACATCCTGACGCCTGTGTGTTGCCGGATTTCTACCATATATATAAAGGTGGCTCGGACTTCGCAGGTTTGAAGATGATTGAAGCCTCGCGAATGCACGTCTTTCATGTCAACGACTATCCGGCCGATCCGCCGCGAGAAACGATTGGCGATGAGCACCGTGTCTATCCCGGCGATGGAGTCTGTGAGTTGCCGAAGATCATTGGCGATCTTGTTGACGATGGTTTTTCAGGATGCTTTTCGCTTGAGTTGTTCAATCGCGAATACTGGAAGCAGGATCCGATGGAAGTTGCCAAAACAGGACTGGCGAAAATGAAAGCGGTCGTCGACAAAGCTTAGCGGTCGCTACTCGTAAATCGGAAAGAACGTGTTGAAGGCTCCTTCGCAGAAATCGCCGGGATCGTTGAATCGTCGATGCTGATTAAGCGTCGAAATTTGATTCATTTCTTCTTCACTCAATTCGAAATCGAATACGTCCAGATTTTCGATCAAACGTTGAGGTTGCGATGTCTTTGGAACGACAGAGGTTCCGCGTTGGACGCCCCAGCGAAGGTGAACTTGTGCCGACGTCTTTCGGTGTGACGCTGCGATTTTGCTAACCACTGAATTCGCCAACGTCGATTCGTTTTCCTGAGCCATGCCGAGCGAATAGTACGATTCGGCTCCCAGTGGTGAAAATGCAGTGACTTCGATCGATTCCTGCCGACAATATCGCAGCAGTTTCTCCTGTGTCAGCAACGGATGCAACTCAACTTGTAGGAACGATGGACGAATGGAGGCATAGCTGAGCAAATCTCTCAGCAGCGAACATCCAAAGTTACAGACACCAATGTTTTTCACCAGCCCGGATTTGTGTAGCTCTTCCATCGCTTCCCATGTTTCGCGAATGGGAACATCAACGGGCTCCATTTTTGGTTGATCCGAATTGGGATCGTAAAACCATTCCGGTGGATAGCGATCTTCAAACGGAACGAACTTCGTTGCGATCGGAAAATGGATAAGGTACAGGTCAAGGTAATCCTGTTTCAGGTCCGCCAAAGTTCGTTGGAGTGCTGGTCGCACGTGTTTTGGTGCGTGATACGTGTTCCAGAGTTTGGACGTGATCCACAGATCCTCTCGGGCAACATCGCCAGACGAAATTCCTTGCTGAAGTCCATCGCCAACTTCGGATTCATTGCCGTAATCGCAAGCGCAGTCGAAATGTCGATAGCCAGACTTTATGGCTTGTTGAACGACGTTGGCAACAACAGGTTTCTCAATCTTCCACGTTCCAAGCCCAACGAGGGGCATCTTTGTTTGTCCAAGTGTTTTGGATTCGGCCATCAGTTTAGCTTTCCGATTATCGTTCAATATTGGCGGCTCATCACCGTAGCAAGATGCCAGTTTACGGCACGGTTCAAATGCGAAAAGCCACCTTTGAAGGAATGGTCAAGCCAAAAAAAATGCCCCGCAATTTGCAGGGCACTGTTTTACATATGTAAACTATTCTTCCACTTCTCCAGCACCAGTACCAGCTTCTCTTTCGGGCTTGATTTTTCCGGACAAGTAGTCGTCGTAGGTGGCTTCGTCGACTTCCAACGGGTTCGCAAGAGCAACTATTCGCATACCTTCCACGCCAACGGCTTCTAGAACAACCGCGTGGTCAGCGACACCCGTTAGTCCATAGCGAACGACAAACGGTTCGCCATCCCGGTCCCCGATGAATATGTCATCCACCGTTTCTGGGGTGATGTCGATTCGCTTCAACAAGTGAATTGCAGTCGCGTCAGTCTTCAAATAGTTTTTGAATTCTGCTTCGTCTTTGGGGCCACGAAAACCGTTTTCTTCCATGTACATGATGTAGCACTGATGCAGTTTTTTGATGTTCGTGCTATAGACGGCTTTCATCGTATCTCCCTTGCCACAGCCAGCGATCAAAAGCAGCATCACGGTTAGGGCAAGCAAGGCGGTTGAAGAAATCCCAATTTTCATTTTTACCTCGAAGTGTGAACAAGAAAGCCCGGCTCAAAAGAGCCGGGCTAAAGCAAACTAGGTTAAACAAACATTCTAAAAGGCGCCGTGGTCAAGGATGTTGCCATCGGCCATGACGCCAACGTTATCAATCACCTGATGAGCAGTGTCCATTGACATGGAGTGCGTTGAGCCATCAGCAAAGACAGCAGAAACGGTCCCTGGATGAGCGCTTCCGAAGCTACTTTCATCTACTGGCCAGCCGCGATGCGACAACTGGTTATCGCCGGCAGCACGTTCAACAACCGCTCCCCAAGACAAGGTTACCATTTGAGTGTTGTCAGGATTGAACGGTCCAATTCTTCGCGTGTTGGTTCCGTATCCAGGAGCGAACAGGCCGCCGAGTACACCACGATGTTTCCAAGCCGGATGTGCATCAACCGTCGGGCTATAGTTCAGAGCGTTGGCTCCTTTTTCGATAAGCAGAGCCGTGTTCGATGAACCATCCGGAATGCCGCCGTAACCAATGCGGGCGAAACTTCGCGTCGTTTCTCTCGCACCACTAATCGTGCCAGCTGGGCGAATTAAGCCACTGTGCCAATCCAAAGTGTTGAAGTCCGTGTTGTCTGCAGGAGGCGGACTTCCGGGAGCTGCACGCCAGCCACCGCAACTAGCGTAGTCGGAAAGTGCAATGACGCGAAAGCCATGAGTAAAGGTACGTTGTCCACGTGACGGGCAAACCGCAGCGTTGACATGCTGTTCAATAGGCATGATGCCTGCATCGACGTTAACTCCGTTGAGACCTTGTGGGTCACGAATCTGTACCAAGTTACCTTGCTCGATTTGAGGAAGGATTTGCCAGAGCCAACCGGCAGGTTCTGAACTCCAAGTGAGACTGCCGTCAGTCGGCGGTTCCAGCTCTTGGGCGCCGAGACGCACTGGAGGCTTCCACCATTCGCCGGACGAATTCGCACCGCTGGATGGAAATTTCATGTGAGCAGACTCGTAGTTGGCACAAGCCAAACCGAGCTGCCGAAGATTGTTGAGACACTGAGTTCGACGAGCTGCTTCACGCACCTGTTGAAC
>CAZORS010000125.1:0-16662 GCA_964582025.1 uncultured Pirellulaceae bacterium | reverse complement strand
TGTTCATGAAGCCCACGATTCGAAAACTTCGCTCGACGCGGCAATCGTTTGATCAATATGCTCTTCGACATGAGTCGCGGAAATGAATAGAGCTTCGAATTGGCTGCAGGGCATGTAGACGCCTTGGTGGATCAAACCCCAGAACCATTTCGAAAACAATTCTGTATTGCACTTCGAAGCGGAAGTCCAATCGGTGACGGGGCCGGGGTGGAAGAACAGCGTTAGCATACTTCCGACACGATTGACGCAATGTTCGATTCCATTATCGGCGGCTGATTTGGAGAGCCCTGTTGCAAGCCGTTCGGCGATCGACTCAAGATAATCGTAAGGCGGATCGTCTCGCAACGATGTGAGCATCGCCTTGCCGGCCGCCGTGGCGATCGGATTTCCCGATAGGGTTCCTGCCTGAAAAACTTTTCCAGCCGGAAGCACATGTTGCATGATTTCTTTCTTTCCGCCAAACGCACCTAACGGAAGACCACCGCCGACGATTTTTCCCATCGTCGTCATGTCGGGCGTTACACCGAACAGGGATTGAGCTCCAGATCGGGCCACGCGGAAACCGCACATGACTTCGTCGAAGATCAAAACACTGCCGTGCTTCTCCGTCAGCGATCGAAGCGAACCAAGAAACTCACTTGTCGGTGTGACGCAGCCCATGTTGCCACAAACGGGCTCAAGGATAACGGCTGCGATTTTGTCACCGCGTTGAGCGAAAGCTTCTTGCAGACCTTCAACGCAGTTGTACTCCAAAACCATCGTGTCTTGGCTGGTGCCAGCGGTCACGCCAGGCGAATTGGGAACTGCCAGAGTCGCCGCGGCACTTCCGGCAGCGACAAGCAGACTATCGACGTGTCCGTGATAGTTGCCAGCGAATTTGATGACGATGTCACGACCGGTGTATCCTCGGGCGACGCGGATGGCGCTCATGGTGGCTTCAGTTCCGGAGTTTACCAAGCGAACCATTTCGACCGAAGGGACCGCTTCGATGATCAGTTCCGCCAATTCATTTTCTGCAACCGTCGGCGCGCCAAAACTGGTTCCTCGATCAACCGCCGCATGGACGGCTTCACTGACAGCGGGACACTGGTGGCCAAGAATCATCGGGCCCCATGATCCGATATAATCCAGATACTTGTTTCCATCGATGTCGAATAGCCACGGCCCTTCGCCCCGTTCAAAAACGATTGGCTCGCCCCCGACGGCTCCAAAAGCGCGAGCAGCGCTATTAACGCCGCCCGGCATCAATGATTTTGCTCTGGCATATTCGCGTTGACTGTTTTCAAGGTTAAGTTTTTTCACGAGCTCTTTCAGCGTGCAGTTGGAATGTTCCTTTTTTCTACGTCGAAACGTGAAATTGGGCAATCGGCAAAAGATTTTCAATGTCTAAACGGAAATTCAATGGTCTGTTTGCATCTCTGGCTGCACGTGAGCGGCCAAAGTAGCTAACATGTCAAGTGCCAAGTTGTTCTCTTGGTAATCCCCTCCCAACTGACTGCATTATGGAAAAGCCACCCCGTTTAAATCGACTGCTAGATTTCTTTTATTCGATCGGATTGCCACCAATCCGAATCTTACAGATAGTCATATGCCTAGCGGTCGTGGGCTTGGTGACGTCTTTCATCTATTTTACAAATTTCGGCGGCGACGATTCCGGACCGAAAGACGAAAGGGATGACGGACTGGCTGCCGAGACTGAGCCTGCCACAACTGAACCAGCCATCAAGGAAGCCGCAACAAAAAGCTTCGCTGAGGATGAACTCTCGGTTGATCAGCAACTAGATGAGCTTTCATTATTCGCGGGCAATGACAAGAGCTTCTTCACCATTGCGAGTGAGATCGAAAAACGTAACAAGATCGTCGATCAACTGCAGCAAAATAATCAACTGACTGCCTCGCAGCAAAAGAAAGCAACTCTGATCAAATTAGGTAACCATCAGACTCTGGTTATCAAAATGCTGAGCGAGGGAATAGAAGCAGACAAAGAAATGCAAACGTTGGAACAATTTTGCAATTCAATGCTCGAGCATGAAGATCCAGAATTGCGCGAGATTGCTGGGCACAAGCTGGCCATGGCAGCCGCCACAAAATTCACGCTATCTCCCACCGAGCAGGGGCTCCAACAGGTCAATCAGGTATTTGCAACTCACAAACAAAGCTTTTTGAATAATATGGACCGTGTCAAGGAACTGTACGGGATGTTCCAGAGGGCAAGGATTCAACATCCAAAGAAACTCATTACTAACGATGCCATCAAGGCGTTTAGCGCCACGTTAGTCGAAAGCGAATTGCCCGAGATTAGTCAATTCGGCAGTGACCTAGGCGAATTGGCTTTGTTTGCGAAATTTGAGCTCGCGACGCTCGCAAACAGAATTCGATATCGCGACCGCGGCGCACTTGACGATCTCGACGGAGCCATGCGAATGATTGAGAGCCACCCAGAAGTTCGAATTCAATGGTGGAAAAGATTAATGCATTGCTCTGAGTCATTGCTGTCAACAGAACGATTTGAAGATGCTGCCACGGCGAATAACATTATGGGGCAGTTGGTTGCGAATCTTGCGGATTCGGATGAACGGAAAAGCGAATTACTGGAAATGCTGGAACGCCAAAAGAAGCGAGCTTCAGCAGTCGGATCACCGTTTGATGTATCGGGAACCTTGGTACAAGGTGGCACGCTTCGCCCATCCAGCAGCGAATTTTCATTGGTCATTTTCGTAAATCGCAGCGGGAGCTCCCGAGAAATCCTCCGCGAGCTCACGGAGAGCGGTGGCGATACTATCCGACGTTTTCGTCCAATCATTTCCTTTAAAGACGAATTCACAGATGATGACCGCCAACAATTTGAGAAAATCCCGCCGAATGTCATCGTCGTTTCCTACGAGACATCGCAGAAGTTTGCCGCCGCCTATCCGCCCGATTTCTATCCTTACGCGATTCTGATTGACAAAGAGGGCAAATTGGTCTGCCAAAATGTATCCCTAATCCAAGCCGCGAACCGAATCGCAAAATTTGAGGCGAGAGAAAGAAGAATGAGAAACCAACTCGATTCTTCGACGCCATGACCATGAATATCCGGCAACAACTTCTCAAAGAACACTCACGGAAAAATGGCGACTTGATCGAAGACTATGTCGTTCACACGCCCGGAGCTGTGATTGAGTTGATGGCCTGTTTTTTCAGCGACGAAACAAAAGTTGCTCAACGTTCGTCGCAAGTAGTTGGAAACCTCGGTCGCCATCATCCGGAAATGTTGCAGCCGTGGTGGGAAGAAATGATCGAGGCCGGTGAAGCACCGATTCACATTGCCATTCGGCGCAATGTGGCGAGGTACTTTTGCGAGCTTGAATTGCCGATTCCGAAAAAACTCGAATCGCGAATTGTGGATTCGTTTACTCGATGGTCAACGATGTCTGATGTACCTGTCGCTGTCGCCGTTTTCGCGATGCAGTTCGTCGCAGACCGGCACACTAAGTTTCCGAAACACGCCAAATCAATCAAAAAGGAAATCGAATCGAGAATGGAATCGAATTCGGCAACGCCAGGCTTTCTCAATCGCGGCCGCAAAATACTAAAACAGATGGAATCGTAGGAAAGCGACCGATCTACTGGGATCTCAAGCAAGAGAAGATGGCCTACATGGCTTGTGAAACTTCCAGCCGCGAAACCTGAAACAGCACGCAACCCAATAAGTGGCCACAAAGCTCATCGCTGGCAATCTATCGACAGGCGGAAACACACCAAACAGATCAAAAATTAGAGAACTGGAACCTGAGAATCGATAAGCAGCCGACGCGATCAGAAATGTAAGCGTACCTAAAAATAGTAAGTCGCCTAACCGAAGCCATTTCTTATGGCTCATCGCGAGCCACCACGCAACTATTGGAGCCAACGAAAGAATTGCGAATTGCCCCAATGCCCCCAGCACCATGGACATCGATTGGTAAACGTCTCCAAAACTTGGCAGCCACGGCAACAGTCCTGCGAAGAGCATGGCAAGCACTGCCGTCAGGATGAACATGTCTCGAATGGTGACCGAATTAGCTTTCTCGAATGCTGGCGCGTCTTCGAGTTCACCCGGGGCCAGCAATCGGTAACCGAACTTGCGAAGGCAAAGAAAGCAAACGAGGAAAACGGCAACGGGAACCACCGCCTGAATTGCTCCTGGCACAACGTAGGCCAGCTGCCCGTCGAAAGTAATCGTCACTGCCGCGGCCAACACAGTCATCGCCATCAAGAATGGCAAAATCCGCGGAACGATTCGCGTCCTCGAGTGAACTAACCATGCGACGCCGCCCAGCAGCAGTGACACAATGATCGCTTGTGCGATACGTGTAGGAATCCGACTGAGATCTTCAATGTTGCCGATGAATTTAAGTCGGGCGATGCAAAGAACGAGTGGCAACAAGGTTACGATCGCCACATCAATCCAAATTTTGATTGCTCCATTCTGCCCAGAACCGGATAGCCAAGCCCATGACCAAATCAGCCAAGCAACGCATAGTAGACTGGTTGCCGGAATCACCCACCAAAATGGTTTCCAAGTCTGAAGCACCTCGCCAGTATTGAGGTCAATTTTTTGAAACGTGAGTCCGGAAAAAAATGACACGTCAAGGATGGACTTTTCATCAATGAAATCTGTGAACGAGTGAGAATCAAATTCTGAAATCACAACTTCTCGTTCAAGGTCATATATTTTTGAGCTCATCGTCCATCCACCTCCTCGACCACGAAAAAGAATGTACTTGTCGCCTAACACGTGATTGGGACCAAAATTGTTCCCATCGATCGGCGGCAACCACTTGCGGCGTTTCAAATCCAGAAATCGTGGTGGTCCTTCGGTCGGCTCTATCCTTAAAAAGTCCTTCCAAAAACTGCAAGGCATCGCGACCGGATCCATCCCGTCCAACAGTGGCATCGTATCAATGAGTCGTCCATCAGCAGCATCGCGAAACTCAACTTCAAAATTGGTCGCGCTAATCGATACGATTTCATCGTTGCAAATGGCAGCGGATTGCGAAGGAATGGTTCCCAAAATCAACACTTGCCAAACCGGTCCCGGTTTCACAACAAGATCACTACCGATACTGAAATACTGGACGCGACGCATCGTCGGTTTTAAGTTGCCAGAGGCCAAAAATGAAACTCGCAGGAATCCATCAACGCCATCAATTGGCTTAAGTCCACCAACAATCGGAACACCAGCAACCTTGGATATTTTCGGCTCAGAACCTTCATCCGCAAAGTCCATCACCGACAGATTGCCACCTCCTGTGATAAATGATTCTGCGATCCCAAACCGCCCGTTGATCAGATAGGGAAAGTGAGGAAACTGAAATTCCCGATCAGCAATCGCAGGTTCGTGAAGCGACACCAATCGATATGTGCCATCTCCAACAAAGAGAACTCTATACTTACTATTCCCTCGATCGGTTGCATCCTGGAAAAACGTCCCATCGATTTCTCGAGACATCTTCCAGTCGCAAGATCCCGAATTCAAATCAAACGAGATTTCCTGCGACCAAGGCTTAAGCAGATTTTGGTTGCTCAAGCTGAGCCTCGCGATGCCTGAATCGCGATCCAAAAAAAACGACGGAAATGGTCCTTGCAACAAAATGGGCACGCGAACGATCAGGATTCCCCAACCAATTGCAATCAATGCCAAAAAGCCCAACAGCCAAATAGTTCGTCGTATCCCTAAACTGTCAGATTCTTGCGTGTCATTTCCCATCCTGACATTATAGACGACAACCAAGTGGGTTTCTCGGCTCAATCGGCACCTTCGAGCACCAAACCAGCTTCGACAAACGCGTCGGTTTTGCGAAGCCAAATCAAGTCTGGCTCAAGGTAGATCTGGGTGATCATCGTTGGTGAAGTTTTGCTGAGCGGCACGAGCAAATCGATCGACTGCTTTTTCAATTCTTCGATTCTCAATTTGTCGGATTCCGATTTAGAATTCGATCCGTCAAGCAGTGCCGCCTGCCGAGCGTAAACACGCGTTTCGAACAGGGGCATCAGCGACAAAACAAGCGGATGGGTTACCGGCATCGACCGAACGTGTTCAAACATGCCCGTCACAGTAGTGCATGAAGACTCGGGAGCAAATATTCGAATCAGATCAATTGATTTATCATCGAATTCGTTTCCGGATTCCTGTGCCGAGAACAAGAAGGCAATAAAGAAAAGTCCCATTGCACGATCTTCACTCGTCAACTCACCCTGCGACTTCCCTTCGGTTGCATTAAGCACACGAATGTTGAGGTTGGAATACCACCTTAGCCCGTCGTCACCGGGCACACTGGGAAGATCTTCACGGTCAAGAATCTCAAGCACTCTCTTCGCTGCAACAGCGGCGTCATCAAACCGATGTGAGCGCAAATAAGCAGCGATCATCTGATTTGAAATGCTCAAAAGTGCACGTAAGGTTGAAATTTCGCCGGGAGCCAATTCCAGTTTCTCATTGTGGACCGCAGCACCGAACTCCAGATCTTCGATTGCCAAATCGTGCTCACCGATGGCCGTTAAAGTTGCCGAACGATTCACACGCACATTAGCCAACTCGGCTCGATTGCCCAAATCACCTGAGTCCAAAGCAGCAATGAATGATGCATTTTTAACGGCATCGTCCAAGATGGATTTTGCTTCCCCGAACCGGCCTTGGGAATTTAGCAGAAGGCCGTAGAGCTTATTCGTGACCGCTGACGCAGACAGCAACGCAGTATTTTTCGGAAAACTATCAATGGCTTCGTCAATAGTCTCGTTCGCTAACTTGAGATACTTTTCTGCTTCCGCGGGCATCAACGCATTCATGTAGGCGCGTCCAAGCCGATAATAGAATTGATTTACCGTTCGCATGCCTTCGTCGTAGTCGCGAGTATTTTCGTAAAGTTCATTTACATTATCGAGGCATTGGAGGCCAAGTTCGATCGATTCTTGTGGCGGTCGCGTCTGCCAAAGCACATCCATTTCGTAGCTGCGTGCAACAACCCATCGTTTTAGAATCGATTCGTTGTTCGGTTGTTCGAGCAGCAGTTCATCCAAAATCAGGTTGGACTCCAAAGCCAACTGCTGAGCCTTATCACTTTCTCCGACTCGATTGCAATGCATCAACAGATAGTTGATCACTTTGGCTAAAGTCGTCTTACGATCGAAGTCATTCGGATCTGCTGCGTGGAAATCCCTTGCCATTTCCAGTGCTTCGTCAAACTCGATCATGGCAACATCACTGTAGCCTCGTCGAGCTTGAATTTCGCCAATTCGTTGTTTCGCAAGAATCGCGGTGCTGACAGAAGATGCATCGCCGTCGATCGCACTAATTTTTCGCAATCCCACAATCGCGGCAAGGGCAACATTTTCTTGTGCCTCAAGTGGAAGCGACTCAGAGATCAATTTGTCAGAAACCGAATTAATCAACTCGTAAAGTGAGTCGATCGCGACAGTCCGATCGTTAATTGCTTTGTGTTGCGCTTCGGTAGCAAGCTGCTGCTGATGGAGAATTTTCTTGTTCGACGCCGACAACTTCACCGCAGCAACCGTTGAGCCGATCGCTAAAGTCGTAAGCAGCAATAAGGAAACCCCGGCGAGTGAGGCGACAGCTCGATTTCGTCGACACCATTTAAAGAACTTGCCCAACGTACCAATTGGCCTTGCGTGAATCGGCTTACCTTCAGCATATCGCTTTAAGTCGTCAGCCAGTTCCGCGGCCGTTTGGTAACGACGGTCAGAATTCTTCTCCAAACACTTTTGACAAATCGTTTCCAACTCGACAGGAATCGTCGGGTTCAACTGCCGCAGCGGAAGCGGATCAATGGTCGTAACTTGGTAGAGAATCTCCCAAGGATGAGCGGCTTGAAACGGCGATCGACCGCACAGCGACTGATACAGCACCGCACCGATCGCGTAGACGTCGGACCGCTTGTCCGCATTTTCGCCTCGCGCTTGCTCGGGCGGCATATAAGCTGGAGTTCCCAGCACATCGCCCGTTTCGTGAAGCGAATGTTCCGCATCCAGTTTCCGCGCCAATCCAAAATCGCAAACCCTCGGAACGCCATCACGGCTGAGCAAAATATTCCCGGGTTTGATGTCGCGGTGAATGACCCCATTTTCATGTGCGTGTTCAACAGCTTGCGCGATCGCGGTTGCCAGCTCAACACATTTCTCCGCTGGCAATGGACCAGTTCGAAGCTCTTGAGCCAAGGACCCTCCGTCTACGTATTCCATAACAAGAAACGGAACGCCTTCAGTTTCTCCAACTTGATGCACCTGAACGATCGAAGGGTGCAACAGGTTGGCAGCAGCGGTAGCTTCGCGTGACAGACGATCACTGTTGAGCGGATCGTCTCCATCGCTATCACTGTCGAGTAAAAACTTGATCGCGACTGTTCGATTAAGATTGATGTCACGTGCTCGCCACGCGACGCCGCTGCCACCGCGGCCCAGCATTTCTTCGAGCTCAAAGCCCGGAACGGAAGGCGGAGTCGAAGCGAAAGCGACCCTTAATCTCGGGTTCTCGCTCAGAGTTTCGCCTCCGGGATCAGTCAAGATCTCGGCCTCGGCGGACGATCCCAAAACACGATGGACTTGGAATTGTCTCTCGATCGAGTCACTCAACTTTGGAAAACGGAAAACGTAATCTTCTTTCGAAGGATGCTCGCCGCGTTGTTCTCGCAGCAAAACTTCTGCGTAGATTAAATCGACAACTGCGGCAGATTGCTTGCGGAGGACTGGAGCTTCCGACAAAAGATTCTCGATGGAAATCGGATCGTCGTCATCCCAACTGCGCTGCTGACGCTCAAGTATTTCATCCAGCTGCATCCCAAATTCCTTTGCCAGGTTGGCAAACAAAAAACCCAGTTTGGCAAATGATAAAACCGCCGCCAACGGGGTCGACGATTGTCACTCTTTTGAAAACGCGACACCAGTCGTGAATCGGACAGTCAATCAGGAAATTTGATGGAATTCTGACCAGCGCTAATCTGAGACTACTCGGATTCTCCCTTAAAATGCCCACGAACTCGTTCCAACGCTCGCTCAAGCCGCTTGCGCAGAACCTCAGAGGACTCCGAAAGTTCATCCGCGATCTCATTCCAAGACTTGCCCAAATTACGGCGGTCGGCGATCTCCAATTCTTCAGGCGTCAAATGTGAGCGAACTTGATCCAGAAGATCCTTCATTTCGAAAGCGGTCTTCGGCCCGGGGCTACCTTCGACCACCATATTTGACTCGGCCAACAAAGGCGCTTCACCGCTTCCGCGTTTCTTTCGCGTTTGGCGACGATGCTCATCCACCACGCGATTTCGGGTCATCGTTACCAACAACCCAAGCAACTGATCTGGCGTATCGAGATTCAAATCGCCCTGAGCCGCCTTGTTAAAGAATTTGCCGAAAACCGATTGGCAAATATCCATCGAATCGACCAATCGACGAAGCTTCGGGTCCGTCATCCGCATTCGGGCAGTGCGCCGAATTTCAGGTTCGTAGAGCTCGACCAGCTTCATTGCGGCGGCTTGATCACCAGCGCGAGTCTGTTGCATCAGCCGGGTAAATTCATTGTCGTCGAGCATGGTTGGGATTCGCGGAACGCTTATCGAAGATGCGTTCCATCGTAGTCTTTTGACTGATTCCATTCCAAGACTTTCGTTCCAAAAACCACTGACTGGACTAATTTTAACGATTATTCGTCCGATGGATCGGGCACAAAGCGTTTCTGGATTTGAACGGCGTGACAAATGAACAATCAGCCGAAACACATTTTTCAAATTCAAGATGGGACGATCATGAAAATCAATTTACCACTTTCAGACTGGTTTCGCCGAAGCAAAGCTTCGTTATTGGCCTCCGCCGCGGTTGTTGCGATTTCGATATCTTTTGGCAGTAGCCAATTGCAGGCTCAAATCACTTGGAACGGTGCTGGAGGAGACGACAACTGGTTCAACGGAGGAAACTGGATCGGCGGCGTTGCTCCTAACGGAACAAGCACTGATGCGATGGTTGGGGGGCCTTCTCCAGTTCTGGTTAACGGCAACGTCGATATCAATTCGTTGACCGTAGACGCCGCCGGTATTGTAAATATCAACCAGAGCCAGAATCTTGATTTTGGAGGCACCGCAACAACGACGCTCAACAACGCCGGCACGATCAATGTCGGAAACAACGCCGATTTTCAATTCCGAAACACAGTCATCAACAGCGGCGACATCAATGTCAACGCTGGAACAAGCAACTCAGACATCGAAATCGATGCGTTGGGCGCTTCGCTTGACGGAGGGGGCACCGTAACACTCAATGGCGGCAACGCTGGCATCAATGGCCTCGGCGGCGCAACGCTGACGATTGTTGATCAGACCATTCAAGGGCAGGGCAGTGTGGGCGAAAACACAATTGGCATCGTCAATCAAGCGAACGGTTTGATCGATGCAAATGTAAGCGGTGAAATTTTGAATTTTGACGTCAATGCAGTTGGGGCAACGAATGCTGGAACAATGCAGGCCAGTGGCGGCGGAGTCCTTCGGATTGATGGAAGCATTGTCGACAACACGGGTGGTCAAATCACAGCCCATAATGGATCAGCCGTCCGCTTGAACAATTCGACGATCACTAACGGCGACTTGAGTTCAACTGGGACTGGGCAAATTAGCGTCGACATAAGTTCCAATGTGAACTTGGCCGATGTCGCGATCAGCGGTAACTTTGTTGCAAACAACAATTCGGATACTGGGATATCTGGAACGATCAACAACTCTGGCCTGGTAGAAATGCTTGCCGGTGCAAGCAGCACGGACATTGAAGTCCAAACTGGAAACGCAACGCTTACTGGCGGCGGCACGGTGAAACTCACTGGCACAAACGCCGGAATTAACGGATTGGCCGGAACTGTGCTGACCGTTGGAGACCAAACCATTGAAGGTGAAGGCTCAATCGGCGAGAACACAATTGGCATCATTAACTCGGCAACGGGGGTCGTCGATGCAAACGTTGCCACGAGTGTACTCAACGTGGACGCCAGCAATGACGGCGTCGACAACGACGGTGTCATGAAAGCGACGAACGAGGGAACGCTGAGGTTTTCTGGGTCAGACGTTGATAACGCCGGTGGACTGATCGAAGCTGAGGCCGATTCCGCCGTTACCTTCAATAGTTCAACGATCTCTGGAGGGACGCTCAACACGACGAGCACCGGTATTTTGAATGTCGAAGGTTCTTCAAATGTGCGATTTGAAGACCTTACCAATAGCGGAAACCTTGTCACGCAAAACAACAGCGACACGGAACTACTGGGCACGATCAACAATACTGGCTCGATTGGAGTCATCGCTGGCACAAGCAACACGGACATCGAAGTCCAAACTGGCGACGCAACGTTGACGGGCGGAGGAACCGTAACGCTGACTGGCGCCAACGCGGGAATCAACGGATTGAGCGGAACCGTATTGACCATCGGTGACCAAACCATTGAAGGCGAGGGCTCAATCGGTGAAAACACAATGGGAGTCATCAACTCGGCCGATGGCTTGGTTGACGCAAACGTCAGCGGACAGGTGCTCAACCTAGACGCTGATTCATCGAATGACTTCACCAACAACGGCACTCTTCGATCGTCAGACGGCGGTGTGCTTCGCGTTTCGGGGACTCAGCTAAACAATAACAGCGTGACCGAGGCACTCGACGGTTCGCGAGTCGAGCTATTAGATTCGACTATTATCGGCGGCACGTTGCGGTCGCTTGGTTCAGGAACCGTCGATGTGCTCGCTGGCACCAATGCGTTCCTGGAGAACGTCAACTTTGAAGGACAGCTACGAACCTTCAACAATAGCGACACCGGAATCGCAGGCACCATCAACAATAGCGGCTCAATTGATGTCTTCGCTGGCACAAGCAACACGGACATCGAAGTCCAAACTGGCGACGCGACGCTGACTGGCGGCGGCACCGTAACGCTCAATGGCGCTAGCGCTGGAATCAATGGATTGAGCGGAACTGTATTGACCATCGGTGACCAAACCATCGAAGGAGAAGGCTCAATCGGTGAAAACTCGATGGGAGTCATCAACTCTGCCAATGGCTTGGTTGACGCAAACGTCAGCGGACAAGCGCTCAATATCGATGCTGATTCAACGAACAACTTCACCAACAACGGCACGCTGCGATCGTCAGACGGTGGTGTCCTTCGCGTTTCGGGCACTCAGTTGAATAACAACAACTTGACCGAGGCACTCGATGGATCACGAGTCGAGCTTAACAACTCGACGGTCACTGGGGGAACGCTGCGGTCGCTTGATTCAGGCACCGTTGATGTGCTCGCTGGTACCAATTCGTTTCTGGAAAACGTCAACATCGAGGGAAATTTACGATCCTTCAACAATAGCGACACTGGAATCACAGGCACCATTAACAACAGCGGCTCAATTGATGTCATCGCTGGCACAAGCAACACGGACATCGAAGTCCAAGCTGGTGGGGCAACGCTGACTGGTGGAGGAACGGTACGGCTCAACGGAGTCAACGCTGGAATCAACGGGATTGGCGGAGCAACCTTGGATATCGCTAGTCAGATCGTGATCGGTCAAGGCAACCTTGGCGAAAACACCATCGACATCCTCAACGGAATGGGTGGAACAATTGAAGCTGACATTTCTGGATCGTCACTAGTTGTTGATACTGTGGGTATAAACAGCGCGACTTTCTTCACAAATGATGGAACTCTCCGGGCCAGCAACGGCGGAAATCTTGACTCACTCCAAGGCGTGATCAACAACGGCACGATTGACATCGGAGCAGGAAGTGAAGTTCAAGCCCGAACGTTGACTAACAATGTTGGCAGTCTAATTTCAGGCGATGGCGTCTTGGATGTCGAATTCGGTTCAATCGTTGTCGCAGGCGATGTCGCTCCAGGCAACTCGGCTGGCACGTTGACCTTGCTAGATGACACAATTTTCACCAGCACAGCGGCACTTCAGATAGAACTGGAAAGTGATTCACTTTTCGACTTCTTGCAAGTCGATGGAAACCTGATGCTGGACGGAATGCTGGAAGTCTCGCTACTTTCCTCGTTCAACCCGCTTAGCACAGACGTGTTTGCGATCGCCTCAGCGTCAGGGCTCGGGAACGAAATCATGGGCGAGTTTGCTAACGCGGCCGATGGTTCAACGTTGCTGACAACAGACGGAACGGGATCTTTTGTCGTCAACTACGGTTCCAATACCGTGACACTGTCGAACTTTACTTTAACGGCAGTACCTGAGCCAAGTTCCGCAATGTGTTTGCTCGGTTTGACAGTGGGATTGCTGGTCAGACGCAAGAGAAAGGTTTAGTTGATCGAAAGCTCAGTTAAACGTATGCGTCAGAATTAATCTTGATGGGACGAGGCGGATGGTCAATTTCGATTGGCCATCCGTTTTTTGTGCTAACGCAAAAAAGGCGTCACGATTACTCGCAACGCCAAGATCGATTCTCATTTTTCTTCCGTCAGTTAAAGCTGTCTCACACTTCTTCAAGTGAGCCAACACTACCCACCGGCTGAAACGACTGCTGCAGCAGCCGCCGGAGCTCCACCGCCGCCTCCGACACGAGTGGGGAAAACCTTGACGATTACATCCCGACCAGTTCGAACGTTACGAACGACCATACGTGCGACTGGATTCGGCGTTGGCATCGGCGAAATCAAAAGGGCAGCCGCTCCGCCAGAAGCAGGGGCTGGCCCGCCGTATACCGGCGTCATCACGTACTGATTGATCATTCGAACCGCGGCGAAACTGTCGCTGGCCAACCTGAATCCGCGACCGTTAACTCGACGAATCTCATCACCAAACTCGAGGCCGGCTCGCTGAGCAGGGCTGCCGGGTGTTACGCCAACAACTCGCAACGTGGTGCGTCCCCAGCCATCTCGCTTGAGCTCAACATTCATTCCAAAGTAAAACGGATTCTGTTGGATGGGTTGCACGCCGGGCATGACGTATTGCTGAGTTTGCGTTTGAACTTGCGGTTCGATGACTGTTTGCTGAGTCATCATTTGCTGAGCAAATCCGACAGTCGTCAGAACACAAGTGGCAACGATCGCAACGAACAGGCTTTTGATTTGAGTCTTCATTTTCATTCCCTTAGTTTTGAATTTTGGTTGGCCGTTGTTGGCCTTGTTGATGACAAAACCTTTATTCAATTGGCGTGCCAAACCGAACAACGGGAAATGAAGTTCAGCAAACCGACCACTTCTGCGTGGTAAAAACCGTGCTGGAAAACTCAAAACGAAACCGCGCCCCCGGACACTGAAGCAGCCAAGAAGCCAAAACCAATGCGCCAACAAAGCGACACAGTGCGATCAACTCGACAACAAAGAAAGGCAGAAACAGATTCCCGACGCTACCTCGACTCGCCAGCAAAGTCATAGGATCTGTAGTACTCCGAACGACCGCTGGCTTCCAATGCCATCGTTCGCAACATGCCGAGGTAGCCGACAGGGATCAAGACGGCTGCCAAAATCCAGATAGCGATCGCAACCAAAAGCACGGCAAAACGCGTTGTGCCGACTACGCTCGCACCTACTGGCTCTTGTCCCGTAGCAGCCAATTGGCGATTGCCGATCTCCCAAGCCAACTGCGACTCGGGGATCCTCCGTCCGGGCCTCGCCTGAACTTCTGGCGAATCAACAATATAAGTCTGGCCTTCAAAAACCCGATCGACCCGCAGAGCCAACAAACCGATGTTTGTCGCTGCAAAGAAGACCAGAATAAGAATCGAGATATTGCGTTTGAACCGTACTCGCTCCGACGCCTCGATCTTCTCTCGCTTTGTGCTGGTGGTCCCATCAGCTCTTAAAGCGTTCGCCTTCATCAGCGACTCAATCGCATCAGGGAGATTGTCACTGAGATAATTGCAAAGGCAGAAGCAAAACATGCATTCGATGATGCCTATGAAAAACCAAGTTGCCGGGCCGACCGTCATTCCGATCGCAATTAGAAACGTGACGATGAACCACGTCGAAATCGAATACTGGAAAGGATTCTTCAACACTTCCGGCGAGCTCCTAAACGAACCAGAGCGAAATTTTGCGTTGCGTAGGTTCCTCGTAGGCAAAACCTATGCGGTGCGACCGCTAACGTACACGCTAAAAACCGCGTGAAAATCAACAAACTCAAACAAAGAAGAACTCTCTTCGAAAAAACTTCAGAAATGGCTGTTTACCCCTTGAGCACTTTCCGATGATTCGTATAATTCTGCTCCACCGCTGAGAAGCGAAGCATGGAAGATGCAAAAGGGTGTTGCCGGTTGGCCAAGTTAGGCTCAATCAAACGCACTGCCCACAATTTTTGCCTTTCTTTAAAATCCGGGTTTACTTACGGTTGACGCCAACCGAAAAAGTCATACAATCCCGGACCCAACTGAAAACAGTCGGGAAGCATCCCTGTTGGGGACTGCCTTTGAGTTGAATTTGTTCTATCTGTCTGCCGACGCGTCGGAGACAGATTCAGAGCGAACCTTCAGCTCAAAGGCACTCTCCAACATGAAAATGAACGAGAGTTGGTTGTCGTGTATCGATGGCCCGTGAGACTTCGGTCTTGCATTGATCTTTGACAATTTGTTTGTGAAGTAGATGGCATCTATATGGATGATTCATCAAGGTTAAAGCTTCGGCTTTGGCGGAGATGTATCAAACATAAAAACCACTCTTGAGTAGCGCTGTGGATAACGAAACCCTCGGGTTGAGTTTGAAACACGTGTCGAAAGATTGAATTAAGAAGAATATCGTTATATGTGGTTTGAACACAATGTTGATCGTTTTCGAACGATTGGCATTAAAGAGTAAACGGTTCTCTTCAGGCTTGTTGACCTTCGGGTTGGCGACTTGGAAAGAATTGGATATTTGTGGTCAAGCTATTAAGGGTGTATGGGGGATGTCTTGGCATTAGAAGGCGATGAAAGGCGTGTAAGTCTGCGATAAGCCTGGGGTAGTTGACAAACAAACATTGATCCCGGGATTCCTGAATTAGCGGGTACTGAATTCATAGGTACTTTGCGGCCAACCGTGTGAACTGAAACATCTAAGTAACACGAGGAAGAGAAAGAAAAATCGATTCCGTCAGTAGCGGCGAGCGAACGCGGAACAGCCCAAACCACGGGGGTTTCCCCTGTGGGGTTGTAGGACTTTACATATGAGAGTTACAAAGCTTTGCTTAGCAGAATTGTTTGGAACGGCAAACCATAGAGGGTGAGAGTCCCGTAAGCGAAAAGTACAAGCCTCTCGTAGAGCACCTGAGTAGGGCCCGTCACGTGAAACCGGGTCTGAATCAACGGGGACCATCCCGTAAGGCTAAATACTCTCTAATGACCGATAGTGAACTCAGTAGCGCGAGTGAAAGATGAAAAGTACCCCGGTTAGGGGAGTGAAATAGTATCTGAAACCATACACTTACAAGCGGTCGGAGCACTATGATTCGTTCAGTGTGACGGCGTGCCTTTTGCATAATGATCCGGCGAGTTGTCGTATGCGGCTTGGTTAAGGACTTACGGTCTGGAGCCCTAGGGAAACCGAGTGTTAATAGCGCGACCATTGTCGTATGCGGCAGACGCGAAACCCAGTGATCTACCCATGAGCAGGTTGAAGCGCGGGTTATACTGCGTGGAGGACCGAACCCACTTAGGTTGAAAACTGAGGGGATGACTTGTGGG